>CAZQUP010000007.1:6206-8727 GCA_964596545.1 uncultured Desulfatibacillum sp. | reverse complement strand
GTCCTTTTCCAGCCCCAGTTTTTCGCGCCACTCCTCCGGGGTGGGCATGTTCTTCTCGGCGGCCTCGGAAATCTGCCAGTCGGCCATCTTGGTCGCATCGTAGGGCATCAGGTCCTTCCTCCTTTGCAGTGGGTGTTGTGGGCTCGTTCGGGAGTTCTCCGGGCCAGGGGACGCCCGGGGGGGTACGGGGTCCTTGTGGCCCCTGCCGCCGGGTGGGACGGGAGGCGGCTTCGGCCATGGGGCTATAGCACCGGCGGCCGTCCGGCGCAAGGGCTATCCCGCAAGGGGGGGGGCTCCCGTCTTCCGCCTGGGCCTGCTGGAGGCGGAAATAGAAACCGCGCCGTCCCATCAACGCGGCGTGCGTCCCGGATTCGAGGATGCGGCCCCCGAGGAGGACGAGGATCTCGTCGGCCGCCCGAACGGTGGAGAGGCGATGGGCGACGAGCAGGGCGGTGCGCTCGGCGAGCAGGCGCAGGAGGGCTTCCTGGATCGCCTGCTCGGTTTCGGAATCGACGGCCGAGGTCGCCTCGTCGAAGAGGATGATTTCCGGGTTGCGGGCGAAGGCGCGGGCGATGGCGACGAGCTGCCGCTCGCCGGTCGAGATCGTGCTTCCGCCCTCTCCCAAGCGGGAGTCGAGTCCCGCGGGCAGGCGTTCGACAAGGCGCTCGAGGCGCGCCGCTTCCACGATGCGCGCCTCCTCCGCCCGGCAGGGGGGCGGCAGACCCTGGAAGATGTTCTCCCGGAGGGTGCCCGAGAAGATCGTGGGATCCTGGAGGACAAGCGCGAGCCGGTTGCGGATCGCCGCTTTGGGCCAGGAGCGCAGATCGATCCCGTTCAGCAAGATGCGCCCCGCTGTGGGGTCGTGGAGGCGCGGAATGAGCTGCAAGAGCGTGCTTTTCCCGGCCCCGGTCGGCCCGACGACGGCGGTGGTGGCGCCGCGCCGCAGGACAAACGAGATCCCTCTCAGGACGGGTTCCCCGGGCGCATAGGCGAAATCGACGTTTTCGAAGCGCACCTCCTCGATCCGCACAAGGCGGGGTGCACCTCCCGCGGGGGGCTCGCGCAGAGGGTTGGGCGTGTCGAAAATGAGAAAGATGCGCTCGACCGAGGCCAGCGCGTTTTGCAGCACGTTGTATTTTTCCGCCAGATCGCGCAGCGGCCGGAAGAACATGCGGATGTAGGTGAGGAAGGCGACGAGCGCCCCGAGGCTGACCGCCCCGTTGGGGATACGGCTTCCGCCGTAGCCGATCACCAGGGCGACGGCGGCCAAGGAGAGCACTTCGATCAGCGGCAGAAAGACCGCGAGCACGCGGATCTGGTCCATGCCGGTACGGTAATTCTCGAGGTTGAGGCGCGCGAAGCGCTCGAAATTGCGGGTCTCGGCGCGGTGGATCTGGATCAGGCGCAGGCCGCCGATCGTCTCGGCGAAGCGGGTGTTGATCTCGGCGGCCTGGATGCGCAGCGTGCGGAAGATCTCGCGCGTCCTTCGCGAGAAGACCGCCGCCGCGGCGGCGACGGGCGGGAGCACGAGAAACGTGACCAGGGCGAGCCGCCAGTCGAGAAAGAGGAGAACGGCGGCGATCCCGGCGATCAGCAAAAGATCCTTGAAAAGAAATGAAAGAAAGGAGGTGAAGAGCTCGTAGAGATTCTGGATGTCGCCCGTCAGCCGGGTCACGACCCGCCCCACCGGATTCTTGGCGAAGAACTCAAGAGGCAGATCCTGGGTGTGGGCGTAGAGCCGCATTCGCAGGTCGTGCATGATGCGCTGGCCGGTCGCCTCCATCAGGACGGACTGGGCGAAGGAGAACAGAAAGTGCAGAGCGACCAGCAGGGCGAAGACCGCCGCGGTGAGGAATAGCCCCTGCAGTGCGGCTTCGACGGCGGCCGGAGTCGCGCCGCCGGAAGGCGGGAGGATGAAGCGGTCGATCGCATGGCGGATCAGAAGCGGCAGCGCGAGATCGAGCAGCGTAATCAGAAGCACGAGCGCGATCGACCCGCCGAGCAGCGCGCGGTGGGGGCGGATCAACGGGAGCAAGCGCAGGAGCTGGCGGAAATCGTAGCCTCCGATCGGCCGAACCTCCTCGAAATCCAGGGACTCACGCGGCATGGGCGGCTTCCTCGATCGCCTGCAGGTGGAAGGCGTGCGCGTAGTAGGCGTGAGTTTGCAGCAGTTCGGCATGGGTGCCGAACGCGGCGAGCCGGCCGCGGTCGAGGACGGCGATGCGGTCGGCGAAGCGAACCGCGGCGATGCGATGGGAGGCGATGCAGACCGTCCGGCGGCCGGCCAGGGAGCGAATCGTCCTCAGGATCACCGCGGCGGTCTCGAAATCGACCTGGCTCACCGGGTCGTCGAGAAGCACCACGGGCGCCTCGGCGAGCAAGCAGCGGGCGAGGGCCACGCGCTGCTTCTGGCCGCCGGAGAGCAGCACCCCGCGTTCGCCCACGACGGTGTCGAAGCCGGCGGGCAGGGCGCGCACGGTGTCCAAAAGCGCCGCCGCCGCGGCGACCTCCTCGAGGCGCC
>CAZQUP010000007.1:0-6196 GCA_964596545.1 uncultured Desulfatibacillum sp. | reverse complement strand
CGAGCGTCTCGAGCTTCCGCGATTGGGCCAGCTCCTCCTCGAGGCGCCGCTCCGGGACCGCGGGATCCCCGAGCGTCAGGTTTTCGTGCAGCGTTCCCGAGAAGAGGAAGGCCTCCTGGGGCAGCAGGCAGACCGCGCGGCGCAAGTCCTCCAGTCGAAGCCGGCGCAGGTCGCGCCCGTCGATCCGGATCCGGCCCGCGGTCGGGTCGTAGAGCCGGGGGACAAGGCTGAGCATGGTGCTTTTTCCGCTTCCGGGAGGGCCTACGATTCCGAGAACAGACCCCGCCGGAACGGCGAGGTCGATGTTCTCGAGGGCGGGCTTTCCCTCCGCCCCGGGATATCGGAAGGAGACGCACTCGAAGGCGATTTCCCCGCGCGCCCGCGGCAGGGGCGAGGCGTCCGCCGGGGAGGTGACGGCCGATGTCTCCTCGAGGATGGCGGCGATCCGCTCGAGGGAGGCTTTCCCCCGCTGGACGAGATTGGTCACCCAGCCGAGAGCCATCATCGGCCAGGAGAGCAGACCCAAGTAGGTGATGAAGGCGACGAGGTCCCCGGCGGTGATCGCGGCGAGGATCGTGCGTCGGCCTCCGACCAGCAGGACGAGCACGAGGCTTGCGTTCGTGAAGAGCAGCATCAGGGGGGAGAAGACCCCGGTCACGCGCACGAGCTTCAGGTTTTCCTCGAGAAACTCCCGCGAAACCCGCTCCACCCGCGAAACCTCGAAGTCCTGACGGTTGTGGGCCTGGATGAGGCGGACACCGGCGATGCGCTCGCGCACCGCTTCGGTTAAGGCGGCGAAAGAGGCCTGGACCGCCTGGTAACGGCGGTGCATGCGCCGGCTGAAAAATCGGGTGCCGAGAGCCACGAGCGGCATCGGGACCAGCGCCCAGGCGGTCAGCACGGGGTCGATGTAGACCATGAAGGCGATGGCCGCTGTTCCCATGATCACGGCGTCGTTCAGAGCGACGATCCCCATGCCGGCCGCCATGCGGATCTGCTGGAGGTCCTGAGTCGCGCGGGCCATGAGGTCGCCGGTGGTCGTGCGGTCGAAGTAGGATGCGGAAAGCCCCTGCAGATGCGCGAACAGGCGGTCGCGGAGCCCCTGCTCGATTCTGCGCGAGGTGCCGAGCAGGCACATGCGCCAGACGTAGCGGAAGACCCCGACCAGCGCCGCGAGCCCGAGGATCGCCGCCGCCTGCGCCGCAAGCCTCCCGGTTTGCGGTTCGGCGAGCGCGAGGTCGTCGACGGCGTGCTTGATCACCCGGGGGATGACGAGCTGGAGCAGATCGACCAGGATCAGGCTCGCCAGACCGGCGAGGATCCTGCTCCGGGATTCGGCGAAGTAAGGTCGGATGAGCTCGAGAGAAGACATGACGCAGTTCCGCGGCAAGGCGGAACGGACCGGGTCCTTCACGCCGCCGCAGGGGTTGGATAACACAGCCGCCCGGGATCGACAATGTTGTCTCCGACCCGCCCGGCGGCGTTGACTTCACCCGCCCCGGTTGCTATCTTGCCGATATGGAAGTTGGGAATATTGTTGAATATATCGATCGCGAGCGCATCCTCTGCGCCGTGATCCTGGAAATACGACATCAGCGCCTCAAGCTTCTGACCGAGAACAACCGGGAGGTGAGTCTCTCGGCGGGGAGACTTTTGCGCCTGGATGCGACCCGGCTCGATCCCGGGATGGGACGGTTCCGTCTGGTCGACCGCCTGCGGGAAACGGCCGAAAAGAGAAACGCTCTCGTTTCCGCGGTCACGATCCGCGATCTCTGGGAGGTGCTCCACGCCGAAAACGAGTGGATCGACCTCGAAACCCTCACCGCCTTTTGCTTTCCGGGCGAGGCGAACGGCGATCACCAGTCCGCGGTGATGCGCGCGGTCTTCAACGACCGCCTCTATTTTCGTTTTCACCCCGGCCGCTTTTTCCCCAACCCGCCCGAGCAGGTCGAGCGGCTCTTCGCCCGCCGGGAAGCCGAGGCCCGGCGGGCGCGATTGATCGAGCGGGGCGGGGCCTGGCTGCGGCAGGCGCTCGGCCGGAACGGCCCGCCGCCGGGGGAGGCGGAAGGCGAGGTGTCCCGGGAGTGCCTGCGCCTCATCCGCGAATTCTTCCTTTTCGGTCGGGAGTCCGCCGACCACGACACGGCGCGGGCGCTCCTGGAGCGCGCCGGCGTGGATCCGGCGGGGGATCTTTTCCCCCTTTGCGTGCGGCTGGGGCTCTTTTCCGAGGACGAAAACCTCGACCTCCATCGCCTGCGCGTGCCGGTCGAATTTCCTGAAGAGGTGCTCGACGCCGCCCGCCGGCTCACCGCCCCCCGACCGTCGTCCGCCGCATCCGGGCTCGCGGGCCGGGTCGATCTCACCGGTCTGGAGATCTTCACGATCGACGGGCAGGCGACCCTCGACTTTGACGACGCCCTGAGCCTCGAGGCCCTTCCCGACGGGCTGCGCTTGGGCGTGCACATCGTGGACGTCGCCCATTTCGTGGGTCGGCAAGACCCGCTCGACCGCGAGGCCCGCCGGCGCGGCAGCTCGATTTATCTGCCCGACCGGCGGATTCCCATGCTGCCCGCGCCGCTCGCCGAGGGCTTGTGCAGTCTGCGGGCGGGCGAGGTGCGCCCGGCGATCACGACCTTCGTCGATTTCGCCCCCGATCTGAGCGTCCGCGGCTATCGCATCCTGCCGAGCTGGGTGCGGGTGAAAGAGCAACGAACCTACTTCGACGTGAACCTGCTCGCCGACCAGGACCCGAAGCTCCTGCGGCTGCGGAGCATCGCGCGCGCCTTCCGCGAGGCGCGCCTGGCTTCCGGGGCGGTGCACATCGCCGTGCCCGAGGTGAACATCTGGATCGCCGAAAACGGCGAGGTCCATGTGAGCCGCCTGAACCGCGAGAGCCCGGCGCGCATGCTGGTGGCCGAGATCATGATCCTCGCCAACTGGTTGATGGCGCGCTGTCTGGCCGAAAACGGGCTGGCCGCCGTGTTCCGCGCACAGCCCGAGCCGCGCGAGCGGCTCTACGCGGGCGAGGAGGGAAGCCTCTTCCAGCAGTGGATGCAACGACGGCTGCTCAACCGCTTCGTCCTGAGCCCGGCCCCCGCTAAGCACTCGGGGCTGGGGTTGTCGGCCTATGTGACGGCGACTTCCCCTATCCGCAAGTACTACGATCTCGTGACCCAGCGGCAGATCCGCGCGGTGCTCGGTTTGGAGGCGCCCTACAGCGCCGCGGAAATCGAGGCCCTGTTGGAGGACCTCGCTTTGCCGATGAGTCGGGTCGCCCAGCTTCAGGCCGCCCGCCATCGCTACTGGCTGCTTAAGTTTCTCGAGCGCCGCGTGGGGGAGAAGGAGGAGGCGATCGTTCTGCAGCGACGCCGCAACGGCTACCAGATCCTGCTCCCCGAGTACATGCTGGAGTGCGATCTGCCCGATGCGGGCGGCCCGGAGCTCGCCCCCGAGGACCTGATCCAGGTGACCCTCCAGGCGGTGAACGCGCGCAAAGACCTGATCGCCCTCACCATCGGCTAGGCAGTCCTCCGAAGAGACCGCCCCGCGGTCCCGTCTCGGCCCCCTTTGTTGCCTGCCCATCGGGGGCGGCCTCAGCCCGTGGCGGGCTCCACGGCGAGCCGGACCACCCGCCCGCCGGTCATGCGCTCAAGCTCGGCCGGGGTGGTAGGGAACACGGCCCGCGGGGTGCCTGCGGCGGCCCAGATCACGGCGTATCCGAAGAGATCCTCGTCGATCAGCACGGGAAGCGCGGTGGCGAGGCCCACGGGAGGCACGCCCCCTACGGCGTAACCCGTCACCGTGCGCACGAAGTCGGCATCGGCCTTGAGGACGGGCGCGCCGAGGAGTTCCGCAAGCTTGTGCTCGTCGACGCGGTTTTTGCCGCTGGCGATCACGAGCACGGCCGCCGCTTGCGTTCCGGTCCGGAAAACCAGCGACTTCGCGATCTGTCCCACCGCGCAGCCGACGGCGCGGGCGGCGTCGGCCGCCGTGCGTGTGCTCGCAGGCATCTCGCGCACACGGCCCCGGGCGCCGAGCGCTTCCAGGGTTTGCTGCACGCGCCGGGCGCTCGGGCTCAGTTCCTCGCTCATGGGTTCGTCCTTTCCGCTTGACGAAAGCGACAACAGTTACTAAAAGTCGTTTCATTAAAAAAAATGAATTCAGGCTGGTGGACATGGGTATCCAGGAACGCAAGGAACGCGAAAAAGAACGAAGAAAACAGCAGATTCTGGTTGCTGCGAAGCGTGTCTTCTCCGAAAAAGGGTTCAACAAGGCGACGATGGAAGACATCGCCACCCAGGCCGAGCTGAGCCCCGGGACGCTCTATCTCTACTTCAAGAACAAGGAAGAGCTCTACGCCTCTCTTTCCCTGCGGATTCTCCAGTATCTGCTCCTGCGGATCGAGCATGTGAACGCCATGAAGGAGGCCGACCCCGAAAAGCGCCTTCAGGCCCTCATGGAGGCCATGTTCGACGTCTACGAGTTCGACCCCCTGATCATCATGAACATGTTCCACCTGCAGTCGAGCGACACGCTCAAGAACCTGAGCCCGCAGTTGCTCCAGGAGATCAAGGACCTGATCGGCATGTCGATGAAGTCGATCGTCCAGATCTTCAAGGAGGGGGTCGCGCGCAAGATGTTCATCGACCGCCATCCCGTGGCTCTGGCGGATGCCTTCTGGTCGCTCTTTTCGGGCGTGATCCTCTGGATGACGAGCAAGCGCCTGGTGAGCGACGGGCCGGATCACCTGAAGGAAACCCTGAGCCTCGCCTTCGAGACCTTCCACCGCGGTATCAAGCGCTGAAGTCCGCCCTCAGGCGAAGAGCCGGGCGATTTCGTCCACCTCGAAGCGCGGCCAGGGAACGGGGCGGCCGCGCCGCATCCCCCGCACCCCGCCGCCTTTGCGCCCCACCTCGCCGATGCGGGTGATTTCGATCCCGGCCTCGCGGATCGTCCGCTCGAGACGCGGCGCATGCCGCGGCCGGCAGGCGATGAGCAGACTGCCCGAGCCGATCAACCCGAGGGGGTCTAGGCCGAGGAGGCGGCAGAGGCGGCGCGTTTCGGGCCGGACCGGGATGTGGGCGAGATCGACCTCGAGGGTGCAGCCGCCCGCCGCGGCCAGCTCCGCGACCGCCGTGGCGACCCCCCCCTCGGTCACATCGTGCATGGCGCTCACCCCCGGGCAGGCCGCGGCCGCGCGCGCTTCGGGCAGGATGGGGATGTGCCTGAGAAAGCTCCGGGCGCGGGCGAGCAGGGCGGCGGAGATCCCCAGCCGTTTCAGCCGCGCGGCGAACTCCCGGGCGAGGATCGCGGTGCCCTCGATCCCCGCCGCTTTGGTCATGAAAAGAACATCGCCGGGGCGCATGAGGCGCTTGTCGACCAGTTTGCGGCGCCTTACGCGTCCGGCCATCATGCCGCAGACCACGGGCCGGGACACGGCGTCGGTGATCTCGGTGTGCCCCCCACAGAGGGTGACCCCCCAGCGCCGGCAGAAAGAGGAGAGATCGGCCAACACCCCGCGGATGTCGGCGGGGGTCGTACCCGGCGGGAAGAGCAAGGTGGCGAGCAGCCAGCGCGGATCGGCGCCGGCGGTGGCGATATCGTTGGCGTTCACGAGCACGGCGTACTGCCCGATCGCATCGGTGGCGAAGGTGATCGGGTCCGACTTGAGGATGAGGACTTCCTCCCCCCGGACATCCACGGCGGCGATGTCTTCGCCGACCCCGGGGTTGATCAGGAGGCTCGGGTCCTCAAAGCGGAACTCGTGCAGGAATTCCGCCAGCCACGCGTTCGGAAGCTTCCCCGCGGCCAGAGGAAGCTCCATGCGGATGCGGTGCATCAGCCTCCGGGCGTCGCCGGACATCTCCTCTCCGGGATCCAGAACCAAGGTCCGCCACCCGGACCGTTTGGCGGCCTCAAGAAAGGAAACCTCCGCCGAGACGGCGATCATGCGGCCGGCCGGGCCCTTTTGTTTTCGCGCCGCGGACCGAAGCGCGGCGGCGAGTTCGCCGGCCGCCGAGGGAAGCGGAAGATAGGCCGCCCTCGTCCCGTCCCGCGGGCCGAGAAGCGTCGCGAGCCTGCGGCGGGCCGCGGGTCGGCTCAGCCGGCTGGCGATCCCGATCCGCACCCCGTGGTCGCGCAGCAGGGCGGCGAGGCCCGGCGAAGGGGAAGCGCCCCGGAGGGAGGGGATCCCCTC
>CAZQUP010000006.1:51475-70408 GCA_964596545.1 uncultured Desulfatibacillum sp. | reverse complement strand
CATCGAGCGGATGAGAATGGCCGCCTTGAGCGATCCGGGAAGCGGCAGGGATTCGGCGGGAAGCGTCGTCATCGTTCAGATCCCGGAGCTCAGGAGTTTTCCTTGAGCCAGTTGCGGACCGCCCCGAGCGAGGCCTCCGAGTCGCTGGCGACCAGAAGGGAGGCCTGGTTGAGGGAGGGCAGGCTCTTCACCCCGGCCAGCTCCTGCTCCAGGTCGCCCAGCCGCATGGGGAGTTGCTTGACGATCTCGACCTCGGAAGAGGCGGACTCGGTCAGCCAACGGACGATCGGCCGAACGAAGAAGACGAAGAGCAGCATCAAAAAGAGCCCGATGGCGCCGTGCTTGACGAAGGGGACGACGCCCTCGAAGGCCTTGCGCCAAGCCGAAGGGGCGTGCTCGGGGTCGGCCGGCGCGCTTTCCGCGGCCTGAAAGGGGATGTTCACCACTTCCACCTTGTCGCCCCGCTCGGCGTCGAAGCCCACGGCCCGCTTGACGAGCGCCTCGATCTTCTGCAGCTCCTCGGGGCTGCGCGGCACGAACTCGCGCACAGGCTCTCCGCCCTTCTGGGGAACCAAGCGGTAGGAGCCGTCCACGAGGACGGCGACCGAAACGCGCGTGAGCTTCCCCACGGGCTCGAGCACGCGCTGGGTCACCTTGCCGATCTCGTAGTTGACCGTGCGGTCTTGTTTCTCGTAGTTCGCGCCGCCGCCGGCCGCGCCCGGCTGGTTCTGGAGGAGATCGGGGCCGGGGGCGTTCGAGCGGATGCCGGGAACCCCCTGGGGCGGGCCCTCGGCGTTGCGCGAGGATTCGCTCAGGCTCTGCTCGCTGCGGACCACGCGGTTTTCGGGAAGAAACTGCTCCTCGGTCTTCTCGGCGCGCCGGAAATCCATCTCGCAGGCAAGGCGCACGACGGCCTTGCCCTCCCCGAGGGCCTGCTCGAGCATCGAGTGCACGCGGGCCTCGAGAGCCTTTTCGACCTGGGCCTGATATTCGAAATGGTCGGGATGAATCGCGCCGGGAAAGACCCTGCCGCGCTGCCCGGCGAGCAGTCTTCCGGCCTGGTCGACGACCGTCACCTGCTCGGGCGCCAGCCGCGGGACACTCGAGGAGACCAGGTGCACGATGCCGTTCACCTGCTCCGGGCTCAAGCGGCGGCCGGGCTTGAGCCGCACGGCGACCGAAGCGGTGGCGGGCTGCTCCTCGCCGATGAAAAGCGACTTTTCCGGCATCACGAGGTGCACACGGCAGCTTTCGACCTCGGCGATGCGCGCGATCGTCCGCGCCAGCTCCCCCTGGAGCGCCCGCTGAAAGTTCACGTTCTGGGCGAACTCGCTGATGCCGAGGCGGGTGTTGTCGAAGACTTCGAACCCGATGCCCCCGCCCTGAGGGAGCCCCTCGGAGGCAAGCTGCATGCGCACCTCGGGAATGCTCGCCGCGGGGATCACGATCGTGCGTCCGTCTCCTTCGAGCCGGTAGGGAATCTTCATCTCCTTGAGCCGCGTGATCACGGCCCCGGCGTCCTGGGGGTCGAGCTGGCTGTAGAGAACGCGCATGTCCACCCCGCCTCCCCACAGGGCGAGCAGCGTCAACCCCGCGGCCGTCCCCAGGGTGAGAACGAGAAGGGCGGCGCGCTTGGAGGGGCTCAGCCCGCGCAGCAGGGCGAGTCCCTGGCGAACGAATTCGGCCGGCGTGGACATCGGATCCCCTCCCCTCGCTTCCTCAGATCTGCTGCCGCATCAGCGTTTCGTAGGCGTTCAAAAGCTTGTTGCGGATCTGGAGGGCGAGCTCGAGGGCGATCCCCGCCTTCTCGACCGCGATCATCACCGCGTGGACGTCCTGTTGACGGCCGATCGTCAAATCCTCCACGGCGCGCTCGGCCTCGCGCTGCATCCCGTCCACGCGCTCGAGCGACGCGAAGAGCAGTCGCCCGAAGGCGCCGCCGCTTTCCGCCGCCGACGCCTGCCGCGGCGTTTCCGCCGCCGGCCTTGCCGGCCCTTCCGCCGGGGAAAAGGGACCGATCGCATCCAGGCTCATTTGCCGATCTCCAGGGCCTTGAGGGCCATGTCGCGCGCGGCGCGTACGGCGTTCAGGTTCGCCTCGTAGCTGCGGGTGGCCGACATCAGGTTGACCATCTCCTCCATCACGTTCACCTGGGGCAGGGCCACGTAACCGTTTTCGTCCGCGTCCGGGTGCCCGGGGTCGTACTTGAGCAACGGGGGACGGACGTCCTCGATGATCTTGAGCGGCCGGACCTCGCACGGAGGGGCCGCCGTCGCCGCACCCCGCATCGCCGCGCCGAAGCCGCGCGCGGGGGAAACGGCCTGAAAGACCACTTCCCGCCTGCGGTAGGGGCCGCCTTCGGCCGTCCGGGTCGTGTGCACGTTGGCCAAGTTCGCCGAGATCAGGTTCATGCGGAGTCGCTGGGCCGAGAGTCCGGATGCGCTCGTACGCATCGCATCGTAGAGATCCATGGTCATCTGCCTCCGGTAATGACGTTGCGCAGAGACTTGAGCTTCGCGGAGACAAGCTGGGCCGAGGTCTTGTAGGCGAGCGCGTTTTCCGCGAGCGCGCCCATGGTGCGGTCGAGATCGACCGTGTTTCCGTCGGCCCGCAGGCTGAAGGCGGGCGCCGGAGGCGCCTTGAGCGGCGGCCGCGGGGAGGCGACCGACGCCGGAGCCGGCAGGTGACGCTCCTGCGTGCGCACGGCCTCGAGCCGGCCCGCGGGGGCGCGGTTTCGGGCGAGCGCCTCCTCCACGGCGACCTCGAAGGCCTTGTAGTGGGGCGTGTCGGCGTTGGCGATGTTCGCCGAAAGCGCCCGGTGCTGGGTGGAGCGCAGGTCGAGGGCGCGCTCGAGGAGTGCCAGGTTTCCGTCGAAGATTCCCGTCGGTCGCGGCATGAATCAGACCTTTCCCTGCGGGCCGGCGGCGAAGACCGCACGGCGCCTTTCAGACGAAAAATGAAGCAAGTTCCGTTCCATCCCGGTTAAGCCTCCTGCACCCCGTGGGCGGCGACCGCTCCTTCCCGGTACTCGCGCAGTTTGTTGCGCAGGGTACGGATGCTGATCCCCAACAACTCGGCGGCGCGCGTGCGGTTGTGATTGACCTGGCGGAGCGTGTTGAGAATCAGCTGGCGCTCCATTTCGGACACCGTCGTGCCGGGGCGGAAGGTGAAGGGGGCGGGGCCGGAAAGGACCGAGGAGCACTCTTCCGTGAAGCCGAGCGCGGCCGGGGTGATCAGGCCGTCCTCGGCCAGCAAAACGGCGCGCTCGACCCGGTTTTCGAGCTCCCGCACGTTACCGCGCCAGTCGTGGCGGGCGAGCACCCGCAGCGCCTCCTCGGAGAAGCGTGCGGGCGGTCGGCCGTGGCGGGAGCGGAAGCGCGAGAGAAAATGGTCGGCGAGCAGCCCGATATCCGCGGGGCGATCCCTCAGAGGCGGAATCACCAGTTCGATCACCTGGATGCGGAAATAGAGATCCTCGCGGAACGTCCCTTCGACCACCGCACGGCCGAGATCGCGGTTGGTGATCGCGATCACCCGGGCCTCAACGGCAACGGGTGCCGAGCCTCCCAGGCGGTCGACCGTCCGTTCCTGAAGCGCCCGCAACAGCTTCGCCTGCAAGGCGAGCGGCATCTCGCCGATCTCGTCGAGAACGAGCGTGCCGCGGCGGGCGAGCTCGAATTTTCCGATCTTGCGGGCGACCGCGCCGGTGAAGGCGCCGCGCTCGTGGCCGAAGAGCTCGCTTTCGGCAAGCGTCTCGGGCAGCGCGGCGCAGTTCACGGCGACATAGGGTTCCTGAGGATGCAGGCCGTGGCGGTGAATAAAAGAGGCAAGAAGCTCCTTGCCCGTTCCGCTCTCGCCCCGGATGAGCACCGTGGCCGTGCTGCGGGCGACGCGGCGGGCGGTCTGCAGCATCCCAAGCAGTCGCGGGTCGCGGGTGAGAAAGGGCTTGCCCGATCCGGCGGCGGACTCTCCCGGAGACGGGGAGGCCGACGGCCTGCCGGGCGCAAGCGCCCGACTTACGGAAGAAAGCAAAAGTTCAAAGGTGACCGGCAACGCCAGGTAGTCGCAGGCTCCCTCGCGCACGGCGGAAACGCCTTCGGCAAGGCCGGCCTGAGGATTGGTGAGAATCACGGGAAGCGGCGGCTCGAGCCGCGAGGCCCAGTCGAAAAGACAGCGCCTTCCGCCGGCCGCCCCGTCGCGGGCGATCACGAGCAACAGGCCCCGGGGCTCCTCCCGTCCAAGACCCTCGGCGCTGAGCTCGGCCGCCTCGCGCACGCGGAATCCCGCCCGCTCCAGGTCATGCCGCAGTCCCGCGCGGAGGCGGACATCCGGTTCGATCAGCAGGATCGCGCGTTCTTGGCTCATCGGAACATCGGCGCGCCCCGCAGGCAGGGGTGATGCGGATCTCGACAGAATCGCCTCATCTCTTTCCCGGAGGGCTCGCTGCGGAAAAGCAGGCAATTCTCATGCCATGCAGCCGAAGAGGAGGCGGACTCAATCTTCGTCGGCTTCGACCGCCCCGGAGGGGGTCAGGCGATGACGCTTGATTTTCTCGACGAGGGTCGTGCGGTTGAGGTGCAGAAGTTTCGCCGCTTTGTTCTTGACCCACTGGGTCTTTTCGAGCGATTGCAGGATGAGCGCCTTTTCGAACTCGGTGACGGCGCTGTTCAGGCAGATCCCCTCATCGGTCAGCTCGATCACCGGCGGCGACGCGGAACTACGCGGCCTGCCGAGCAGATCGGACGGCAGATCCCCGAGGCCGAGCCTGCCCGAGCCCTTGAGCACGATCAACCGCTCGATCAGGTTTTTCAGCTCGCGGACGTTTCCGGGCCAGGCATGCCGTTTCAGCCGCTCGAGCGCCTCTTCGTCGATCCCCTCCACCGTGCGGCGGTTTTTGCAATTCGCCTGGTTGATGAAATAGTCGACGAGGTAGGGAATGTCCTCGCGGCGCTCGCGCAACGGGGGAAGCGAGAGGGGAATGACATATAGGCGGTAGAAAAGATCCTCGCGAAACTTTCCTTTTTGGACCTCCTCGGAGAGATCGCGGTGGGTCGCGGCCAGAATGCGCACGTCCACCCGGATCGTCTTCGAGCCGCCGACCGGCTCGAACTCCCCTTCTTCGAGCACCTTGAGCACCTTGACCTGGAGGTCGGGGCTCATGTCGCCGATCTCGTCCAGAAATACCGTCCCGCCGTCGGCCAGCTCGAATTTTCCCGGTTTGTTGACCGTGGCCCCGGTGAAGGCGCCCTTGACGTGACCGAAGAGTTCGCTTTCGAGCAGATTTTCGGGGATCGCCCCGCAGTTGATGGCGATGAAGGGTTTCTCCCGCCGCCGCGATTGGCGATGGATCGCGCGGGCGACGAGACCCTTGCCGGTCCCCGTCTCCCCATGGATCAGAATCGTGCTGTCGCAGTCGGCCACGCGCTCGATCAGATCGAAGATCTCGCGCATCCGGGCGCCGTAGCCGATCATCTCGTCGTAGCGGCAGGCTCCTCGAGGAACCGGCTCCCGATCCGCTTCCGGGGTGAAGGAAAAGAGGTCGAGCTGTTCCGACGGGGGCTTGCGGACGGCGGAGTTCTGCACGGGTTCCCCTCCTCCGGCGAAGTTCGCGGCCGACCCGGCAAGGGGCGCCGCAGCCGACAAGCGTCGCCGAGCCGTCAAAAGGGGATGCGAGCGGCGTCAAAACCGGCGACGCCGAGGCGATCAAGCAACAAACATGCCGCCTTCGTCAATCGGCCGAGGCGCCGGGGGCCGGATCGTCATGGAAGACGGGTCGGGATGCTACCGGTGGTTCGGGGACGGAGCCGCGAGTACAAGATTTTGACGAAAAGAGCCGGTGCTTGTGCAAGTTTATCGGACGGGAAACGAACCGGCGAGGATCCCTGCCGGGCCTTTGCGATACGGAAAGATTTGCACCATGCAAAGTCTCACGCCATGTGTGGCGGTGGAAGAATCTTTCCCCACGGCTTTGCTCGCGACGGGAGCGTCGCAACATCGGGTACGGCCGGAGGCGGCGCCTTCGGCAAAGGATTCGAATCAGCAGCGAATTTCTCTTCCCGAAAGGGAGTTGTCCTCCCCCGCCGGAGGCCGTTGCCGACGCCCCTCGGGTTTCATTTCCGGAAAGGCACGGTTCCTTTGCAGAATGCGATGGCGTTTTTCAATTTGCAAAGCTCGGGTCGGGAGTCCGCCCGACGGTCTCAAAAGGCCGCCTTCGCCTCCTCGATCGAGTAGCTCACCGCCAGCGTACTGGTCTCCTGGAAGCCCTTGAGCTCCTCGCCCTGCTTCGGCGTGGCGACGAGTTTGACCGCGATGCTCGATTTCTGGCACTGTTGGATCGAGCTGATGATGAGCTTGATCAGGGAAACGTTCGTCTCCGTGACGCCGCCCATGTCCAGGATCAGCTTCTTCAGGCTCCCCTCGCCCATCTCCTTGACCTTGGCCTGAAGCGACCCTTCGATCTCCACCGTCACCGGGCGGGTCACCTTGGCGGGCAGGGTCAACACGACGATGTCGTCGATCTGGGTGAAGTATTTGCCGGGTTTGGCCTCGGCGCTCTCCTCGGCGGCGCGCTCGGCGAGCGGCAGGATCTTTTTCACCCGCGCGATCAGGTCCTCGCCCTTGAAGGGCTTGACCATGTAGTCCTTGACCCCTTTTTTTACGATATTGATGACGTTGTCCTTACCGGATTCCGCCGTCAACATGATGACGGGGATGTCCTTCAGGTCGGCGTCGGCCTTGAGGCGATCGAGCATCTCGACCCCGTTCATGACCGGCATGGTGATGTCGAGGATGATCAGACCCGGTTTTTCGCGCGTCGCCGCGGCCAGCCCTTCGACGCCGTTTTCGGCCTCGATCAGCGTGCAGTCGTAAGGCTGAAACGCCTTCTTGACGATCATGCGGATCGTCTTGCTGTCATCGACCGTAAGGACCTTCAATGCCATGGTGACCCTCCGCGTGCCCTATTGTGCGCTTTTGACATAGACCTCGAGCAAGGCCGCATGGCGGCTGTTTTTGAATCCCAGCCGCTCCTGCCGCACCCAGCCTTTGGATTCGATCTGAAAATGTTCCCCGCAGGTGATTGTGGGGATGGAAAGCGAGCAGGGAAACCCCGCGTCGCAAAGCCGCGATTTCAGGTCCCCGCCCACCATGTTGCACACCTCGCCGACGACGTCCTTGACTTCCTCCTCGCCGCCCACCTCCTCCGGGGAGACCCCGAGCATGGCGGCGGTCATTTCGCGCGCGAACTCGAGGCTCACGAACAGGTTCACGTTGCCCATGACCGTACCGGCGAATCCCACGGTCCCCACGATGTGCCGCCCGTCGGCGAGCGTTTCGCGGGACGGGGGCTCGCTCGGGGAAAGGCTCATCGAAAGCATGGTCTGAAAGACCCCTCGGACGCTGTTGGCGACGAACCCTTTCAAATCCAGACGATCAAGCCCAGTCATATCCCTCCGCCCTTCTCGCGGCATCGTTTTCGGCCGGCCGCGGCAGGCGCGCGGCGCCGGCAATGCCCTTATCGGCCGGAGGGGGAAAAAACTTCAGTGCGGTGGAGCAGGAGATCAGCGCAGAAAGGAGCCGATGTCATCGAAATCGGTGAGCATGGAGGAAAGGATGTTGTTGAAGGCCGTGGGGGCGAGCCGGAGCACACGCCAGGCCGCGGGGTCAAGCGGCGGGATGCGGTCATCGCCTCCGGAGCCGAGCTCGAGCACCCGCGCGAGGATGTCCGCCAGATGCACCACGGCGCAAAGTTCCTCCGGAGGCGCTCCCGCAAACGGCGGGTGGTGGCCTTCGATCGCCCGAACGAGGGGCGCCGGCAGGTTCCAGTGTTCTCCCAGCCGGCGGCCGATCTCGGCGTGCGTGCAGCCCAGAACGGCCTCTTCGGCTTCTTGGATCATCGCTCCGGCGGCGACGCGCGCGGCGACTTCCTCCGACTCGGCGGGGAATTTGGCGATGAGGACGATTTTCCCGATGTCGTGGAGCAATCCGGCGACGAAGAGCTCCTCCAGATTGTCGCGGTGAAGCGCCGTCCCGATCGCCTTGGCCCCCACGGCGCAGCCGAGCGAATGGTCCCACAGAAGCTCTTGCCCGCGCCGCAGCGCGGTCGAGCGCGAAGGAAACAGATCGAAGACGGAGGTCGTGAGCAGATGGCTGCGCACGGCCTCGAAGCCGATCATCAGCACCGCCTCGGTCACGGTGCCGATCCGGCGCCGAAAGCCGTAGAAGGAGGAATTGACGAGCTTGAGCAAGCGCGCGGTCAGCACCTGGTCCTCGGCGATGATGCGCGCGAGATCGCGCGCCGAGGTCGCCGGATCGTTGATCAGCTCGGTGATCCGCAAGACCGTGCGCGGCAGCGTCGGCAAATCCTCAATCGGCGGCAGACGGCGGCGCAGGGCGGATGGGGCCATCTCTATCCCTTCTGCTGCCCACGGTGCAGCAGGATCTGACGCGCGGCGGCGCGCAGGATCGCCTGCAGGACAGGATCGTCCGCCGCCGCGCCGCAGCGGGTCTTCAGCCGTCGCAAGATGGCCTCCTCATCCTCGGGCATCGCGGCGGAAGCCTCGGCTATGCCCGCCTGTCCCGGAGGGCGCACGGCGACCCGCCGGATGCCCCAGGTTTTGAAGACGCGGATCGAGCGTGCCGTGATCCGCCGTCCCGCCTCGAGCAGCAACTGATCCTGGTGGGTGCGCACCGCCTCCTCGAGGATCATGCCGGGTTCGAGCTCGTCGACCGAGAGAATCATGCCTTCGAATCGCCCTCCGGCGAAAATCCATCGCTAAACGTGCGACGATCATATCACGCGCGGCGGTCCCCCGGAAGGCTCTTTCCCAAACCCTTCGCGAGGGCCGAAAGCGCTACGAAAAAAAACTAAAGTTTTCTCCCGGGCCTCCGATAATCCCTGCGTAGGCGTCGCAATCGTGGGCAGGAAAGGAGGCGAGGAAAGGAGGGCCCCGAGACGCCGGATAGAGGCAATCACCTTGCGATCGGCATTGAGGCCTCCGGCCAGAAGGCCGGAGCGAAACCACTAGAAAAGGAGAACGAAAACCATGGCCATGCAACCCATCACCCTGACCTCGGGCATGCGGGCGAACCTCGTCAGCCTGCAGCAGACCAACAGCTTCATGGAAGTGACCCAGAAGCGGCTCGCGACCGGAAAGAAGGTCAACAGCGCCCTTGACGACCCCGTCGCCTACTTCACGGCGGTGGCCCACGAGCAGCGCGCGGCCGACTTGGCCTCCCGGAAGGACGAGATGTCCGAGGCGATCCAGCTCGTCAAGGCGGCCGACACCGGAATCGAGTCGATCAAGACCCTGATCGCCGCGGCCAAGTCGCTGGCGACAAGCGCCCTTTCGGCCGACACCACCGCGGCAGCTTCGACGCTGGCCGCGCAGTATGATCAGGTGCTCTTGCAGATCGACCTGATGGTTGAGGACTCCGGATACAAAGGTGTAAACCTCTTGAAAGACCCCTCGTCTTCCGGCTCGACCCTCACGGTCAAGTTCGACGAAACCGGAGCCTCCAATCTTTCCTTGCAGGGGTTCGACGCCTCGGCGGTCACGGGTCTTTCTTTGGTCAACTCCACGAGCAACGCCTGGGTCGTAAGCAATGCCATCAGCACTGAGAACATCGAACGTGCGATCACGGCCCTCGACAACGCCATGATCGAACTGCGGACTGAGTCGAGCAAGCTCGCCAACAACCTCTCGATCATCACCGCCCGGCAGGAATTCACCCAAGGGATGATCAACGTCTTGAAGGACGGTGCGGCGAACTTGACCAACGCCGACATGAACGAGGAGGGAGCGAACATGCTCATGCTCCAGACGCGCCAAGCTCTGGGCACCACCTCGCTCAGTCTCGCCTCGCAGGCGGCGCAGTCGGTCCTGCGGCTCTTCTAACCTCTTCCGCGGCGGGAGGGCGACCTCCCGCCGCGCGTTCTCCACCAAAACGGCGGCGAAAGGTATTGCTGAGGGATGGCGCTCAAGCTCAGCCTCAAGCCCGGCGAACGGATGATCCTGGGCGGCGCGGTCGTGAAAAACGGGGCTGCCTCGTCCTGCGAGCTTTTGATCGAAAACCGCGTGCCCATCCTGCGCGAAAAGGACATCCTCACCGAGGAAGGTGCGGACTCCCCCTGCCGCCGTATCTATTACGTGATCCAGTTGATGTATATCGACGAAGAGAACCTCGCCTCCTACACCCGGCGCTACTGGAATCTCGTCCACGACGTGGTCCAGGCCGCGCCGAGCACGCTCCCCCTGGTCGATGCCATCAACGAGCAGATTCTGCAGCAGCGCTACTACCAGGCGCTCAAACTCGGGCGCAAGCTGATCGCCTACGAAGAGGAGGTCCTGTCCCGTGTATCCGGCGGCACTGAAAACCTATGACCAGATCCGGCGTACAACCCAGAACGGGCGCGATCTCGAGGCGGAGGTTTTAAGCAAAGCGGCGCTCCGGCTACAGCAGTGCCGGGATCGCTGGACGGAGGGGAAGGACAGCGGACCGCTGCACGAGGCCTTGAAATACAACCAGCGGATCTGGACCGTCTTTCAGGCGGAGCTGGAAAAACCCGAAAACCCCCTTCCGGCTGAGCTCAAAAGAAACCTCATCCGGCTCAGTCTCTTCATCGACCGGCGCACCCTGGAGGTCTTCGCCGATCCCCAGCCGGAAAAGCTCGACATCCTGATCGCGATCAACCGCAACATCGCGGCCGGTCTGCGAAGCAAGCCCGTCTCCGAGAAAGCCGCGGCGGCCTGAACTGCAAAGCGGGCGCTTGCCGTCCCGCCGACGTGGGGGGACGAATCGAGACCATGGCGTCCCGAATGCCGGAGATTTCCGGTTGATCTTAGCCGGAGTTAGAATTCTGCGGCACAACGGCGCGGCCCGCCGTCGGATCCCCCTTTAAAGTTCAAGGCCGGATCTTGTGGGAAGGATGCGAAGCGCTCGAGCCATTTCTCGAGGCACCCGGCCTCGAAGCCCCGCCCCGCCGAGGTGAGGCGTTTGCTTGCTTCCCGCAGGGCCTCGCCCAATGCCGGCCCGAAGGGGGATCGGGCTACCACCGCAAAGGCCGCGGCGGCCAGGTCATCTTGCTGCAGCACGGCCGCCGCCACTCCGAGAAGAAAACGAGCCGGAGCATATTCGGGCTCGGCCGCAACAAGCCGCTCCAGGATCCTTAACGCCTGCCGCGTCGCACCCTGCAGGAGCCTCGCGTAAGCCAGGTTGAAGCCGGCCTCCTTGAGGCGGGGGTCGATGCGGAGCGCCCGCGCGGCGCAATCGGCGGCCCTGCCGTATGCCCCCGTGTTCCAGTAGCACCCGCTCAGATTCAGCCAGGCTTCGGCGGAATTCGAATGGGCGCGCACGAATCGCCTCCAGAGTGCGATCGCCTGCTCAAAACGGCCCAGCCGGGCTTCCTGGACGGCGGCCTCCCGGAGAGAGGCCGAACGCCCCCTCTTGTCGCGCTCTTTGCTTTTCTCCAACCGTCGATAGATTTCGCTTTTGGCCGCAAGCTTCTCCTCTTCGAGCGTCCCGTAGTGGTGTACGAAGAGGGGAGCCTCCCGAATGGGAATTCCCGCCGCCTCGAGCGTCGGCTCGACCAGTTCGTGGACGGGGAACTGAAAGCGAATGCGCGGGTCGTTCGGGAAAAGCCGTACCTTGTCGCTCGGAAACCAGCCGATTCCCCTTTCCTCGGCGCATTCCCCGCGGTTCAGCACAAAGCCGACCTTGTCCGCCGCATGAGTGTAATTTCTCGTCCGGACGCGGAAAGCGATGTTTTTCTCCGGATAGCGCTCAAGGAGTTCCCGCAGGCGGGGAAGATCCCGGGGCGAGAGGACCTCATCGGCGTCGAGGACCAGGATCCAGTCACCGGAAGCCTTTTCGAGAGAAGCGTTACGAGCGGCGGCGAAATCCTCCTTCCAGCTCACCCGAAACACCTGCGCGCCGTAAATCGCAGCCAGATCCGCCGTTCGGTCCTTCGAGCCCGTATCCACGACGATGATCTCATCGACGAAGTCGCGGACGCTGCGCAGGCATTGCGGCAGATTCTCCTCTTCGTTCTTGACGATCATGCAAAGCGAAAGGGACGGCCTCGCCTCCCCGGAAGGACGTTTTATCCCCAGGGCGTTGCGCAAGCCGAGCGCCGCCGCGAGCAGCCCTTCATCGAAGCCGAAATCGGCGATCGCCTCCTCCACGGCGCGCATGGCTTCGGTCCGGCGTTCCAGCCGCAGAAGCAACTCGATCTGCAGAAAGCGGACCCGGCGGTGGTGGGGTTCCCGGGTGAGCAGCCCGCTGTAGGCGTACAGGGCGCGCTCGAGATTTCCGCACTTCAGGCATGCGGCGTGATAGCCGAGCGCATATCGCCGCACCCCGGGGTCGGTCAAAAAGGCCCGCTCCAGGTCGTCAAGAACGTTTTCGTTGGGATCGATCAGACGGCGCGACTGCGCCAGGCCGTATCGAGCCGCAGCGCATTCGGGATCGAGGGCGATCGCGCGCTCGAACCAGTTTAAGGCCTCCCTCGCTTGCGATCCGGCAAGCAACGCCTCCCCTTTCAGGCATGTCGCCGCCGCACGCCGGGGGTCCGATGCCAGAAGACGATCGGCGATTTCCTCGGCCGGTTTCGCCTGGGAGCCGGCGATCAGACATCGGCCCCGGAGAAGAAGGAAACGCTCGTCCGTTTGCGCGTGCGGGGATTCTTCGAGCACGGCGAGCGCTTCCTCGGCACGCTCGGAATCGAGCAACAGCTCGGCGAGAAGAAGCCGCACGGGATCGTTTCCCGGCTCCTTTACAAGTCCGGCGGCAAGTCGGGAGACGGCTTCGTCGCACCTCCCTATGGCGTAGAGCCGGAGAGGCGGGCCGAGCCGATTCGGCGGAGGATTCGAAGCCAACGAACGGTCTCTCCTATCCTCAGGAAAAAGCAGGGAAGAGCCCTTCGCGGGGCGAACCCACCGGCCGGGGAACGGCAGCCGGCGCGGATTTCGAAGCCTCTAACGCATTGTTCGCGCGCTCGAGAAGAATGCGGGCGAGATCCTGCCGGCCTCCTTTTCGCAACTCGGAGGCCAGCTCGTTCAACGCGCCTTCGGGCTCGAAGCCAAGCGCGCGAAGACGCCTAAAAAGAGAAGCCGCCTCCTCATCTCTTTTCTGAACGAGCCGCAGGGCGGCCATCCGGAAAAGCGCCGGAGGATATTCTTTTTCGTTCGTCAGCAATCGCCCCAAAACCTCCTCGGTGCACGTAAGCTCTCCCCGTCCCCAGTGGCCGGCCGCGAGGTTGAGTGCCGCCTCGCGCATTTCGGGATCGAGCTCGAGCGCCCGCCGGGAATGCACGATCGCCTGGTCGAACCGCCCGCAACGCAGGGCGGCATAGCCGGCATTCATCCAGGCCGCAGCGTCACCGGAAAGACCGGCGAGCAACCGTTCCCAGAGCTGAAGCGCAAGTTCATAATCCTCCAGACCCGCCGCCTGACTGGCGAGTTCCCGCAGCGCCGTTTCACCCTCGCCCAGCCGACCGATCTTTTGCATCCCCAGGGCCAGGTAATGCTTTCCTTTTTCCTTCAGTCTGGCCTTGTCGAGCCTCCCGTAGTGGTGGATGGGTACGTCACAGTCGAGGATCGGGATCCCCGCTTTCTGGATCGTCGGTTCGACCATCTCGTGAACGGGGTAAACGAAGCGGATGCGCGGATCCCGCGGGAAAAGCCTGACCTTGACGCTGGGAAACCAGCCGCTTCCCTTTTCCAGCTCGGGGTAGCTCCCGTCGTTCGCCGCCCAGCCCCGCGCGCCGCACTCGTCGGTGTAGTTGCGGGTCACGAAACGGAAGGCCGCCTTCTTTTTGCTCGGCGCGGAAACCAGGCGACGAATGACCTCATGATCCCGGCGCGCGATTTCTTCGTCGGCGTCCACCACCAGGATCCAATCGCCTCGGGCCTGGCCGAGGCTTACGTTGCGGGCGGCGGCGAAGTCGTCGTTCCAGGCGGTCTCGAAGACCCGAGCGCCCAACGCTTCGGCGACCTCTCGGGTACGATCCGTCGAGCCGGTGTCCACGACGACGATTTCGTCGACCAGCCCGCGCAGACTGACCAGAGCGCGGGGCAGATGGTGTTCCTCGTTTTTGGCGATCAGACAGGCCGACAGGCGGGCCGGAGCGGATCCGGAGGCTTGCGTCCCCAGCGGCCCGACCCGTTTCCGGACCGCCAAGGCCGATTGCAGCAAGCCCTCGTCCAAGGGAAAGATCGCCATCGCCTCCTCGATTTCGCTCATGGCAGCGGCGTTCTTTTCCCGCTGCAACAGGTAGGCGATCCAGAGAAAACGAAGTTTTCGGTCTTCCGGGTACAACCTCACCGCTTCCCGAAACAGGTCCTCCGCCCGAGAAGGCACATCCGTCTCCGAGACCATTTCAAAATAGGCCGAGGAAACCTCCGGCTCCGCCGGGGAGAGAATGAAGGCTTTCTCGAACTCTTCTAAGGCCTCCCGCGGCCGGCCTTCGGCGAAAAGCACCCGGCCCAGATCCGTCCGCGGAAGCCCCCAGGAGGGATCGAAGTGTATCGCTTGTGCGAAGGCCTGCTTCGCTTGCGGCCTCAGACCGGCATCCTCGGCCAACAGCCCGGCAAGGCGCCATGCGGGCGCGTAGTCGGCATGTTGCCGGAGAACTTCCGCGGCCGATTGTTGCGCCGAATCCCGGCCTCCTAACTGCCGATAGGCCTGACCGCAGAGGGTGTTCCATACGGCGTCTCCGGGGTTAGGAGGCAGAGACTCCAAAATCTCCAGAGCATCGCGCGGACGCTGGGCTTGAAGGAGAATCTCCGCCAGGAAGAGATGGTTGGCACGTCCAAAAGGCTCTCTTAGGATCTCTCTCACCAGACGGGCCACCGCCCCCTCGAGATCCCCCTTGCGAAACGACCGCCATGCCTGCGCGCGCGCCGACACGGCCCGGAGGCTTGCGCGGGGCCCGCCCCCCGGATGTTCGGTGCCGACGAAAACGTCGCCGGCGACGGCATTCGAGTATCCCACGGCCGTAAGCGCTGCGCACCAGCGTCGGAGAACTTCAGGCGCTTGTGCCGTTGCGGGGGTTCTCGAAATCGGTTCCCGCAGGGCCAACGAGCGTTCAAAGAGCAGGCAGGGCACTTCGGGGACATCGGCCGCGATCCGTCGATGCCGGTAGAGCCGGCGCAATTCCTCGGCCCGCTTCGCGAGTTCGGTGAAGGTTTTGGAGTCCGATCCCGCTCCCCGAGCGGAATCACCGCCAAGGAGCATCGGGGCGCAGACACCGCCTTCGGACAACGCTTCCAGATGCTCGCGCAGCCCTTCGAACCAACCGGGCAGCAAGCGGATTTCATCCAGGAGCAGACAAACGAAGCGCCCGCGGCAGTCGGCGATCGTCCGATCCAGCACCTCCGCCAGCAATTGCCTCTCGCAGCAGACCGTCTGGCACCCCGGGAAACGTTTCGCCAGTCGTTGGGGATCGATCTTGCCGGAGGGGTAGCCGCCCAGGAGCAAGACCCGAAGCTCAAAGCCCCCACCGTTCGAATCGTACAGGCTTTTGAGGCAACCCTGGAGAGACGGAAAACCCTTGGAGGCGATCACCACGACCGACAGTTCCTGCTCCGAGGGACTCCTCAGGCTCGCGGTCGTTTTCCGGCCGCGAGCGGCAAGCGACTTTTCGGGCCCCTTCCTTGCGAGGGTCTCCAGACGGCGCAGGGCGGTATCTGCCGCGGTTTCCCAGGAAAGATGTTGCGACACGAAGTCGGCCGCCCGCTTTCCTTTCTGCGCCGCCTCTTCGCGGTGTTCGATGACGTAGCGCATCAACGAGCGGAGCGCATCCCGATCGGCTTCGGCGACCCAGGGATAGTCGACGGTTTCCAGGTCTCCGATTCGTTTCTGCGGCAGTCGGAGTTCCCGGCTGGGGATCAAATAGGCGTTTTCTTCGTTACAGAAATCCAGCGCCGCCCCGTATCCGGTCACGATCACCGGCAGAGCGCAGGCCATCGCCTCCGCGATCGGAAGGCCGAAACCCTCACCGCGGTAAGGATGAACCAGGCAGTGGCAGGCGGCATAGAGACCGGCCATCTCCTCTTCGCGGACGATGGGTGCTTCCAGGTACTCGATTTCCGGATTTCCAGGGGTGGAACGAAACTCCTGGATTCTCTGTTTCGCCGTTTGTCCTTTGTAGAAACTTTCCCCCCCCATATCCTTGATGACCAGGCAGACATCGTCCCGGGAGGTAAACGCTTGCGCGTAGGCGTCGAGCAGGATGTCGATCCCTTTTCTCCAGATCGTTCCGCCGACGAAGAGAAAACGGAAGCTTTTCCTCGTGCTCAAGGAGTAAGGAACCTGCCCCGGCCGATAGCAGGCGACATCAACGCCGTTGGGAACGACAAAAACCCGATCCGAGGGAACCCCACTTTGAAGATAACAATCCCGGACGTAGCGCGTCGGGACCCAGGCCTCAGCGACGCGGTTGGATAAAGGGGCGAGCCACTGCCGGGGAAGACTTCCGTACTCCCAGGGCTGGATCACCACCCAGGGCATGGCTCCGGGCGCTTGAAACCGCGGCGGCCACTGATGGCTCACCCAGAGGTCGGCCTCTTGCGGACCCTCTTTTCGTCTCCTGGCGGCAAGCCATCGCCACTCGGGTGCGTCGTCGGGGAACTCGTTTTCGTGCTCCGGGGCAAGAACCGCAAGCGCATGGCCTTCCTCGAGGATCCGGCGGCAGAGTTCTCGATTCACCTTGGCCAGGGAGTGCACGGCGAATTGCGAGCCCTCCCAAACGAGGTGGAGCCGGCTGGCGCGAAGACGGCTTTGGGATGCCGGAATCAATCGCGGCGGTTCGTCCACGCGGAACACCCCCCGCGCATCGAAGCGGTCACGCCAACGGCGGGAAAACAGGTTCAGGTTGCGGCGTGCATGCTGGAACCGCCCCGGAGTCTGTCCCTCGCGGTGCAAGGCGCAAGCGCGGGGCTCGTAGAAAACGCGATAGCCGGCCATCCGGGCCCGTAAGCAGAGATCGACGTCTTCGACGCCGTTCAGAAACGCCTCATCGAAGCCGAGCAGCGGAAAGAAGAGTTTGCGCGGCATTAAGAGGCAGGCGCCGGTGACCATGTCCATTTCGCGCGGTCGGTTGGCATCGGGGAAATCGGCCGGAGCGTGCCGAAAGGGATGATCCGGCACCCCCTGGATCATCTCGATGCCGGCATGTTGGATCGTTCCATCGGGATAAAGCAACTTGCAGCCGATGACGCCGATTCCCGGCTGCTCGATGGCTTTTAAGAGCGGGGCGATCCATTCGGGGGAAACTTCGGTGTCGTTGTTAAGAAAAAGGAGATAACGACCGCGGGAGGCGAGAGCGCCCTGGTTGCAGGCGTGCGCGAAGCCGAGGTTCTGCTCGTTGCGGAGGATGCGAATCGCCGTCGGCAGGGATTTCAGCCAAGCGGCGGTTTCGTCCTCGGAGCCGTTGTCCACCAGAAGGATCTCGGCGCTGACGGAAGAAAGCGCGGGCAGCAGCGTTGAAAGGCATTTGCGGGTCAGGGGGGATCCGTTGTGGAAGGGGATGATCACCGAAACCTGCGGCCGCTCGCATTCCGGTTCGATTCCTTCTTCGGAGGGAAAGCGCTGAGAAAATAAATTTTCTCCCCAACTGCCGCTCGAAGAATCAGCGATGATCCTGTCTCTCATTCGATTCTCCCTTCTCTTTGTGGACGGCGATTTTTCATTTGACCCCGACGAAGAGGAACTGCAATCCACCGCCGATCAAGTCGTGTGCGGGAGAGTAGAACATGAAGGCATCGCGGAAACCGGCCTCGCGGCAACGATCGATCACGTCCCAGCCGCAATCGGTGAAGACGAGACTTCCTTTTAAGGACTCGTCGGAATGGAAAATCCTTTTCGCTTTGCGACCGTCACAGAACCCGATGCATTCGAGACGGCTGCTTTATTGGACATGATCTTTTCAACCAAGAGACACTCTTCGTAAGCATAGCGGATCCATTGGATTTCAATCAAAGCGGGACCGTTTCCGAACCGATACGGGCCGGTACCGGCACCAAGCCGTCCGGTCGTCAACATGCAGAGACTATGCCAATTTTTTGAGAACTAAAGGCGGGGGATTTTTCAAGCGGTTTAGGGATCATGGTTTGCCGATCAAGTCGTGGATTTGGGTTTCATCGATTCCCGCCGAACGGTGATCTCGCTCGTGTCGGGGCGCAAGGACAAAAAGGATCTTGCCGCTCAAGTCCACCGGAGACCGGACGATATTTGAAATGATGGCGATCCAGCTCGGATTCGCCTGCCAGTTCGGATAGGCAACTATGAAAACAGATAGTTATGGGCAGATAGTCACTGACAGCCTCTTTTCCGCCATGCTGACGCGATCCAACGGGCTGGAGGGGTTGGCTAATGCGGCGCTGCAGCGCGGAATCGACGCTTACGTGCAAAAGGACTACGAGCGGGCGGTCACGAACTTCAAGCGGGCGGTGGGCTTGGGAAGGGGATCGGCCTTCGCGGCCGATGCGGCGCAGTTCCTCGCCATGGCCTATCTCGCGCTCGACGACAGAGAAAACGCCGTCAAGGCCTACCTCTCCGGGATTCAGATCGACCCTTACCGCGACGACCTGCGCGTCAAGCTGGGAAACATCTACTTCGCCGACAAAAAATTCGAGGAGGCGCGCGCTCAGTATGCCGAGGCCGTCCGCGTGAACCCCACATCGGCGAACCGCTACGCTTTAGGCCAGGCTCTGATCGAGCTTGGCCGCTATGACCAAGCGGAAGAACAATACAATGAAATTCAAAGGCTTACGCCAAAGGAGGCGGGGGGCTACCTTGGGATGGGGCTGCTCCTGCGGCGCAAAGGCGAGCACCTCGCCGCCATCCTGCAGTTCGAGCGGGCCTTGTCGCTGAATGGCGATCTGCACGAAGCGCGGCTGCAGATCGGATTTTCGCGTGCGGACCTGCGAGATA
>CAZQUP010000006.1:44889-51465 GCA_964596545.1 uncultured Desulfatibacillum sp. | reverse complement strand
GAACAAGCATCTGAAATCGCTAGGTATCTTGAAAGACTCGAGCAAAACGAGCTCGCCGCGACGCTCAAGGATTACATCTACCGGGTCGATCCCCCGCGGATGGTGCTCGCCCTCTCCGGGGGCACCTTTCCCTTCCCCATGAGCCGGGGAACGCCGGTTGTGGCTCTCGGCTCCTATCTCGCCCAGCCCAACGCATCGAAAACATTGTCCATCCAGATCGCTTTCAGTAAGGCGATGGACCGCTCCTCGATCGAAAACCCGGCCAACTGGCGGATCGGGCGCGCCGCAGGGGAAGGCCCCGGCCAGGCCTACAACTTCGGGCTTCCGGTTCCGGCAACCGAGGTGCAACTTTCGCCGCTCCCCATCGCCGTCACCTGGGACGATAAAAATTTGACGGCGACCGTCTATTTCACCGTCACCCAAAACGCGACCGCCGACGGCACGATCGACCCCGCCCACATCGAGTTCCGCTTTTTCGGGAAGGACGAGTACGGGCTCAGCATGAACCCGCGCTACGACCAGTTCACCGGGTTCCGCGGCGTCTACTGAACCCCCCCGCTCCCCGCCGTCGGATTCCTCTCCCCGGAAGACGCGAGAGCGTCCATTTCCGCTCGGGGGCAAAAACAGCTTTAGGTGTAAATCACGTTCACGGGAAGCGGCGGGTACTTCCAAACGCCGGGCTTGGGCAGGATGTGCTGCTCGCCTACGGAGAGCCAGTTGAGGTCGGGCTTGAGATCGCGCAGTTTGCCGTCCTCCGGGGGACGGGCCGGGGTGGTGAGGGCGTAGGTCGCCTGCACGAGGAGCACACGCTCCTTTCCCTCGCGCGCAAGCACATAGTACTTCTTCACCTTATGAAAGGAGAGCTGGTTGGCCGCCGCGATCTGCTCGAGGTCGGTCTTCAAAAATTTCATCAGCACGATCTTCGATACCCCGCGTTCGCAGATGCGGATGAGGGCGCGGGAGGCGCTGCTGCTCACGTAGACGGTGTGGATGCCCGGGATGCGCCGCAGGTACTGCGAGGCGACCACGGCCGCGGTGCGGCGGCCGCCGGCGATGAAGGGCTGATTGTAGTATTCGAAGAACTTGCGCTGCAAATCCTCGGCGTACTTTTCGCCTTTTTCGTAAAGCTCCTTTGAGATGTAGCGCAGGCTCCGCCCCAAATCCTCGGCCGCTTCGCTGATCGGCCAGTCGATGCGCACGTGGAAATGGGAGAGAAAATAGCGGTGCGTCGTTTTCACCGCCGGGTCACGCTGGATGAGAAGCGCGTAGTCGATCGGCAGAAGCTGGCGGATGAAATTGCGGAAGTGGATCGAGTCGAGGTAGCGGGCCTGGCGTTCCCCCTCGAGAAGCGAGAAGCCCGCCTCGGCGCGCATGAGGTTGATCTTGGTCGTGCGGTTTTCCTCGAAGAAACGGATGTATTTCTTGTGCTCGGGGGGAATCGAATCTTCGAGAAAAATCACCAGAAAGACATGGTGCAGCTCGTATTCCTGCTCGGGGATCCGCGCCCGGGGCTTGAGCTCGCGTTTTTCCACGAAGGGGTAACTGATCCCGCGGCCGACGAAGTTCTGGTAGGAATCGACGAGCCCATACTGGATGAGGAATTGGTCGAGGTCGTCCCGGAGAAGCTCATAGTAGGAGCGTCGGAGCTTGTGGGCGAGACTGAGTTCTTCGCGGAATTTCCAGTAGGCCAAGGCAGGATCCCTTCCTGAAAGGGAGAGCCGGCAAGGTCCGCCGCCGTTCCCTCCTTACCACGGCGGCCCGGGAAACGAAAGGCTCGCTTCGGTCATCCCTCGGGCGGCGGACAAACCCGCTTGCGCTGGTGGTTCACCATCCAGCGGTAGAGCGCATCGCGGTACAAAAAGGCCACTGCGGCCAGCACCAGACTGATCGCCGTGATGATGAGAAAAAGGACATAGTCCTTCTGGAAGACCGAGGCCCCCTGCAAGCTGAGGGCGAGGGTTCCGGGCGCGCGGCCGATGGTCGAGACGGCGAAAAAGACTCGCAGCGGCAGCGTCGTCAAGCCGAGGAACATGCAGAGGTAATCCTTGGGGAATCCGGGGATGAGAAAAAAAATGAAAATGTAGAGGATCCCACGGAACTGAACCATCTGGTTGTATTTTTCGTAGGTCTCGCAGGGAACGAGCTTGCGCACCACCTGCTCGCCCAAAAGCCGGCCGATGCTGAAATTGATGATGGAGCCGATCGTGAGCCCCAGCGTCGAGAGAAGAAAGCCGACCGGAGCTCCGAAAAGGTATCCCCCGATGAAACCGGTCAACTCGCCGGGAATGGGCGCCAGCAGCACCTGGCCGATCTGGAGACCCACCAGGATTCCCGCCGCCGTCCAGGGCGAGTTCTCGACGGCCTGCCGGACCCAATCGCGATCGGTGAGCAGATCGTGGTAGGCGACGATGCGGTCCCAGAGACCGCTGTTCAAAAACCCGAAGACGGCCAGGCAGGAAAGAAGAAAAATGCCGATGACGAGGAAGAGCAGTGCGCGGCCCAAGGAGGAAGGTTTTGACATCGGCTGCTTCAATCCCCGACCCCGCCCTTCTCCCGGTTGCGGCGGCAGAGCCGGCCCCGGAGCCCGCCCGCGGAACCTGAGGCGCTGAGCGTTTTCTTTCTCGCCCAGCGCTCCCAAAACGGCATCGTCCCCGCCTCCCACGCACGCCGCAGACGTTCCTCGCGCACCCGGTGTCCCTCCTCCCCTTCAAGCGCCTGGCGCAGGCAGGCGGTCTTGCAGGCGCAGGACAGACACCCCGGCGGGCTGTGACGCAGGCCGTCATCGCCCAGCGGGAACACCCGCTCGAGCCTCCCGAAACATTCGGGAGGTGAACCGGGTTCAAGATCGCCCATTTTCCCCTCCGGCTTGAAGCGTAAGGCGCGAATTGCAAAAGATCGATTCCTCACGCCCGGAGCTTCTCGGGGACCCGCTTGCCAGGGCTTCCATCAGGTTGCGGCTGCAGGATTCCGCGACCGCCGCGCATTCCGCGCGCAGCCGCTCGATCAGCCCCTGTTCGGCGAAGCTGAAGGCGCCTTTGGCGCCGATGATCAGGTGTTCGTGGACGGCGATTCCCATCACGCGCGCGGCAAAGAGGAGCTGCCGCGTGATCGCGAGGTCCTCGGCCGAGGGCCGAGGCTCCCCGGAGGGGTGGTTGTGCGCGAAGATCAGGCCCGCGGCCCGGTGGCCGAGAGCGGCGCGGATCACCTCCCGCGGGTAGACGGAGGCCGCGGTGAGCGTCCCCTCGAAGAGGGTTTCCATGGCGAGCACTCGGTTTCGGGCATCGAGAAAGACGCAGACGAAGCATTCCCGGCTTTTGTCGCGGATCGCCGTGTTCAGGTAATCGAGCAGCTCCCCCGGGTTGGAAACGGGATCCCGGCCCACGGCGCGCTGCGCCAGGTAACGCTCGGCGACGGCCTTGACGAGCCGGATGCCGAAGGCGTTTTTGGGACCGATCCCCGGGACGGCGAGCAATTCGGCCGGCTCGGCCTCGAGCACCCCCGGCAGGGTTTTGAACCGGCCAAGGGCTTCCTTCGCCGCCGCCTTGCAGTCCCGCCGCGGCGTGGCGAGCGTGAGGAGCAGCTCGACCACCTCGTAGTCGAGAAAGCCCTCGAGTCCTCCGGCGAGAAAGCGCTCCCGCAGCCGCCGGCGATGGCCGAGACGCCCTTCCGCCGCCGTCACCGGCCGGACCCCGGGCCCGCCTGATCCGTCCTCCGAATCCGTCGCCGTCCGGTTCATCATTCTTCATCCAGCTCCGGCTTGAGGTTGCGGGTCATGAGTTCCGCTAGCGCCACGCGCGGCGGCAGGTCCTCGTAGAGGATCCGATAGACCTGGCGGCAGATCGGCATCTCGACCCCCAGCTTTGCGGAGAGCTGATGGACCGCGCGCGCCGTGTGCACTCCTTCGGCCACACTGCGGGTTTCGGCCAGAAGCTCCGAGAGCTTGCGGCCCGCGGCGATCCGGCGGCCGAGGGTGTGGTTGCGGCTCAGATCCCCCGTGCAGGTGAGAATCAAGTCGCCGTAGCCGGCAAGCCCGGTGAAGGTCCGCGGGTTCGCCCCCAGCCGTTTGCCCAGGCGGCGGATCTCGGTCATGCCGCGCGTGATCAGGGCGGCGCGCGTGTTCAGACCCATGCCGAGGCCGTCGATCATGCCGGCGGCGATGGCGATCACGTTTTTGACCGCTCCCCCCAGTTCCACCCCGATCACGTCGTCGCTCGTGTAGACGCGGAAAACCGGCGTGGCGAAGGTCTCCTGCACCCGCCGGGCCAGATCGGGGTTTTGGGAAGCGACGGCGACGGCCGTGGGAAAACGGCGCGCCACCTCGACCGCGAAACTCGGGCCGGAAAGCACGCCGATCCGCTCCGGGCCTAACCCGAGTGTTTGCTCGAGGACCTGCGAGAGGGTGCACAGGGTATCGGTCTCGATCCCCTTGGCGGCGGAGACGACATCGGTGTGCGGGGCGATCAAACCGGAGAGCGCCCGCATCGTCTGCCGCAAGGCGTGGGAGGGGATGACGACGAGGAGGAGGTCTTTTCCGGAGGCGACGGCGGCGAGATCGCCCGAGGCGGAAAGGCCTTCGGCCAGCCGGAAGCCGGGCAGGAAGATGCGGTTTTCGCGCTCATGGTTGATCTGATGCACGACCTCGGCCTCGCGCGCCCAGAGATCGACCCGCCGGCCTTTCGTCGCCAACAGATCGGCGAGCGCCGTGCCCCAGCTTCCGGCGCCGAGAACCCCGATCCGCAGGGGGGAGCTTCCCTCAGCCGTCTTCGCGCTCATCGCCCCGCTCCGGCTCCGCGGCCGGCTTTTCCTCTTCGTCCCGTTCGGCCAGCCGCGCCGCCCCGGCGACCCGCTCCCCCGGCTCGACCGCGATCAGCTTGACCCCCTGGGTGTTCCGGCTGATGACCGAGATCTCGCGGATCGCCGTACGGATGAGCTTGCCGGTGCTCGTCATGAGCATGACCTCGTCGGCGTCGTCCACGACGAGAATGGAGACGACGCGGCCGTTGCGGGGGCTGGTCTTGATGGCGATCACCCCCTTTCCGCCGCGGCGGTGGACGGGGTACTCGTCGATCGAGGTGCGCTTGCCGTAGCCGTTTTCGGTCACGGTGAAGAGCGTGCTCCCGTGGCTCAGAACCTCGAGGCTGACCAGGGTGTCGCCCTCCTCGAGGCTCATGCCGCGCACCCCGCCCGACGTGCGCCCCGAGGGCCGCACATCGGATTCGTGGAAACGGATGGCTTTGCCGTTCGCCGAGCCGAGAAAGACGTTCATTGTCCCGTCGGTGATGCGGGCGGCGATCAGCTCGTCTTCGGCGTCGAGCCGCATGGCGAGGATGCCCCCGCTCCGCGGCCGGCTGAAGGCCATGATGTCGGTCTTCTTGACCAGCCCGCGCCGGGTGGCCATAAGCACGAAGGCGCCCGGCGCGAAGTCGGGCACGGCGAGCACCGTCTCCAACCGCTCGTCTTGAGCGAGCTCGAGGAGATTGACGATCGCCTTGCCCGCGCTCAGGCGGCCCGCCTGGGGGATGTCGTAGCACTTGCACCAGTAGACCTTCCCCCGGTTGGTGAAGAAGAGAAACCAGTGGTGGGTCGAGGCGACGAAGAGATGCTCGACGAAGTCGTCCTCGCGGGTGCCCATGGCGATCAGCCCTTTTCCGCCGCGCTTCTGACTGCGGTAGAGGGTGATCGGGTTGCGCTTGATGTAGCCTCGCCGGGAGATGGTGACGACCATGTCCTCTTCGGCGATCAGGTCCTCGCGGGAGATCTCCGGGGTCTCGTCGATGATCTCGGTCAAGCGCCGGTCGCCGAACCGCTCGCGCACGGCGAGGAGTTCCTCGCGGATGATCGCCAGCACCCGCCGCTCGCTCGCCAGGATCTCGCGGTAGCGGGCGATGTCGAGCAGCACCCGGCGGTGCTCCTCGAGGATCTTGTCGCGCTCGAGCCCGGTCAGCCGCTGCAGCCGCATCTCGAGGATCGCTTGGGCCTGCTTTTCGCTCAAGCCGAAGCGGGCGGTCAGCCGCTCGCGGGCTTCGGCCGGAGAGGCCGAAGCCCGGATCAGGGCGACCACTTCGTCCAGGTGCTCGAGGGCGATTTTCAGGCCCTCCAGGATATGCGCGCGTTCCTCGGCCCGGGCGAGGTCGAAACGCGTGCGCCGGACGACGATCTCTTTGCGGTGGAGGATGAAGTATTCGAGCACCTCCTTCAGGGTGAGCAACTCCGGCCGGTTGTGCACCAGGGCGAGGAAGATCACCCCGAAGGTCGACTCCATGCGCGTGTTCTTGTAAAGCTGGTTCAGCACGACCCGCGCGTCGGCGTCCTTCTTCAGCCCGACGGCGATGCGCATCCCCTCGCGGTCGGATTCGTCGCGCACGTAACGGATCCCCTCGATCTGTTTGTCGCGCGAGAGCTCGGCGATCCGTTCGATCAGCTTCGCCTTGTTCACCTGATAGGGGAGCTCGGTGACCACGATCGTCTCCGCCCCGCCCCGCGGGTCGGCCTCGACCGTGACGCGGGCGCGCACGCGGATGATGCCGCGGCCGGTGGTGTAGGCCTCGCGGATGCCTTCGCGGCCGTGGATGATCC
>CAZQUP010000006.1:42871-44879 GCA_964596545.1 uncultured Desulfatibacillum sp. | reverse complement strand
TACACTCTTTCCGCCGCACAACCTCACCGAAGCCGTGGACGCCCTCTCCGCGACGTCGAGGCTCGGGTTTTCGATCAGCGCGCAGAGGGCGTCCACGGCTTCGGTGAGGTTGTGCGGCGGAATGTTGGTCGCCATGCCGACGGCGATGCCGGCCGAGCCGTTGATCAGCAGATTGGGGATCTTCGCCGGCAGGACCGCGGGCTCGGTGAGCGAGCCGTCGTAGTTGGGGACGAAATCGACCGTCTCCTTGTCGAGATCCTCGAGCATCTCGTGCGCCAGGCGCTGCATGCGGATCTCGGTGTAACGCATCGCCGCCGGGGGATCGCCGTCGATCGAGCCGAAGTTCCCCTGCCCGTCGACGAGGGGATAGCGCATGGAGAATCCCTGCGCCATGCGCACGATCGTATCGTAGACGGCCGCATCCCCATGGGGGTGGTATTTGCCGATCACGTCGCCGACGATGCGCGCCGACTTCTTGTAAGGCTTGTTCCAGTCGTTCTTGAGCTCCCCCATGGCATAGAGGACGCGGCGGTGCACCGGTTTCAGGCCGTCGCGCACGTCCGGCAAAGCCCGCCCGATGATTACGCTCATCGCGTAATCGAGGTAGGACTTTTTCATCTCCTTTTCGATGCTGACTTCGAGCGGTTTGTCCATGGGCCTGCTTCCGTCGAGGAACTTTCCGGGCCGCCGGCGCTGCGGGTGCCGCAAAACGGCGTCCCGGGCTCGCCCCTACGGGCTCATCCTCCCCGGGGCGCCGTCGGTTCACCGATAGCGCAAGCTTGATCGGGGAAATTGCGGGAAGGCGGGGTCAATTCGAGATCCGCGTCCGGATGGGCACCGGCCGTCTGCCCCGGCCCCGGCGTCGGGGAAAGGCGGACGGCCGGGGATGTCGCGGCCGAAGACCGTCAGCGGCTGACGAACGCCCCCGCCGCCACGAGCAGGAGGATCTCGTAGATCGCAACGGCGGTCAGCGAGTCGGAGGCGAAATAGACGATTCCGCCGCCGATGATGGCCGGAACGGCACAAAAGACCAGAATACCCAGCTTGCGCGCAGCGTCCATACCCAGCGGCTCCTTCCGCAACCCATTAACTTTACATCCAATATCAAATAGGGAGACTCGTGTAAAGGGAAAAATCCCCATCCGTCCTCAGCAGCTCTCCACGACCATCGCCATCCCCATGCCGCCGCCGATGCACATGGTGATCAGCCCGGTGCGGTATCCCTTGCGGCGCATGTGATGTATGGCGGTGACCGTCTGTCGGGCCCCGGTCGCGCCGATCGGATGGCCAAGGGAGATCCCGCTTCCGAGTTCGTTGGGCCGATCGTTGGGCAACCCCAGCTCGCGCATGCAGCCGATGGCCTGGGCGGCGAACGCCTCGTTCAGCTCGATCATATCGATGTCGGCGAGCTTCAGACCCGCGGCGGCGAGCGCCTTGCGCACCGCAGGAACGGGGCCAAGGCCCATATAAGCGGGGTCGAGTGCGCCCGCGGCGAAGGAGCGGATGCGGACAAAGGGTTTGAGGCCCAGCTCCTTCGCCCGCGCCGCGCTCATGAGCAGCACGGCCGCGGCCCCGTCGTTGATCCCGGAGGCGTTGCCCGCGGTGACGGTCCCGTCGGGCTTGAAGGCCGGTCGTAGCCGGGACATCTTCTCCAAATCCGTGTCCATGGGCCGCTCGTCGGTGGTGACCACGATGTCGCCCTTGCGGTCGCGGATCACGACCGGAACGATCTCCTCGGCGAAGAGCCCCCCTTGGATCGCCGCCCGGGCGCGCTGGTGGCTCAGGACCCCGAGCTCGTCCTGCTCCCGCCGGCTGATTTTGTAAAGCGAGGCGATGCTCTCGGCCGTCACCCCCATGTGGTAGCCGTAGAAGATCTCGTAGAGGCCGTCAAAGACCATGAGGTCGAGAATCTCCCCTTTGCCGGAGAGCTCCATACGGTAGCCCCAGCGGGCCTTGGGCAGAACGAAGGGGGCGAGACTCATGTTTTCCATGCCGCCCGCCACCACGA
>CAZQUP010000006.1:0-42861 GCA_964596545.1 uncultured Desulfatibacillum sp. | reverse complement strand
GGTCTGGATGGCCTGCGCCCCCAAGGCGATCGCCTTCAAGCCCGAGCCGCAGACCTTGTTCACCGTCATGGCCGGCGTCTCTTTGCAGAGCCCGGCCCGGATCAGCGCCTGCCGCGCGGGGTTTTGCCCCTGCCCGGCCTGGAGCACGTTGCCGAGGATCACCTCGTCCACGGCCACGGGCCGGGCCGCGGTGTCCCACTCCCCCGCTTTCTTCTCAAGTTCGATCCGGCCCTGGGACTTGAGGGCCTCCGGGGCGGCCTCCTGCATGAGCCGGCTCGGCTCCGGCCGCAGCCCGGCGCGTTTGAGCACCTCGCGCACCACGAGAGCGGCGAGATCGATCGCCGGGACATCCTTCAGTGCGCCCCCGAAGGAGCCGATCGCCGTCCGCGCACCGCTTACAATCACCACCTCGTTCATCTTCGCCTCCTCCTCGATGGGTTCCGGTTCCGCCTGCCGAGTCCGATCCGCATGCGCTGTTTCAAGGTGGCCCCCCCGCAGCCGATGGCTATCACGGCTTCCCTTGCGGGTCAACGCGGCCCTCCTCCGCGGGGGTGGAAGCGGCCTGGTCGCCCAGCCTGCGCCAGCGCTCGAGGCGCGCGGCAATCTCCCGCTCCATCCCGTGGGGGCTCGGCCGGTAGAATACCCGCCCCCGCAATTCCTCCGGGAGGTGCTCCTGGGGAAGGTGGCCCTGGGGGGAATCGTGGGCGTAACGGTAGCCCCGGCCGTAGCCGAGTTCCCGCATCAGGCCGGTCGGGGCGTTGCGGAGATGGAGGGGGACGGGAAGGGAGCCCGAAGTCTCGGCCGCCTCGCGGGCGCGCCCCCAGGCGAGGTAGACGCGGTTGCTCTTCGGAGCGGCGGCGAGATAGACCACGGCCTGGGCCAGCGCGAGCTCTCCCTCCGGGGGCCCGAGAAACCGGAAGGCCTCCATCGCCGCGAGCGCCAGCGCCAGCGCCTGGGGATCGGCGTTGCCCACATCCTCGGAGGCGAAACGCACCAGGCGCCGGGCGATATAGAGGGGGTCTTCCCCCGCGGCGAGCATGCGCGCAAGCCAGTAGAGCGCGGCATCCGGGTCGCTGCCCCGCAGGCTCTTGTGGAGCGCGGAGATCAAATTGTAGTGTTCCTCGCCCTGGCGATCGTAGAGGAGAACCTTCTTCTCGAGCGCCCGTTCCAATACGTCGCGGGGGATGACCGCGGGCTCCGGCCCCGCCGCGGGCGGAATCATCGCCGCGGCGATCTCGAGCGTGTTCAACAGGACGCGGGCGTCGCCGTCGGCCGCACGCACGAGGACTTGGCGGGCCTCGGGGGCGAGTTGGAGGCGGAGTTTCCCCAAACCCCGCTCTTCATCGGCGAGCGCCTGCGCGGCGATCGCCGCGAGATCCCCCTCCCCCAGCCGTTCGAGGGTCACGACCCGGCAGCGGGAGAGCAAGGGGGCGATCACCTCGAAGGAGGGGTTCTCGGTGGTTGCGCCGATCAGGGCGATCAGGCCGGACTCGACATGCGGCAGAAAGGCGTCCTGTTGGCTTTTGTTGAAGCGGTGGATTTCGTCGACGAAGAGGACGGTCCGACGACGCCGGATGCGCCGCTCTTCGCGCGCCTCCTCGATCACCGCCCGGATAGCCTTCACCCCCGAGCGCACCGCCGAACAGTGGATGAAGTGGGCGCGGGTTTCGGCGGCGATCAGCCGCGCCAGCGTCGTTTTGCCGCATCCCGGAGGTCCCCACAGAATCATGGAGAAGATGCGATCCTGTTCGATCGCCAGGCGCAAAAGGGATCCCTCGCCGACGGCGCGGCGCTGGCCGACGAATTCGGCGAGCCGCCGCGGCCGCATGCGTTCGGCGAGCGGGGCCGAGGTCTCGGCCTCACGGCCGGCGAAATGGTCGAAGAGCTCCATTCGGTCTTCAGCCTCCTGCGGCACGGCGTTCCCGCTCGCGCACCCACAGCCGGATCGGGGTCGCCGTAAGCCCCGTCTCCTCCCGGATGCGGTTCACGAGGTAACGCCGGTAGGAGGACGGCAGGGCCTGCGGATGGTTGGCGAAGACGACAAACGAGGGAGGCCGGGTCGCCGCCTGGGTGGCGTAATAGATCTTGACCGGCCGGCCGCGGTGGAGCGGCGGGGCGTTGCGAGCGACCGCCTCGGTGAACAGCCGGTTCAGCTTTGCCGTGGGGATGCGCGCGGCGTACTGGGCAGCCACGCGGTCGACGAGCGGGAAGATTTTGCCCACGCCCTTTCCGGTGCGCGCGGAAACGGCCAGACGGGGGGCAAAGGAGAGAAAGCCCGCCCGCTCCTTCAGATGATCGAGGAAGGCCTTTTCGGAGGTCTTTTCGCGCGCCGCAAGATCCCACTTGTTCGCCAGAAGGACGCAGCCGCAGCCGCGTTCGAGGGCATAGCCCGCGATCGTGAGGTCCTGCTCCACGACCCCTTCGGAGGCATCGATGACGATCAGCGCGATGTCGCAGCGCTCGAGACGCTGCAGGGCCTTCAAGACCGAGAATTTCTCCAGCCGGGCTTCCACCGCAGACTTGCGCCGGATGCCGGCGGTGTCGACCAGGCGGTAGCGCCGGCCTCCGCACTCGTGGTCGATGTCGATCGCATCGCGCGTCGTCCCGGGGATCGGGCTGACGATCATCCGCTCTCGGCCCAGAATGCGGTTGATGAGCGAGGACTTGCCGACGTTCGGTCGGCCGACGAAGGCGACGGCGACGGGCCGCTCCTCTTCCGGCGGGGGAGGGGTGTCGCGGGTCGGCAAGCGTGCGACCAGGGCGTCGAGAAAATCGTTCCACCCGTAACGGTGCTCGGCCGAAAGGGGATGGATCTCCTCGAGCCCCAAGCGGTGGAACTCGGCGAGGCGCACCTCGTCCCGCGGCCCGTCGATTTTGTTCACGACGCAGAGCCGGGGCTTCTCCATCCGCCGTACGAGATCGACGAGGTCGCGGTCGAAGGGCGAAAGCCCGGCGCGGCCGTCGAAGAGCAGAACGAGCAGGTCGGCCTCGGCCGCCGCCTGTTCGATCTGGCTGCGGATCTCCGCCGAGAAGGCGTCTCCCTCGATGAACCCGCCCGTGTCGACCACGCCGAAGGAAACCCCGTTCCAGACGGCGTGCCCGTAATGGCGATCGCGCGTCACCCCGGGCAGGTCGTCCACCAGGGCGTCGCGGCTGCGGGTCAGGCGGTTGAACAGGGTCGATTTTCCGGCGTTTGGCCGTCCGAGGATGGCCACCAGGGGATCCATGAAACCTCAGTGGAGGATCTTTTCGAGAAAGCGCCGTGTCCGCTCCGAGCGCGGCCGGTCGAACAGGGCCTCCGGGGGACCCTCTTCGAGGATCCTCCCGGTTTCCAGAAAAACCATGCGGTCGGCCACGCGCCGGGCAAAGCCCATCTCGTGGGTGACGACGATCATGGTCATGCCTTCCCGGGCGAGTTCGGTCATGACGTCGAGCACCTCGATCTTCATCTCCGGGTCGAGCGCCGAGGTGGGCTCATCAAAGAGCATCACCCGCGGCTCCATGCACAGGCTGCGGGCGATCGCCGCCCGCTGCTGTTGCCCCCCGGAGAGTTGCGTCGGATGCTTGTGGGCCTGATCGGCGATGTGCACCTTGGCGAGCATCGCGCGCGCGATCTCCTCGGCCCGCCGCCGCTCGAGCCCGCGGACATGGATCGGCCCCAGGGTCAGGTTCTCAAGGACCGTGAGGTGCGGGAAAAGATTGAATCCCTGGAACACCATGCCCACCTCGGCCCGCACTTTCTCGAGATCGCGCAGCCCCTCCCGGAGCTCGATGCCGTCGACGACGATCCGGCCCCGCTGATGGGCTTCCAGACGGTTGAGGCAACGGATCAGGGTGGACTTCCCCGATCCCGAGGGGCCGAAGACGACGATCCGCTCCCCCGGTTGAACCGAGAGGTCGATCCCGCGCAGCACGTGCAATTCGCCGTACCACTTGTGGACGTCCTCGAGAAGGATCATCGGCCCGGGCGGCCGCGGTCGCGCGGAACGATCCGCTGAAAGCATGGAGGCAGTCTACCAGAGCGGCGTCCGACCTGGCAAGAAAGGCCGACCGTTTCGTCGAGGTCCAAGGCGGCGGCGGGCTTCCGCAAACGGAGGTCTTCTCTTTCCGATTTGACAGCCGCCCGCAGGCTTTCTATGAAAGACACTGCCACCCTGTCGTGGAAAGGAAGCCTGAGGCCATGCTGGAGCGAAACGACTGCCTGCTCGTGGTGATCGACCTGCAGGAGAGGCTTTTGCGCGCGATGCCCGACCGGGAGGTCCTGCTCGACCGCGCCCGACGGCTGATCGAAGGAGCGCGGGCGCTCGGCCTTCCCGTGCTCGCCACCGAGCAGAACCCCCAAGGGCTCGGCTCTACAGTGCCGGAGATCGCCCGCCTGCTCGAGGGGCTGCGGCCGATCCCGAAAACGAGCTTCGGCTGCCTCGGCTGCGCCGCTTTCGGCGATCTTCTGCGTCAGAGCGGACGCCGCAGTGTGCTCCTCTGCGGGATCGAAGCCCACGTCTGCATCTACCAGACCGCCTGCGAACTTCGCGCCGCGGGTTTCCATGTGGAAATCGTCGTCGACGCCTGCTCCTCGCGCAACCCCGCGGACAAGGCGGTCGGCCTCGAAAAAGCGCGCGACGCCGGGGCACACCTCACCAGCGTGGAAACGGCTCTCTTCGAACTGCTGCGCGCGGCCGAAGGGCCGGTCTTCAAGGAAATCGCCCGGATCGTCAAATGAACCCTCCGGTTTCCTCGCCTTCCTCCTCTGCCTCCTGCCCCCGCGTCCTGGTCCTGGGCGGCGGGGTGGCCGGGCTCACGGCCGCCGCCGTCTTCGCCCGCGCCGGTTTGTTCGTCAGCCTCGTCGAGCGCTCAAGCCGCCTGGGGGGACACGCGGCGCGGCTCTCCTGCAAGGCGACCGACCGCTGCGTCCACTGCGGGGCCTGCCTGCTGGAACCCGCGCTGCAGGCCGTGCGCGAAAATCCTCGGATCACGGTTCATACGGGAAGCCTCGCCCGCATCCGCCGCGCGGGCGATCGCTTCGCCTGCGAGATTCAATCCGCCTGTGCCGCAGGCGGCGTGAAGACGACCGCGGAAGCGGCGGCGGTGTTTCTGGCGACGGGGTTTTCCGTCTTCAACCCCGCCCGAAAACCGCTCGGCTACGGCGTTTATGCGAACGTGATCACCCAGCTCGAGCTCGAGGACCGGCTGCGGTCCGCAGAGGGGCTTCTTCGATGCTTCGGGGGCCGCCCACCCGGCCGGATCGCCTTCCTCCAATGCGTCGGCAGCCGCGACGCCCAGATCGGGCACCTGTGGTGCTCGACCTTCTGCTGCGCGGCCACGCTGCGGGCGGCGCGCAAGATCCGGCACCGGCACCCGGAAACCGCGATCACCGTCTTTTACATCGATCTCCAGAGCGTCGGGCGGGAGCCGGACGCCTTCCTTGCGGAATGCCGCCGCGACCTTCGGCTCATCCGCACCGTTCCCGGGGAGGCCTTCGGCGCGGAAGACGGAGGCGTGCGGCTTTCCTGGTTCGACGAGGCAAGCCGCCGCAGCCTCGAGGAAACCTTCGACCTGGTGGTGCTCTCGGCCGGCATGGAGCCGCCCGCGGACTTGCCCGAGACGGCGGAGACGCTCGGGTTGCCGCTCGAGCCTCTCGGATGGGCCGCGGCGGAAGGACCACGCGTGTTTGCGGCCGGCGCCGTGCGCCGGCCGATGACGATCGCCGAGGCGATCGCCGACAGCCGCCGCGCCACCTTCCGGCTGCTGGCGGCACTAGGCCGAATCCCGCCCTCCCTTTCCGCGGAGCCTGCGCCGGCCTCGGTGGAGGTCCTCCGATGAGCGCAGCCGGCGTGCTCCTCCTCGGCGAGGGCCTGACCGCCTGGCAGACGGCGCGGCTCCTCGTTTCCTCGCACATTCCCGTGACGATCGCCTCCCCCGCCGCGGAGCCCTCCCCGCCCTTCGATTTCTGGGCGGATTCCGAGGCGGCCCCCCTCGAGGTGCTTGCAGCCGCAAGGCTTCTCTCCTGCAAGGGGGCGGTGGGCGATTTCGAAGCCCGCCTCGCCACCCCGAACGGCATCCTCGTGAGACGGGCAGAGGCGATCGTCGTGGCGTTCCCGGACCGCAAGGTGCCGCTTTTTTCGGATTACGGACTTGCCCCCGGCGACTCGGTACGCAGCCTCTCGGAGTTTCGTCCGGCGGAGCTTCCGCCCGCCGCCCCCGGCTCGGCCCTACCGGCCGTCGTCTTTCTCGAGGGGCTTCGTCGCGAAAGCCGGCCCGAGGCCGCCGGCCGGGTCATGGCCGCGGCCTTCGAGATCGCCGCGCGGGGCGGCGCACGGTCGTTCGTTCTCTGCGGCAATTTGAAAGTGGCGGCCGAAGGACTCGAGGCCCTGGCACACCGCGCCCGCACGGCGGGCGTGCGTTTTTTCAAGTTCGACCGCGAACGCCCCGGCTTCCGGCAGCTTGCAGACGGGAAAACCGAGATCCGCTTCACCGATTCGGCTTCGGGGGAGACCTTCGTTCTCGTCGCGGATCTCGTCGTCGTCGATGAGGCTTGCCGCACCCCCGCGGCGGCGCAGGAGGTCGCAGGAATTCTCCGCCTCGAAGAAGACTCCGCCGGGTTTCTCCAGTCCGAAAACGTGCATCGCCTTCCCGTACGCACCAATCGCCGGGGGATCATCGTCGCCGGCCCCGGCCGCAGCCCCGGCGCGGAGCCGGCCGTCGAGGCCGCCAACGCGGCGCTCGCCGTCCTTGAGAGCCTTGCCGGCGGGGAGGATCCGCAAACGGCGGCGGCGATCGACCCAGGGCGCTGCATCCGCTGTCTCACCTGCTTCCGGCTCTGCGCCTACGGCGCCGTCGCCCTGGAAAGCCTACGGCCGCGGATACTTGCCGCGGCCTGCGAGCGCTGCGGCGTCTGCATCGCGGAGTGCCCCCGGGAGGCGATCCGTCTGGAGGGCTTCGAGCGTCCGGCACTCGCCCGGTTCCTCGCCGCGAGCCCCCCCCGGTCCAAGGCGCCGCGGATCACGGTCTTCGCCTGCAGCCGCTCCGGCGGCCCCGCGCTGCGGGAGGCCCGCGCGGCGGGATTCGCCCCTGCGGCCGATCTGCAGCTGATCGAGCTTCCCTGCGCCGGGGCGCTCGCCCCGGAGACGATCCGCCGGGCGCTCGCCGCGGGAAGCGACGGGGTGCTCGTCTTCACCTGCCACGAGGGCAACTGCCATTCCCGCCACGGCAACCGGCTCGCTCTGCGGCGGGCCGAAGAGAGCCGCGCGTTTCTGGAGCGCGCGCATCTGGGGGAGGGGCGCCTTGCCTGGAGAACGCTGGCCGCGAACATGACCGCCGAAGCCTGCGCGGCGATCAGCGGCCTTGCGGAATACCTCTCCGGGGGGGATGCGCAAGCCCCCGACCCCGCGGTTCGAAAGGAAGCCTGAGATGAGCCCGATGGAAGATCTCCTGGACCCGCAAGCCTCCTGCCCGGCCGACTGGTCCTTTTTCCAGGAGTCCTGCATGACCTGCGGGATCTGCTCTTCTGCCTGCCCCGTCGCCGGGATCGACGGCTTCGATCCGCGCAAAGTCGTGCGGCTCGCCGCGCTGGGTCGGATCGAGGCGCTCGTGGAAGCCCGCTGGCCCTGGATCTGCACCCTCTGCGGCAAATGCGAAGCCCTCTGCCCCATGGGAGTGGAGATCGCCGATCTGCTGCGCCGCGTGCGTTCGCGGCGCGAACGCGACCGGGTGCCGGGCATCCTGCACAAGGGCCTCGCCGCCGCCCTCGAAACCGGCAACAACCTGCGGCTTCCCCGCGAGGATTACCTCTTCATCCTTGAGGACGTCGCCTCCGAAATCCGTGAGGAGGAAGGCTACGAGAATTTCGAGGTCGCCGTCGACCGCAAAGGGGCGCGCCTGCTCACCACGATTCACAACAAACTCGTCAACACCCACACCGAAGACCTCAAACACTGGTGGAAGATCTTCCATGCGGCGGGCGAACGCTGGACGGTCTCTTCGGAGAACTGGGAGGGGACGAGCTGGGGTTACTTCACCGGCGACGACGAGGCGATGAAGGTCATGGCGGGGCGGATCCTCCGGCGGATGGAAGAGCTGGAGATCGACACCTTGCTGTGGCCCGAATGAGGGCATGCCTATCTTGCGACCCGGTCCGGGTTCGAACGGCACTACCCCGAAGCGCTCCGGCGTTTCCGCTTCGTCACGGTCTTCGACCTCCTGGTCGAATACCTGCGCGAGGGCCGCATCCGCCTGGACTCCTCACGCTTCCGCCGGCGCGTCACCTACCATGACCCCTGCAATTACGGCCGCAAGGCGGAGCGACGCTTCGGACACGGATTTTTCGAAGAGCCCCGCTGGATCCTCGGGCAATGTGTCGCCGAGTGGGTGGACCTCTACCCCAACCGCACCTTCCAGGTCTGCTGCGGCGGAGGCGGCGGAACCCTGGTGACGGGATACAACGAGGAACGCCTCCACTACGGGCGCCGCAAGATGGAGCAGATCCGGGCCACGGGCGCCGAAACGATCGTCGTCCCCTGCCACAGCTGCCACGCCCAGCTCGAAAGCCTCCGGGACGCATACGGTATGCCCGGGCTGGAAGTGAAATACCTCTGGGAGCTGGTCGCGGATCTGATCGTTCTCCCCTGATTCTTCAGCGGAACCGAAGCCGCCGCGGAAGAACCGCCCCCGCGCCGATCAAGAGCCCCGCCGCCGCAAAGCCGGCGGGGAAGGAAACGGCCTCGCTCAAGGCCCCGATGAGGGAGGGAAGAGCGCCGGCCCCGAGCAGAAAGGCGAAGGGAGTGACGAGTGAGACGGCGATGTTGCGGGCGGCCGGCGGCGCGGTAAGGGCGATCGCGGCGAAACCCGCCGGAAAGAAGCACACGGCGAGTGCGGGCTGGATCGCCACGAGATAGGGCACGACGGCCGCGGGAGCGAGCCCCAGGGCCACGGTCAGGAGGCCGTTCACGAAAAGAACGAATCCGATCGTCCAGCCGGGACCGAAACGGTCGGTCAACCAACCGCTGCCGAAGGCGGCGAGCACCCCCGGAAGCCGTGACAGGGCGATCAACCCGTTCGCCCAGACCCGGTCGAAGCCGTGGCCGCTCACCAGGAAAAGGGGCAGCATCGTGTACAGCCCCATGCTGCCGCCGATCCCCAGACCGAAGAGCAGCACCATGAACCAGTAATTGCGGCTGCGGGCCAGATCGCGCAGCGGGCCGAGCGAAGGCGCCTCCCCGGCGAAACCGCCCACGCGTCCGCGGAGGAGAAACACGGCTCCCCCGACAACCGAGCCCACCCCCAAAGCGGCAAGCACCCCCTTCCAGGACAGGACGGAAAGAAGCGCCTCGGCCAAGACCGGAGCCAGGACGAAAGCGGCGTTGGGGGCGACCTCGTGGATCGCGATCGCTTTGCCCCAGTGGCGGGAGGGCACAAAGCCGGTGATCGTGGCGATCGCCGAGGGAAGGTAAAGCCCGGAGGAGGCCCCCACAAGGAATTGTCCCAGGCGCAGGCCGGATAGCGAGTTCGAAGCCGCCGTCACCCCGAGGGCGAGCCCCGTCGCCGCCGCCGAGAGGATCATCGTTCGGCGGTGGCCGATCCGCGCCGAGACGAAGCCCGAAGCGAGGAGCGAAAGAAAGTAGCCCGCGGCAAGAAAAAAGAAAAGCGCGCCCGCCTGAGCGTGGGAGATCCGAAGATCTTGCTCGATTGCGGGCAGAAGCGGCGCCTGGATGATCCGCGAGAGAAAATTCATGAAAAAAAGAAGTGTGAGCAGCGTGAGCGACCCGAGATGCCTGCGGAAAGGCTCCGCGGCGGCGGCCGGCGCCGGGCCTTGGGCTTGCGGGGACGGAGCCATCAGGCCGGGGGCTCCTCTGCCCGAGGGACACCGCCGAGCGCCGCGCGCTCGCGCACGAGTTCGGCGGCGATGCTGACCGCGATCTCCGCGGGGGTTTCCGCCCCGATCGCAAGCCCCGCCGGGCAGCGCACACGGGCGAGCTTCTCCTCGGCGAGTCCCTCACGCCGCAGGGCTCGAAAGACGGACTCGCGTTTGCGGCGGCTTCCGAGCATCCCGAGATAGACGGTCTCCCTCTCGAGCGCCGCACGCAGAGAATCGCGGTCCGCCTCGTGGGAAGGCCCGGCGATCACGATATAGGGCTTCTGCCCTGGAGAGAGCTCCGCGAGAAGCTCCGCCGCAGTGCCCGCGCGAACGCGCTCGGCGTCGGGAAAGCGGCCGGGATCCGCAAGCCCGGGACGCGCGTCGGCGACCCACACCCGGAAGCCGAGGCGTTGGGCGATCGGAGCGAGCGCCGTCGCGATATGCCCGGCGCCGAGCAGGAGGAGCACGGGCGCCGGTGTGACCGGCTCGAGATAAAGAAGCCAGGCGCCCTCGGCTTCCGTGGCGAAGGTTTCGAGTCGAGGCGCGGCAAGCTCCAGACCGGCGGCAAGCGCCCGGCGCACCCCGGGAGGAAATGCGCCCCCCGCCTCGAAAATGCCCCCGGGGGCGATCAGCGCGCGGGCAGGCCGGGCGACCCCTTCCACGATGCGGGTCGCAAGCAGGCCCGATTCTCCCCGGCCCACGATTTCCTCTCGGGCGCGCAAAAGGCGCATCAACTCTTCATCCCCGGGGAAGAGAGGTTCGAGGAAAACATCCGCCGCTCCGCCGCAGCCCCCCTCGCCGAAGAGCCCCGTCTCGTAGCGCAGGATAAGAGTCCTTCCTTCGCGCAGGACGCGGTCGGCCTCTTCGAGAACGGCCTGCTCCAGGCGGCCGCCGCCGACCGTTCCCTGCACCCTCCCTCCCGAAGTCAAAAGCAACGCCGCCCCCGTCCGCCGCGGGCCGGATCCCCGAAGGTCGAGTATTCTCGCGAGCACCGCATTTCCCCCGGCCTCCAGCACCGTCGCCAGCGTTGCGTAAATCGACTCCTGAACCATAGCGCCTGCGGAGAATCGTCGAAGAATGGAAGTCGATTATTTCAGGAAGAGGCCGGGAAGCCAAGTGATGATTCCCGGGAAGGCCATGACCAGAACCAAACCGAGAAACTGGATGGCGATGAAGGGAACCGCGGCGAGATAGATCTCTTTGGTGGAAATCCCCAGATCTTGGGTGATCCCCCGCATCACGAAGAGATTGACGCCGAAGGGCGGAGTCAGGTAGCCCATTTCCGTGTTGACACAATAGAGCACGCCGAACCAGAGGAGGTCGACGCCCAAAAACTGGGCAACAGGGATGAAAACCGGGGCGGTGACCATGAGAATCGAAATCGCGTCCATCAAGCAGCCGAGAAAGATCCAGGTCGCCTGGATGAGGAAAAGCACGATCCATTTGCCGACCGGCCAGCCTTTGATCAGGTTCTGGATGAACTCCGAGGCCCCGATTCCCTGATAGATAGTCGCAAAGCACCCCGCCCCGAAGATGACCCACATGACCATGGAGACGGTCTTGAGGCTCTGAAAGGCGACCGCCTTGAGGATGGCGGGGGAGAGCCGGCGGTAGACGGCGGCCGAAAGGATCGCCCCCAGAGCCCCGACCGAGGCCGCCTCGGTGGGTGTGGCGATCCCGACGAAAAGCGACCCCAGCACGCCGAGCACGATCAGGGCGGGAAGCAAAATCCCTCTGAGGGCCGTGAGCTTTTCTTTCCAGCAAGCACGCTCCTGCGGGGGAAGCGCGGGGCCGAGATCCGGCCGCAAAAAACATCGCCCCAGGATGTAGGCGATGAAAAGGCTGGAGAGGAGCAGGCCGGGCAAAATGCCCCCGATAAAGAGTTTGCCGATGGATTGTCCGGAGAGCAACGAGTAGATGATCATCACGATGCTCGGCGGGATGAGCGGCCCGAGCGCGCCCCCGGCCATGATGCAGCCCATGGCTAGGCGGCGGTCGTAGCCGCGCCGCAACATCGCCGGCAGCCCGATGATCCCCATCATCAGGACTCCCGTGGTGCTAATGCCGCTCATTGCCGCCACAAGTGTGCAGGCAAGCACCGTCCCCGCGGCGAGCCCCCCGCGCAGCCCACCCATCCAGCGGTGCATGGCGCCGTAGAGGTCTTCGGCGATCCCGGACTTCTCGAGCATGTAGGCCATGAACACGAAAAGCGGCACCGCAACCAGCAGGTTCGCCCGCAGAAGGTCGCTTGCGGCGGCGACGACCACATTCAACGAGGCCGGCCCCCAGACGGTATAGCCAAAAAAAAGCGCGGAGCCGCCAAGGACGAAGGCGACCGGCAGCCCGCTGGCGAGAAGCAGCAGCATCGAAAGGAACATGAGCAGAGTGACGGCTTCGATGCTCACGAAGGGGAATTCTCCCGGGGGGCGATCGGCCACTCGCGCCCGGTCAGGGCGAGGTGGAGGTCTTTTGCAGATTTCGTGAATCCTTGGAGCAGCATCAGCAGCGCCGCGAACGGGATGAAGCATTTCACCGGCCAGACGTAAGGCTCCCAGACGGTCGCGGCCCGTTCCATTCTCAGGAAGGATTTCCAGGCCGCCTGGCTTCCTTGCCAGAACAAAACACCGCAGAAAAGGTAGAACAACAGCCAGGTGACGAGATCGAGGATCGCCCTTCCCCGCGGGGGAAGCCGGGCGGAGAGAACATCGACGCTGATGTGGGCGTTCCCGCGCAGCGTGTAAGCGCCGCCGATGAGAAAGAAGACGGCGTAGAGGAGCGCGCTCAATTCGTGGGCCCAGATGGTCGGGGAGTTGAACAGGTAGCGCGAGGTCACTTCCCAGACGAGGATCGCGATCATGGGATAGATGAGAAAGGAGACCGCCTTGCCCAGCAGTTCGATCAGGCGGTCTACGGCGAAAAAAAACCGCTGCACGGTCTTCATATGGGTGTTCTCCAGGGAATGGCCGCCTCCGCTCCGGAGCTTAGGGCTTCCCGGGGCAACGCTGGCGGGGACGGCCCGGTGAGGAGATCAATCGATGTACCCCTGGGTCTTCATGTAGGAACGAATGATCTCCAGGCCTTTGGCGCACCGATCGCTCTTCTTGGCGATTTCGGGCAGGAATTCCAGCCCCGCCTTGCGGAGCTTGGCCACTTCCGCCTCCGGCCAGGTGATGAGCGTCGCCTTGAGGTTCGGCAGCTCTTTCACCATCTGCTCATGCTCCCACCACGTCCGCTGCTGATGGTCGATGGCGAAGACTTTGAAGGCTTCATGAACGATGGCCTTGAGATCCTCCGGCAAAACTTCCCAGGATTTCTGCGAGGCGAGAATGGCCATCGACCACACAGGAGCAAACCCGGGCAGATAATAGTGGGGAGCGACCTCGTAGTATTTGAAGCGTTTGTAGTAGGAGCCGGCGGTCATAGAGCCGTCGATCACCCCCTGGGCGAGCGCCGTGTAGACTTCCTCGTGCGGGATGAAGGTCGGGGAAGCCCCCAGTTTGGCGAGGGTTTTCGCATAGTAACCGTAGCCGCGAATCTTGAAGCCTTTGAGATCTTCGACCTTCTGGATCGGTTTCTTGCTCCAAAAGGTGTTTGGCTCGGTGAAGAAGAGGCTGCCGACGTAATAGACCCCGTGTTGCCGGTAGCCCTCGCGCATCAGCTGGTCGACGCCTGAGTACCAGTAAACCTGGAGGGCGTCCTGGAGGGTTTTCAGCATGTTAGGCGGCAGCGTCACAAGATCGATGTTCGCCTCCGGTACGATCCCGGTGTAGTAAACGGAACTCGTGTAGGCGATGTCCACGCTGCCTTTGGCGAGGCTGTCGACCAATTCCAGCGAGGGGGCGAGCTGGCCCGCGGTATAAAGCGTGATGTCGAGACGGCCGTTCGACATTTTGCGGATTCGGTCGCAGAAATCCTTCTGGGTGATCTGCGGCCCGATGAGGGTCGGCGGGTCGATCGACTGCATGCGCCACTTGATCGTCGCCGGTTGCGCCTGCGCCAGAGCCCCGAGCCCGAAGGCCGCAGCGAAGATGGACAGGGTGAGGGGAATGACGACCCAAAGCCATCCGTTTTTCACGACCTTGCCAAACATGGTGTCCTCCTGCGTTACGGTAGGGCCGGCCACGGCAACCGGCGCTGCTCACATCAGACCGGGCAGATAAAGACTCAAGCCCGGAAAAGCGATAAGGATCACAAGGGTCAATACATCCATGGCGAGAAACCAGCTCACGCCACGGAAGATTTCCTCCAGCGGAACCAGGGCACCCACCGCACCCTTGATGACATAGACGTTCAAGCCCACCGGCGGGGTGATCAGGCTGATCTCGAGAAGCTTGATGAGAATGATGCCGAACCAGATGAGGTCGATCCCGGCGGCGTTCGCAACGGGGAGAATGAGCGGAAGCGTGAGAAGCAAAAGCCCCATGGTCTCGACGAACATGCCGAGAATCACGTAGAGCACGCTCACGGCGAAGATCACCCACAGCGGCGAGCTGCTCACCCCCAGAAGCACCTCGGAAAGCCTCGTCGGCAGACCGGAAAGCGCCAGGAATTTGGTGATCAGCATCGTACCAACGAGGATGATGAAGATGCTCGTCGTGCTGCTCGCCGTCTGAACCAGCGCCCGGAGGAAGGCTTTCCGATCGAGCGATCTACGCAGCAGGGCCATCCCCAGCGCGAGAAAAGCGCCGATGGATCCGGCCTCTGTGGGGCTGAACCAACCGAAGAAGATTCCGCCCAGGACGAAGACGATCAGGGTCGGAAGCGGCCAGATTTCGCGGACTGAAACCCAGACCTCCTTGCCGGAGACACGTTCCTCCAGGGGTGGGGCAAGGCGCGGATCGATGATCACCCGCCCCACGATCATCGCCATGTAGAGCACGGCGGAGAGGATCCCGGGGATGAACCCGGCCATGAACTGCTTGCCGACCGAGACCTCGGCGTAGACTGCGTATAGGATCATGAGGACACTCGGCGGAATGAGCGACCCCAGGGTCCCGGAAGCCGCGATCACCCCGGTGGCCAACCCGGGGTGGTAGCGGTGGCGGAGCATCTCGGGAACGGCGATCCGCGCGAGCGCCGAAGCCGTGGCCACGCTCGAGCCGGAGGCGGCGGCAAAAAGAGCGCAGGCGCCGACCCCGGTCACGGCGAGCCCCCCTGGAAGGTGGGCGAGAAGGATCCTCATGCAGCCGAACAGGGCCCGGGTCATGCCGGAGCTGGTGCAGAGGTATCCCATGAGCAAAAACATCGGCACGGCCGTGAAGGACCAGTTGCCGATGAAATCGAAGGGGACGGCGCTGATCATGCCGAAGGCGGCCTGCGGGGTGGTCATCACGACGAGGCCAAAAAAGGAAACCAGGCCCATGGCCACAGCGACGGGAACGCGCATTCCCATCAACACCAGCGCAAGGAGAATTCCGGCGGCGCCGATCACGGGAGAGCCCATTGCTCAACCCTCCTCCGCCCTCGCCGGCTCGAGCGTTCGTCCGGATTTCAGCGCTCGGCAGAGGTTCCCCCCCAGCGCGAGCACCATCGCCCCCATGCCGATCGGGAGCGCCCAGCGGCTCGGCCAGACATAAAAGAGGAAATTGGCCATAACGGTTTCGCGGCCGGCCGTGGCCCGAATCGCATCACGGAACGTCTGCCACGTCAGAATGCCGAAATAGAGCATCCCGCAAAGGCAGGCGAAGACGTAGAACGCAAGCTGGAGGCGGGGGGAAAAACGCTTAATGAAGAGGTCGACATAGATGTGCTCGTTTCGCAGCTCCGCCGCCGCCAGGGGGAGAAAGACGACCCCGATCATGTAGTAGTAGGTCACGGTCTCGATGGTCGCCTCGATGGGGGCGTTGAAAAAGTATTTCATGAAGACGTCGGCCGTCACGTGAAGCATCATGAGCAGCAGAAAAACGCTCGATAGGCGCTCGAACAGCCAGCTCACCCCGCGGATGATCCGCCCACCCATATCGTCGTCCCCCTCCCCGACCCGACGATCGGGTTTCCTTCCGGAAGGCCTCCGCGCCGGAGGCCCTCCGGAGACTGGGCTCACTTGCCGTAGGCTGCGACGTCGATGCGGTCAAAGAGATGCTCGCGGAGGATCTTGCCGATCGCTCGGGGATCCTTGCGGTCGGTCGAGGCGAATAGCTTTTCCCACTTCGCGACCGTCTTCAGAAAGCGATCAACGAGCGCCTCCGGCTGAGACACCTTGTATTTTTCCTTGGCCAGACTGTAGATGTCCTCGTAGCTTGTCTTGATAAAGGACTGGATCGAAGCCTTTAGGTCCTCGCCCGGCTCATAGAAGGAGACGCCGTGTTGCCTCGCTTCGGCCAGGGCCTCGGCGATCGCCTGTTGGTAGCCCACGTAGAGGTTGGCCATCGCTTGAGCGTTGACGTTGAAGAGCAGGCGCCGGTCGTTCGGGCTCAGCTCCTGCCAGAATTTGGGGTTCACCGCCCAGTTCGGTCCGGCGTAGTACATCCCCAGTGAAGCCATGGTCGTGTGTTTGGCCACGTCCCAGAGGCTGCGGGATTTGAGATCGCTTACCACGTTCGTCGCGCAATCAAGGCTTCCTTTCTCCAGACCGGTGTACATCTCCGTCGAAGGAATGTTCACCGCCACGGCCCCAACGGTCTGCGCCCAGCGTGAGACCGAGGCCCCCGCCGTGCGCAACCGTTTTCCCTTGATCTCCTCGAGATTCCGGACGGGCTTGGAACACATCATCACGTATTGCGGAGTGCTATAGCCGCCGGTGAAAATCACCCCCGCCTTTTTCCATTGAGCCTGCATTTGGGGGTCGGTCATCTCGAACTCGGTGACCGCAGCCATGGCGACGAGCGGATCGGTGATGCCGAAGCTGAGCTCGTTGAGCACGTTTGACTCCGGAAGCTCCGAAGGGGTGTAGAGAGCGGCGTGATGACCGATCTGAGCGATTCCGTCGCGCACGCCGGAGAGCCCGGCGCGCGGCTCGAGGAGCGAGGAGCCGTAGAAGACCTTGGCCCTGAGGCGGCCCTCGGAGGCCTTTTCGAGATCGACCGCCCAATCCGCGTAGCTGTGCTTCGCGATCGGATGCTTGTCCGGGAAGAAAATGTTTGCCACGAATTCCTTGGTCTGGGCTTCGGCGGTGGACGGCGGCAAACCGACAACGGCCAAGCACAGCAACCCAGCAACGACGGCGACGCAGCGTTTCATGGCGCACCTCCTGCGGGTCGCGGGAAAGCTCGGGTCAAAGAAGGTTCTTGTAGACCCGCCCTTCCTGCATGATGAGGGTGATGGTTTCGCGATAGTTCTGGAACACCCGGATGTTTTTCAACGGGTCGGCGTTCACGAGGATGAGATCGGCCCGTTTGCCGGCCTCGACGGTCCCGATCTCGCGTTCCCAGCCGAGGATTTCGGCGTTCGTGCGCGTAGCGGCAACGATCGCCCCTAAAGGACCGAGAACCCGAGCCTGGAGGGCGAGTTCCTCGCCCTTAAAGACCTGCATGGGACCCAGCAGATCGCTTCCCGATCCGATCTTAACGCCGAAGCGCAGCGCCTCCCGCAACGACTGCTCGGCCCGCTCGAGGGCGATAACGTTTTTGCGCGCGGTGAATTCCGGAAGGCCGTGCTTTTTCCCCTCGCGGGCCATGGCCTCGTAGGTGACCATCGTCGGGACGAGATAGCAGCCTGCACGCCGCATCGCCTCCGCGCCGACCTCGGTCATGAGGTTTCCGTGCTCGATGGTCCGGATTCCGGCCTCGGCGCAAAGGACGATGCTGCGGTCGGCGTAGCAGTGCGCGGCGACATATTTGCCCGCCGACTCGGCTTCAAAGGCAACCGCGCGCAACTCCTCCGGGGAGTACTGGGAATGGGTGATCTCGTCGGCCGGCGAGGCCACCCCGCCCCCGGCCATCACCTTGAGAAAATCGGCCCCGCGACGAAGCTGCTCCCGCGCGGCACGCCGCACCTCGTCCACGCCGTCGTAGATCCCCGTGGCGACCCCGAAGTCGGCCTGGACCGGAGCGTGAGACTCGCTGGCCAGCCGGAAATCTCCATGTCCCCCGGTCTGGGAAAGAATCCGGCCGCAGATGAAAATGCGCGGCCCGGGGATCAGCCCCTCGGACACGGCCTGGCGCAGACCGGCGTCGGCGCCGCCGCAGTCCCGGACGGTCGTGAAGCCCTGCTCAAGCGTCTCGCGGATGATCTGCAGGCTTCTCAAGAGCGTGTAAGAAGGAAAACAGCGTCGCTGTTGCTCGACGATGGTCGGCTCCACGGCCTCGAGATGGACATGCGCGTCGATCAGCCCCGGCAGGAGAAACTGTCCCCTACAGTCAATCCGCTCGGCCGAAAGTGGAAGCCCCTCCTTCGTGCCGTTCAATACCTCTCGGATCCGTCCGTCTTCGATCACGATCCGGACGTTTTCCTTCGGTTCAGCCCCTGTGCCGTCGATCAACGTGAGATTCTGTAAGATCGTTGTGCTCATGATTCTCCTCGGGTATTCGAGGCTTCCTACGGGAAGCCCGCCGCTTTTCTTGTCGGGGTTCGGCCAAGGCCTCCGATAGCGGACCGGCGTTGAAAATTTCCTGTTTCCGGAAAGGCTCGAGGGCATCGAGCCGGGGCTCCATGTAATGGCAGACCCGCAGGAAAAAGCGCAGAAAATGGGATGTTATGACCTCGACCGCGCGCTCGCCGTCGGCGTCCGCAAGGTGCCGGATCAAAAGTTCATGATCCTCGATCGCCTTGCGGTTGAATTCCTCCATCCCCTTGGGATGGGCCTCCTTGGTGTAGGTAAGGTAAGCGAGCCTCTCGGACTGGTGATACATGCCCTTGAGGGCATTTAGCAGGAAGGCGTTATGCGCCGCCTCGTGGATGAGGCGATGAAAATCGCTGTTCAGCGTGGTGACCTTAAGGAAGTCCTTGCGGCTCATGGCCGCCTTATGGCGATCGCTCACCTCGGAGAGGCGGCGGACTTCCTCAGGCGTGATCCGCTGGGCGGCCAGGTGGACAGCGAAGCGTTCGAGTGTGGTCAAAACTTCGAAAAGGCCTTTGACGTCGTCGATGCTGACCGACCGAACGTAGAATCCCCGGCCCGGCACGGAATCGAGGAGTTTTTCGGCGGTCAAACGCTGGAGCGCTTCGCGGATTGGGGTCCGCCCGATGGAGAGGATTTTGCCTAGATGGCCTTCGTCGATCTGCTGCCCGGGGAGGATCTTCAGCGTGACGATGCGCTCGCGGATCAGGGCGTAGGCCCGATCCCCCAATCGTTCCCTCGTCGGCGCTCGGCGTCGCATTGCGGCCCCCATGAGGGAAAGCGCTTCCGCCGTCCAATGCATTGAAAGGGTTCCGGAAGGCTGCGGCGGGAACCGGGCCATCCGGATCAGGGACCAACGACGATTTGTGTCGTACAAATATACTGTGAGTATGTCAAGAATATATTTAATACCGACGGCAACTGCAGCGAACACCTTGCTGCATCGCGGATTTTCCGCGGCACAAAAAGCGGGGCCCTCTCGACGACGGGGAAAGCCGCCCAAAAGGGGGATACGGCTTCAGCCTGTAAGGGGTTGCCACGATCGTTTTCAGGACTCGAGGGGATAAAGCCAGGAGGCGAAGGCCGGCTCGCGGCCGACGGCGATGTCCTTCATCGCGCGGTGAAGCAGGCGGGCGACGGGACCGGGAGCGTGCGGCAATTCGCGGGATTCGATCCGCCGCACGGGGATCACCGGAAAGGGGGTGCAGGCGAAAAAGAGCTCCTCGGCGGAAAAGAGCGCCGCGGGAGAAAGCCGCTCCTCGCGGGCCTCGATCCCCAGGTGGCGCGCGACCGCAAGAAGCGAGCGGCGGGTGATGGAATCGAGGACCCCTCCGAGGGGCGGCGTCCGCAACACCGCCTCGCGGACAAGGAAGATCGACTCGGTCGCCCCTTCGGCGAGAAAACCCTCGGTGTCGAGCAAGAGGGCGAGATCGGCCCCGCGCCGCCGGGCCTCGAGGACGGCCACCATCCCGTTCAGGTAGTTCGCCGCCGCCTTGGCGGCAACCGGCACCGTGCGCGGGTCGAGCTTGCGAGTCTCGGCGATGACGGCCGTCACCCCTACCTCGAAATCCGCCGGGGCAAGATGGAAGTCCTCCGCCGGGTCGAGAACGAAAACGGCGATATCGAGCGGACCCTGCGGCGGGAGCACATCGAGCTTGGGCGCGGCATGGTAACCCACAAGCTTGACGATGCCGCGAGACAGGCCGTTGGCGGCGACCGTCTCGGCCACCGCACGGCAGAGCGTCGCGGCATCCTGGGCGAGCGGCAGGGAAAGCAGCCGGGCGGAGTTTTCGAAGCGTGCCACGTGGTCATGCAGCCGGAAGAGGGCCGGGCCCTGCGCCGTCGACTCGAAGCGCAGGACCTCGAAGATCGTCGTCCCTCGGGCGAAGCTGTGGCTCATGAGATGGACGGTCGCCTCCTCCCAGCCGATGAACACGCCGTTGCGATAGACTCGCCGCTCTTTCCGCACCGAAGGCTCCTTTACGGGGTCATGCCAAACCGCAGCCACTTGAAGCGGTTCTGATCCTCGGCCGAGACCCGGGCGCCGATCCGGGCCATGAAGATGTTCTCAGGTTTGAGGCAGAGGTTGGGTTCGTTTGTTTCGTATTCCTGGAAGCCGAAAGGCTCGAAGAGCCTCTCCATCATGCGGCGGTACTGCTGGGCGCTCATGCCGTTGCCGTCGAGGTCCCAGGTCCACGAGTAGCCCACGAAGTAGACGATCTTCTCCTCGATGAGCGGGTGAACCATCATCATTTCCACGATCGCCTTCCCGATCCGATGGGCGCGGAAGGGGCGGCTCACCTCGACCGCGTTCACCTCCATGAGCAACGGCCCGAGTTGCGCCCAGCGTTCCTCGGGATCCGGGTAGGCGAGGACCCCGAAGCCGACGATACGCTTTGCTTCGGCGATGGCGAGAACGACGCTCGCATCCGGGGTGTCGGCGATTCTCTCGAGACTCTCCCGTTTCGTGTAGAGCGAGCGATAGTGGGCGTGGGTTCCGAAATGGCCGTCGAAGTGGAGCTGGCGGATCTGCTCGGGGGTACAGAAGGAGCGGATGCGGAGCTCCCCTTCGGGGGTGGTGAGCAGCATTTCGTTCTGCGGAAACGAACCCATCGGCCGGCTCAGAAATCCCCCCAGTCCTTATGGAGCTGTTTGGTCATGATCAACAGATCGTGCAACTTGCCCTCGGGCCCGATGACGAAGTCCTCGAGGAGCGCTTTCTTGAAGAAATCCAGCTTGCGTGCGGACTCGATGGCCACGTCCTCGACGCCAACCACGAAATCGGCGCGCACCTCGCGCAGGCCCTTTTCCATGGCGTAGCGGATGAGATCGAGAAGCATCCAGCTCCCCAGGCGCTTCTGTCGAAAATCGGGGAGCACGATGATGCGCAGCCTCCCCTGGTGATGGTAGCAGCCGAAGCGGTGGGTGTGCAGGCGGGCGTGGGCGATGATCCGGGGGCCGCACTCGGCGATGATGGAAAAGACGTCCTGATCGCCACGGCACCAGCCGCGGATCACCTCGGGGTCGCGCACATCGAAGCGCATGTACCAGCGGTCGATTTCCGGGACCTTGTCGTAGAAGTCGCGCAGCCGCCCCTCATCCTCGGGCTTGAGGGGCCGGATGCTCACCTCGGTGCAGTTCGTGAGGACGACCTCCTTGGGGTATTTCACGTCGCAATCCCTCCCTGGCTCGGGTGCGGCTCCGCAGGCGGAACAGGCGTTCGTTTCCCGCCTCCGAGAGATCAACTAACCACGCAACACGTCGAGAAGTCAAGAAAAAGAGAATTCCTCGGCCGAGAGCCGAGTGACCGGATTTTTCCCTTGACACAGCCGCTTTGTAGCTAATATATAGCTATCCAGATTCTAAATTCCGTTTGGTAACCTCCCGGGTGAAGCCGCAGCCTCGCAACCCGGGTTCAATACAAACCGATCGCAGGAAAGAGGAGGAAAAGATGGCCGACCTGAGCTGGCTTCCGCGGGAGTCGGGGGGGCTCAAAGACCATTTTCTCTACGGCGAAGAGCATTTTTCGAAAGAGGCCCCGGGGGTGATTTTCGAAAAGAAACCCATCGTTGATCCTCAGGGCAACGTCGTGCCGGCTCTCTACACCGCCTGGATCGTGCTCAACAACCCCGCGCAGTACAACTCCTACACCACGGAGATGATCAAGGGGGTGATCGCGGGATTCCAGCGCGCCTCGGCCGACCCCTCGGTGGTCGCGGCGATCTTCACCGCCGTCGGCGACAAAGCCTTCTGCACCGGAGGCAACACGAAAGAATACGCCGAGTACTACGCCGGACGGCCGACCGAGTACGGCACCTACATGGACCTTTTCAACGCCATGGTCGACGGAATCCTCAACTGCAAGAAGCCGACGATCTGCCGGGTGAACGGCATGCGGGTCGCGGGCGGCCAGGAGATCGGCATGGCCTGCGATACGACGATCGCCAGCGATCTCGCCGTGTTCGGCCAGGCCGGACCGCGCCACGGCTCCGCCCCCGACGGGGGAAGCACCGATTTTCTCCCCTGGATGCTCCCCATGGAGCTCGCCATGTGGAATTGCATTTCCTGCGAGCTCTGGAGCGCCTACAAGATGAAGCGCCTGGGGCTCATCGCCAAGTGCGTCCCCGTGATCCAGACCGACAAGGGCTTTCAGCGCAACCCGGCCGTCGTCACCGAGACCTGGATCGAGGACGGCGAGATCGTCTACGGCGAATTCAAGACCGGCCCCGAGGCGGAAAAGGCGCGCGAGCTCGTGAAAAGCGCGAAAGTCGACTTCCGCCTGCTCGACGCCGAGGTGAACCGCATCGTCTGGACTTACGCCAACCTTTTCCCCAACTGCCTCCACAAGAGCATCGACGGCATCCGCCTCAAGAAGAAGTTCTTCTGGGACCAGGCCAAGGTGATCAACCGCCACTGGTTGGCGGCCAACATGAACTTCGAGGCCCTCCTCGGCTTTCACGCCTTCAACACGAAGAAGATCACCGGCCGGGACGTGATCGATTTCCTCGAGTACCGCAGGCGCCAGGCGGCCGGGGCGGCTTTCGACGCCGAGTTCATGGCCGCCGTGCTCGCCCGGCCGAAGACGCCCTAAACGATATAGAAAGGGAGGACCCATGCTGCTCGAAGGCAAGAAGGCGCTCGTCACCGGCGGCTCCCAGGGCATCGGGGCGGCGATCTCGCTTGAGCTCGCGCGGGAGGGGGCCGACGTCTGCTTCACCTATCGCCGGCACGAGGCCGAGGCGCGGGACTACGAACGCCGAATCCGCGACATGGGCCGCCGAGCGCTCGCGCTCCCTTGCGACATCTCTTCCTTCGCCGACGCCGAGCGGGTGGTCCAGACCGCCGTCGCCGAGTTCGGCGGACTCGATATTCTCGTGAACAACGCCGGCATGAACTGGGACGCGGTCAGCTGGAAGATGACCGAGGAACAATGGGACCGCGTGATCGCCGTGAACCTCAAGGGCTACTTCAATTTCACGCGGCATGTGGCCCCGATCCTCAAGGAGCGGAAGTCCGGGCGCATCATCAACATCACTTCGATCAACGGTCTGCGCGGCAAGTTCGGGCAGACGAACTACTCGGCCTCCAAGGCCGGCATCATCGGCTTCACCAAGGCCCTGGCCAAGGAGCTGGGCGCCTTCCAGGTCACGGTGAACGCGGTCGCCCCGGGCCTGATCGAGACGGCGATGCTGCGCGAGTCGGAATCCCGCGAAAAGATCATCGAGATGGCCTTGGCCGAAAGCGCCCTCAAGCGCATCGGCCGCCCCGAGGATCTGGCCTGGCTGGTCGTCTTTCTCGCCTCCGAGCGCGCCGCGCACATTACGGGCGAGGTGATCAAGGTGGACGGCGGCCAGTACATCTGAGCCGCCCCGAGTTCGAACCGGGCGGGTCGGCTTCCCTTCCGCCCCCTTTCCGCGCAAGAGGTGCTCATGCGACGCGTGGCCGTGATCGGTGTCGGGCAGAGCGAATTCGTGCGGGCCTATCCGGGCTCGATCCGCGAGCTCGCCTTCGAGGCCTTCCGCGAAGCGATGGAGGACGGGGGGCTGAAACCCGCCGCGATCGACGCCTCGATCGTCTGCTCGGCTCCCGAGTACGACCGGCAGCGCTCCCCCGCCGGGGTGATCGCCGAATATCTCGGGTTGAACCCTCAGCCCACCTTCTACGTCGAGACCCTGTGCTCCTCGAGCACGACCGGCGTGCGGCTCGCCGCATCGCTGATCGCCTCGGGCCAGCACGACGTCGTCGCCGTGATCGGGTTCCAGAAGATGTCCGAGATCTCCTCGGCCGAATCGCAGGAGCGCATGGGCCGCGGCGCCGACATCCAGTGGGAAAGCCCTTTCGGGACGATGATGCCCGCCTACTACGCCATGTACGCCCGCGCCCACATGGCGGCCTACGGAACCACCCTCGAGGATCTCGCCCTGATCCGCGTCAAGTCCTCCGTTTACGGCCGGCTGAACGAAAAGGCGGTCTACCGCAAGGAGGTGACGCCCGCCCAACTCGCCGACCCGAAGGAGCGGATGGCCGGCCCGGTGGCCAGTCCGCTGCGCGTGGGCGACTGCTGCGCGAACGCCGACGGATCCTCCTGTCTGCTGCTCGCCGCCGAGGACCGGGCGCGCGATTGCCGCAAGAAACCGGTCTGGCTCCTCGGGGTCGGCTCGGCGTCGGCGAGCGTCAATCTCGCCGGACGCGATCTCTTCACCGGACTTTCGGCCGCCCGGGAGGCCGCACGACGGGCCTACCGCATGGCGGGCGTGGGGCCCGGCGACATCGACGTCGCCGAGGTGCACGACTGCTTCACGATCGCCGAGCTCATGGCCTACGAGGACCTCGGCTTCGCCGAACCGGGAGGAGGCCGCGAGCTCATCCGCAGCCGGGCCACCTACCGGGAGGGGAAAATCCCGGTGAACGTGGACGGGGGGCTTCTCTCCAAGGGACACCCGATCGGAGCGACGGGCGGAAGCCAGGTGCGCACGATCGTGCTGCAGCTGCGGGGGGAGGCGGGAGCGATGCAGGTCCAGGAGCCGCGGATCGGGCTCGTGCACAACATCGGCGGGGTGGGCCTCTACGGAAACGTCCTGATCCTGGGCATCGAGTAGGAGAGACGTCCATGGGCGCAAAAAGCGAAGCCGAGATCGACGACCGTTTTCGGCGTTTCGGAACGGTCGGCTTCACAGGGATCACCCGCGTCAACGACTTCATCGCTCACCTGGAGGAAGGCCGAGTGACCGGAACCCGCTGCCTGGATTGCGGGCAGGTCTTCTTTCCGCCGTGTGCCGACTGCCGGAGCTGCTTTTCGAGGCGGATGGCATGGTTTCCGGTCGAGGGGGAGGGACGCCTGGTTACCTGGAGCCGCCTGGCCTTCGGACCGGCCGGGTTCCAGGAGGACGTCCCCTACACGATCGCGCTGCTCGACTACGGGGACTACAAGGTCTTCGGCCGTGTGGACCGCGCCGTCCCCGAGGAGGAGCTCGCCGTAGGGCTGCCCATGAAAGTCCGCGTGGAGCGGCTTCCCGGCGACCGCTTGAGCTACGCCTTCGTGAATGCCTGAAGAAGAACCCGTGCGCGAAAGCGGCCGTCGACCCGTCAAGGAGGGAAAACGATGAGTGCGCTGTCCTTTGCCCGGCTGGAAACGGAGGGCGGGGTTGCGCGGCTGACGCTTGCGCGCCCCAAGCACAATGTGCTGAACATCGCCATGATGGAGGAGCTCTGCGGCGTGCTCGAGCGCCTGCGCGCCGACCGCGACCTGAAAGCCCTCGTGCTCGCTGCGGAGGGGCCGAGCTTTTGCGCGGGGGTCGAAGTCGCCGATCACAAGCCCGCGCAGGTCGACGGAATGATCGCCGTCTTCAACCGCCTTCTCGAAGGAATCGAACACCAAGAAGTCCCCACGATCGCCGCCGTCCACGGCGCCTGCCTCGGGGGCGGCATGGAAGCGGCGATCGCCTGCGACATCGTGATCGCCGCCAAGAGCGCGGTCTTCGGGCAACCCGAAGTGAAACTCGGCTTCTTCCCCCCTTACGCGGCGATCCGGCTGCCGCTTCTCGTCGGGCCGGCGCGGGCGATCGAGATCTGCACGACCGGCCGGCGTTACGAGGCCGAAGAGGCGGCGCGCCTCGGATTCGTGACCCGCGCGGTCGAGGACCTGGATCTTGCCGCCGCGGTGGAGGCGCTCCTCGGCGAGCTCAAACAGGCGAGCCCTCTCATCCTGCGGCTGAACAAGCTTGCCGTGAAACGGCACCTCGGGCTGCCGACGAACCAGGCACTTCAGGGGGTGAGCGATCTTTTTCTCCACACGCTCATGAAAACCGATGACACCCTCGAGGGGATCGCCAGCTTCGAGGAAAAGCGCAAACCGATCTGGAAAAACCGCTGAGGGAGGACGCAGCCGATGTCCGCAATCCGCAAGGTGGGGGTCGTGGGGGCCGGAAACATGGGGAGCGGGATCGCCCAGAAGTTCGCCCAGGAGGGGATCCCCGTGGTGATGGTGGATCTGAAGGACGAGTTCGTCGCCCGCGGGATCCACACCATCCGCCGCCTGTTGCAGGAGGGGGTCGAGCGCCGCCTCTTTAAGCCCGAGCAGGTCGAAGAGATCCTCGGCCGCATCCAGGGCACGACCGACTTTCGGGCGCTCGCCGACGCCGACCTCGTGATCGAGGCCGTCTTCGAGGACAAGCAGGTGAAATCCGAGCTCTTCCGCAAACTCGATGGAATCTGCCGTCCGGAGACGATCCTCGCCACGAACACCTCGAGTTTCTATGTCCGCGAATTCGCCGCCCAAACCTCCCGCCCCGACCGCTTCATCGGACTGCATTACTTCTATCACCCGGCGAAAAACCGCCTCCTCGAGGTGATCCCGCACGCGGGAACGAGCCCGCAGACGCTCGAGACCTCGCTGCTCGCCGCGCGGCTGCACGGCAAAACGGCGATCCTCGTCCAGGACGCCCCCGGCTTCGCCGTGAACCGCTTCTTCGTCCCCTTCCTCAACGAGGCCGCACGCATGCTCGAGGAGGGCTTGGCCGGCATCCCCACGATCGAGGAGGCCGGAAAGCGCGCCTTCCGGATCGGCATGGGCCCCTTCCAGCTGATGAACGTGACCGGCATTCCGATCGCCGTCCACGCCGCGACGACCCTCGGAAACGAGCTCGGTCCCTTCTACGCCCCTTGCGCGGCCTTGAAGGCCCAGATGGACAAGAAGGAAAACTGGAACCTCGAAGGTCCGGTCGAGGAGGAAAAGATCCCGCCGCTCGTCGACCGCTTCCACGGCGTCTGCCTCGGCGTGGCCGCGGCGCTCGTCGACGAGGGCGTCGCCTCGATCGAGGACACCGACCGCGGGGCGAAGATCGGCCTGCGCTGGAGCGAGGGGCCCTTCGAGATCATGAACCGGTTGGGGATCGAGCGCACCTACGCGCTTGTGCAGGCGGTCTGCCGCCGCTACCCGGATTTCCGGATGCCGGCGCTTCTGGAGAAGCAGCGTCGCGAAGGCCAACCCTTCCGCTTCCGTTTCGTGGATCTCGCCGTCCGCGGGCCGGTCGCTTTCGTCACGATCAATCGGCCCGAGGCGATGAACGCGCTCAACGAAGCGGTGGTCGAGCAGCTGGCCGAGCGTTTCGCCGAGGCCCAGGCCGATTCCCGCGTGGGTGCGATCGTCTTTTGCGGCGCCGGCAAGGCCTTCGTCGCCGGGGCCGACATCCGCTATTTCGTGGAAAAGATCCGCGCGGGGAAAATTCCCGACATCGTCGCCTTCACGCGCCGCGGGCACGAACTTTTGCTCGCGATCGAGGAGTCCCCGAAGCTCACGATCGCCCTCTTGGACGGTCTCTCCCTCGGCGGAGGAAGCGAGCTTGCCCTCGCCTGCCGCGCGATCCTCGCCACCCCCGCCGGGTCGCTCGCCTTCCCCGAGACCGGGATCGGGATTTACCCCGGCCTGGGCGGCATGCTGCGCACGGCGCGCCAGCTCGGCCCCGAACTCGCCAAGTACTTCGCCTGCACCGGCGCGCCGATCTCGGCGCGGGATGCCCTGGATCTGGGGATCGCCTGCCGCCTCGTCGAACCGGCCGAGGTGGAATCGGCGATCGCCGAACTCACCGCCACGGGCGCCCCCGACAAGTACCGCCCGCGGACGATCCCCGATCGTTTCCGGGTCTTCCAAGCCCTCTTCGCACCTGGGCCGCTCGCCGAGCTGCTGGCCGGCGGGGCGCCCGCGGGGTTCGACGCCGCTGCGGTCGAGCGCGTGCGGAAGGCGCTTCGCGCGAAGGCCCCGATTGCTCTCCGGCTCGCTTGCGAGATCATCGACCGCCAGGCGGGACTTTCCATGCGCGAGGCGATCGAGCTGGAGCTTGCGAAGCTTTCCGAGATTTTCGCCACCGCCGATGCGCTCGAAGGGCTCTCCTCGCTCGGCCGCAAACGACCCGAGTTCAAGGGAGCCTGATCTTCCTTCATTCCCGCGGGGAGGTGAGCCATGAAGATGGTCTCCTGGCAGATGGTCGAACCCCAAAAACCCTTGCAACGGATCGAATCCGACCTGCCCTCGCCCGGCCCCGGCGAGGTGCGCCTGAAGGTGGCGGGCTGCGGGGTGTGCCACACGGATCTCGGTTTCTACTACGACGGGGTGCGCACCAAGTCGCCGCTCCCGCTCACCCTCGGCCACGAGATCAGCGGGCGGGTGGAGGCGGCCGGTCCGGGCGCCGAGTCCTGGATCGGCAAGGCGGTCATCGTGCCTGCGGTCATGCCCTGCGGGGACTGCGATGTCTGCCGCCGCGGCATCGGCAACATCTGCGCGCGGCAGAAAATGCCCGGAAACGACATCCCCGGCGGGTTCGCCAGTCACATCATCGTCCCCGCCCACCAACTCTGCGAGGTGCCCCTCGACGCGGACGGCCGGCCTGCGGGCGTCTCGGGGGTCAGTCTGACCGAGCTCGCCGTGGTGGCCGACGCCGTGACCACCCCGTATCAAGCGATCATCGAATCGCGGCTCCAGGCGGGGGACACCGCCGTGTTCATCGGGGTCGGCGGAGTCGGAGGGTTCGGGGTCCAGATCGCCCGGGCGCTCGGAGCGCTGGTGCTCGCCATCGACATCGACCCTGGAAAGCTCGAGGCGATCGCCCCCTATTGCGCGGGGACCTTCCACGCGGGCCAGATGCCTTTCAAGGACCTGCGCGCCGCCGTTACCGAAACGGTGAAGAAAGAGGGCGGCCGCCGCACGGAGTGGAAAATCTTCGAGACCTCCGGCACCGCGGCCGGCCAGCAGACCGCCTTCGGGCTCCTCACCTACGGAGCCGCGCTGGCGGTGGTGGGCTTCACGATGGACACGGTGACCATCCGGCTTTCCAACCTGATGGCCTTCCACGCCTCGGCCCGCGGCAACTGGGGCTGCGTCCCCGAGCACTACCCGGCCGTGCTCCGACTGGTGCTCGACGGGCGGGTGGTCCTTAGGCCTTTCGTGAAGGAATTCCCGCTTTCGCGGATCAACGAAGTTTTCGAAGAAACCCACGGCCGCCGGATCCGCGAGCGGCCGATCCTGGTTCCCTGAACCGCCTCACCCTGATGCGCAGAAAGGACAGCGACGGATGCACAAGCTTCTGACCGACCGGCCCGGGGAGAAGATGCTCCTTCTCGGAAACGAGGCGATCGCCCGGGGGGCGATCGAGGCCGGGGTGGCTTTCGCAAGCACCTACCCCGGAACCCCCTCCTCGGAGATTTCGCTGCAGTTTTTCCAGATCTCCCAGGAAAGTGACCTGCACTTCGAGTACTGCACCAACGAGAAGGTCGCCGTCGAGGTGGCGGCCGCGGCCGCCGCCTGCGGCGTGCGCAGCATGGCGGTCATGAAGCATGTGGGGCTCAATGTCGCCGCCGACGCCGTCATGACCCTCGCCTACGTCGGGGTGAAAGGAGGCATGGTCATTCTCACCGCCGATGACCCGGCGATGTTCTCGAGCCAAAACGAGCAGGACAACCGATACTACGCCAAGCTCTCGGGGCTTCCCATGCTCGAGCCCTCCTCGGTCGAGGAGGCCCACCGCATGCTGCCCTCCGCCTTCGAGCTCTCCGAGGAGCTCGGCGAGCCGGTCCTGTTGCGCACCACGACGCGCATCAATCACAGCTCCGGGGTCATCACCCTGGGGGAGATCCGCCCCCGCGTGACCCGCGGCCGGTTCGTCAAGGATCCGCTCAACTTGGTCACGGTGCCCGCCGTCTCGCGCAAGCTCCATGTGAAGCTCCTCGAACACTTCGCCCGCGCGCAAGCCCTCTCCGAGAGCTCCTCCTGGAATCTCGTCGAGGGCGAGGGGCCCTGGGGCATCCTCTGCAGCGGCGTGAGCTACAACTACGTCCGGGATGCGGTCACCGAACTCGGCATCGCCGACCGCGTGCGCATCCTGCGGGTCGGCTTCTCCCATCCCTTGCCGGCGCGGCGCATCCAGGAGTTTCTGCGCGGCTGCGAAAAGGCGCTCGTCGTCGAGGAAGGCGAGCCCTACCTCGAGGAGGCGGCCAAAACCCACGCCCAGGAAGCGGGCTTGACCCTTTCGATCCGCGGCAAGGCGCCGGATCTCTTCTCGCGGCTCTACGAGCTCGACCCTTCGAGCGTGCGTCGGGTCACGGCACGCTATTTCGGGGTGCCCGACCGCAGCCGGCCGGCGATCGACGTCTCCGACCTTCCCCCCATCCCGCAGCGTCCGCCGACGCTCTGCGCGGGCTGCTCCCACCGGGCGACCTTCTACGAGGTGCGCCAGGCGGCCGAGGAGCTCGGTCTCGAAACGGTCTACCCGACCGACATCGGCTGTTACACGTTGGGGCTGCTCCCTCCGCTTTCCATGGCCGACTATCTCATCTGCATGGGCTCCTCGACCGGCACCGCCGGCGGCTTCTCCCGGGTGAGCGGCCGCAAGGTCGTCTCCTTTATCGGGGACTCGACCTTTTTTCACGCCGGCATCCCAGGTTTGATCAACGCCGTCTTCAACAACCACAATTTCACGCTCGTGATCCTCGACAACGGGACGACGGCGATGACCGGCCATCAGCCCCATCCGGGGGTGGACATGAAGCAGCTCCAGCTCGAAAACTACGGCCGTGTCTCGATCGAGTCCGTGGTGCGCGGGATCGGCGTTCCCCACGTTACGGTGATCAAGCCTTACCGCGTGAAGAAGAGCATCGAGCAGATCAAGGAAGCCCTCTCCTTCCCCGGGGTCTCGGTCGTCATCTCGCAGGAACTTTGCGTCCTCTACGCCAAAAGCCTGAAACTGCCGCGCGGCAAACCCTTCCGCGTCGGGGAGAAATGCAAGAACCACCGCGTGTGCATGACCCGCCTGGCCTGCCCGGCCTTCTACGTCTGGAACGACCGCATCCACATCGACGCGAACCTGTGCACCGGCTGCAGCCTCTGCGCCCAGATCTGCCCCGAGCACGCGATCGTCCCCGCCCGGGAAACAGCGGAGAAATGATCCATGAAGACCACGCGCCTCGTCATCGTCGCCGTCGGGGGCCAGGGAAATCTTCTCGCCTCCTCCATTCTCGCCGAAGCCGCTCTGATCGACCAGGTTCCGATCCGCATGAGCGAAATCCACGGCATGGCCCAGCGCGGGGGGGTCGTTGAATCGGCCCTGATTTTCGGGCCCGGCCACAGCACGATCATCGCCGACGGAGAGGCCGATCTCCTGGTCGGCTTCGAGCCGGCCGAAACCCTGCGCGCGCTCGGCAAATGCCACCGCGAAAGCACGGTCATCACGAACCTCGCCCCCCTGATGCCCTTTACGGTGAACCTCGGGCAGGGGGTTTACCCGGACCTCAAGCGGCTGCAGGAGGTGATCCGCGCGAAAACCGCGCGTCTGATCGCTTTCAATGCGACCGCTCTCGCCCGCGACGCCGGAAATGTTTTGGCCGTGAACATGGTGCTGCTCGGCTGCCTGGTCGAAACGGGCCTGCTGCCGATCCGGGCCGCATCCGTCCACGCGGCGATGGAGAAGAAAATCAAGCCCGACTTGCTTGAGGTCAACCGCAGGGCCTTCGCGGCGGGGGCCGCCGCCGCACGGGAGAACGCCGCTTGAACGCCGACGGCGACGGCCAGGCTGCTTTCATCTTCGCCCCGAGACCCCAAACAGCGGGCCCCGGAGGCCATGACGGGGAGGAGAAGAAGACCATGGTGCTCAAAGGGCGCAAAGAGGAAAAGAAAAGCGAGCGCAAATATTGGGACGAGAAGTTTGAGACCCTGCCGCTGCCGGAGCTCCAGAAACTTCAGCTCCGCCGGCTCAAGGAAACCGTCGAGTGGGTCTACGAACGGGTCCCCTTCTACCGGCGCAAGTTCGACGAGGCCGGCGTCAACCCGAAAGCGATCAAGTCGCTTGAGGACATCGCCCGGCTGCCTTTTACGGTAAAAAACGATCTGCGCGACAACTATCCTTTCGGACTCTGTGCCGTGCCGCTCAAGGAAGTCGTCCGCGTGCACGCCTCGTCGGGGACGACGGGCAAGCCGATCACCGGCCCCTACACGGCCGAGGACCTGGATCAATGGACCGAGCTCATGGCGCGAAACCTTTGGGCGGCGGGGGTACGGCCCGACGACATCGCGCAGAACGCTTACGGTCACGGCTTGTTCACCGGAGGCCTGGGCTTCCATCAGGGGCTGACGCGTCTGGGCTGCACGGTCGTCCCCACGAGCTCGGGGTTGACCGAACGGCAGATTACGATCATGAAGGATTTCGGGGTGACCGCGCTTTTTTGCACGCCCTCCTACGCCCTCACCATCGCCGAGCGCGCCGTCGAGATGAAGGTCGACATCCGCGCGCTGCCGCTCCGGGTGGGGGTCTTCGGCGCGGAGCCTTGGTCCACGGCCATGCGCCAGGAGATCGAAGAACGCATGGGCATCACGGCCCAGGAGGCCTACGGCCTGCCCGAGCTCTGCGGGCCGGGGGTCGGCTTCGACTGCGAAGTGCAGGACGGCATTCACATCAACGAGGATCATTTCATCGCCGAAATCGTCGACCCCCAGACGCTCGAGCCCTTGCCTCTGGGCGAAAAGGGGGAACTCGTCTTCACCTCGCTGCAACGGCGCGCCATGCCGATGATCCGCTACCGCACCAAGGACATCACCCGTCTGCGGCGGGAACCCTGCGCCTGCGGCCGCACCTTCGTCAAGATGGACAAGATCTACGGCCGCTCCGACGACATGCTGATCATCAGCGGGGTGAACGTCTTCCCCTCGCAGATCGAGTCGCTGCTCCTCGAGATCCCCGAGGTCGAGCCCCAGTACCGTCTGGTCGTGCGCAAAAAGGGCTATCTCGACCAGCTCATCGTGCAGGTGGAAGGCCGCAAGGACATCTATGAGTCCGGGCCCGAAAAGCGCCTGGAGGTCGCCGCCAAGGTCATGGCGCACATCCGCGGCATGATGGGCATCGGGGTCGACGTCGAAATCGTCGAGCCCAAATTCATCACCCGCAGCGAGGGCAAGGCGCTGCGGGTCGTGGACGAACGGCCCCGGCAGTTCCGCTGAGTCCGGGACGGGCCGCCTCCGGAGGTTGCCATGAGCGATCCCCCCGCTTTCCGCCCGCGCCGCTTCGCCGTCGTGGGCGCCGGCCCGGTCGGCTGCATCGTGGCCGCCTTTCTCGCGCGCGGCGGTCACGAGGTGACCCTCTGCGACGTGGTCCCCGAACTTCTGGTTCCGGCCCTCGACCCGGGGATCGTCCTCGAAGGAGCCGAATCCTTCCGCCAGGCGGTCACCCGGACCTGCCCGGGGGTCGATGATCTCGCCCCCTGGGACCCCGAGGTCATTTTCATCACCGTCAAGGCGAACGCGCTGCCGCTCATCGCCTCGGCGCTCGAGGGTTTTCTCGGCCCCGAGCGCTATGTCGTAAGCTGGCAGAACGGGATCGACACGGAGCGCGAGCTCGCCCGCACCCTCGGCCGGACGCGCGTGATGCGTGCGGTCGTCAACTACGGCTGCGGCCTGATCGCTCCCGGCCGCGTGCGCATCCCTTTCCACCACCCGCCGCATTTCGTCCAGGAGCTCGATCCCGCGGGTCGGGCGGCCGCGCTCGCCGTGGCCGAAACGCTCACGGCCTGCGGACTGGAAACCCGGCACACGGACCAGATCGTCTCCATGGTCTGGCGCAAGACGGTCATGAACGCCTCGATGAACCCCGTCTGCGCCCTGACGCGCCTGACGATGTCGCGTGCGATGAACGACCCCATCGTCTTCGCCATCGTCCAGGCGCTCGTCCAGGAATGCATCCGCATCGCCCGGGCGAACGAGATTCTGCTCGGCTGGGAGTACTTCGAGGAGGCGATGGCCTACATGCGCGGAGCCGGCGATCACAAGCCCTCGATGCTGATGGACATCGAGGCCGGCCGGCGCACCGAGATCGACTACATCAACGGCAAGTTCATCGAATACGCCGAGCGCGCCGGTCTCGACGCCCCGTTCAACCGAGTGATGCGCGCCCTGGTCAAAGGGCTGGAGTCCAGCCTCGAGCGCCGGATCGGATCATGAACGGCGGTTTACGGACACCATGAGCGAAGAGGCGCTTTATGTCGGCTGCGACGTCGGCTCCTCGCGTACGAAGGTCGCCGTCATCGACGCCGCCGGCCGGCTGCGGGGTCTGGCCGTACGCAAGTCGGGCACCGATTTCACGGCGACCGCCGACGGTTGCCTCGCCGAGGCGCTCGCCATGGCCGGCGGGGACCCCGGGCGGATCGCACGGGCCGTCTCCACCGGCTACGGCCGCATGAATGTCCGCTACGCCCAGGATCAGCGCACCGAGATCGGCTGCCACGCGGGGGGCTGCTACCACGCCTTTCCGCGGGCGATTACGGTGATCGACATCGGCGGCCAGGACAACAAGGTGATCAAGCTCGACGCCGCCGGCCGGCGCACGGCGTTCAAGATGAACCGCAAGTGCGCCGCGGGGACGGGCGCTTTCCTCGAGGAGATGGCCGCCCGCCTCGACATTCCGCTCGAGCGCATGAACGCCATGGCCGAGAGTTCCTCGGACATGGTGCGCCTGGGGAGCTTCTGTACCGTATTTTCGGCGACCGAAGTTCTCGAGCACATCCGCCACGGCAAGAAGATCGAGGACATCGTCAAGGGCGTCTTTTACAGCATGATCAAGCGCATCGTGGAGATGGATTCGCTGACCGCCGAGGTCGTGATGACCGGGGGCGTCGTCGCCCACAATCCCTACCTCGTCCGCATGATGGAGGAGCTGATCGGTCGTCCCGTACTCGTCCCCCCCCACCCGCAGTTCACCGGGGCGATCGGAGCGGCCCTCTACGCCCGGAGCGGATCCCGGGAATCGTAACCCCTCAACCTTTGGATTTGATGGAGGCCAGGCTGTCATGAGCGAAGAGAAAAAAGCCCCCCGCAAGAAACTCGCCGCCGCCGCGGACATCAACCAGTTCATGCGCGATTACTATCTCGAGCTCGACGCCGCCGCACGCGCGGGCTCTCCCAAGATCGCCTGGTGCACGAGCGTCGGCCCGGCCGAAATCCTCCGCGCTCTGGGTTTCCTCGTCTATTTCCCCGAAACCCATTCGGCCATGCTCGGAGCGACCCGCATGGCGACCGACCTCATCCCCGAAGCGAACGCCATCGGCTACTCCCCCGACATCTGCTCATACCTCACCGCGGACATCGGGGCCTTCCTGCGTGGTGTGACCCCCTTGCAGAAGGCTTTCGGCATCCAGAGCATCCCCCGACCCGACGTGCTCGTCTACAACACGAACCAGTGCCGCGACGTGCAGGATTGGTTCGTGTGGTACGGCGAGAAGTTCAACGCGCCGGTGCTCGGCGTGCACACCTACCGCGGAGTGGACGAGGTCACCGACCGGCACATCGTCTCGATCGCCAAGCAGCTCGAGGCCCTGATCCCGCCGCTCGAAAAAGTCGCCGGCCGGCGCTTCGAGATGGAAGACCTGCGCCGCGCGGTGGACCTCTCCCGGCAGTGCTCCGAGCTCTGGAAACAGATCCTCGACACGGCCGCCGCCCGGCCCTCGCCGATCACCTTTTTCGACGGCACGACCCTGATGGGCCCCGCCGTCGTCGGACGCGGCACGCCCAAGGCGGTCGAGGTCTACCGCAAGCTCCTCGACGAGCTCGAAGAACGCATCCGCCGCCGCGAGGGGGCGGTCGACGAGGAGCGCTTCCGGATCTACTGGGACGGCATGCCCGTCTGGGGTCGACTGAGCGCCCATGCCCAGCTCTTCGCCTCGCTCCACGCCAACGTGCTCGCATCGACCTACTGCAACAGCTGGATCTTTTCGGCGCTCGACCCGAACGACCCCATCACCAGCATGGCGCGCGCCTACACCGAGCTCTTCATCGTCCGCTCGGACGAAGCCAAGGAAGACTACATCCGCCGCATGCTCTCCTTCTTCCAGGTGGACGGCATCATCTACCACGACGCCAAGACCTGCCCGAACAACTCCAACTGCCGCTACGGCATGCCGCAGCGGCTGGAAAAGGAAACCGGCATCCCCAGCCTGATCCTCAACGGAGACCTCAACGACCTGCGGCTGATCTCCGACGAGCAGACCAAGACAAACGTCGAGGCGTTCATCGAGCAGCTCGAAGAGCGCCGCAGATAACCCGCCAGGAGGACGCCATGTTGGACTCGCTGTTCCGGCCCCGCTCGGTCGCCGTCATCGGCGCCTCGACCAAGGAGCTCTCCATCGGCAACCGCGTGATCAAGAATCTGATCGATTTCGGCTTTACGGGTCCGATCTATCCGATCAACCCCAACGCCGAAGAGATCCGCGGCTTGAAAGCCTACAAATCGATTCTCGACTGCCCGGACGGGATCGACGTCGTCCACATGGTCATCCCGGCGAAGTTCGTGCCCCAGGCGGTCGACGATTGCGGAAAGAAAGGGGTCAAACACATCATCATCAATTCGGGAGGCTTCGCCGAAACCGGCCCCGAAGGGGAGGCGATTCAGAAAGACTTTCTCGAGCGCGCGCGCCGTTACGGGATCCGCGTCTTCGGCCCGAACTGCCAGGGGATCATCAACACCGACCCGGCGATCCGCGCCTATTGCAACTTCACCTTCACGCGGCCCGAGCCCGGCTTCATCTCCATCGTCGCCTTAAGCGGCGGTGTCGCCGAGGTCATCCACCAGGCCTTCGCCCAGATGGGGGTCGGGACGCGCATCTACGCCTCCAACGGCAACGCCGTGGACGTGACCATTCCCGAGATCCTCGATTATCTGGGTCGCGACGAGGGAACGCGCGTGATCGTGACCTACGTGGAGGGGCTGCGCGACCCGGCGAATTTCCTCAAGGTCGCCTCCGAGGTCGCCGCCCGCAAGCCGGTGCTCGCCATGAAGGCCGGCCGCACGAAGGAGGGCGCCCGCGCGGCGGCTTCGCACACGGGCGGGCTGGCCAAGGAGGACATCGCAACCGACCTGATTTTCGACAAGGCCGGGATCCTCTCCTTCCGCGACGAGGGGCACCTGATCCAGGCGGCCGTCGCCTTCGCCACCCAGCCGGTCCCCCGCGGCAACCGGATCGGCATCATCACGAACACCGGCGGCCCGGCGGTGATCGCCACCGATGTGCTCGTCGCCTCCGGTTGCACGCTGCCGCCGCTTTCCCCCGCGACGCAGGAGCGGCTCAAAGCGTCGCTCTACGCCGAAGCCTCGGTCGGAAACCCGGTCGACGTCCTCGCCACGGGAACCGCCCAGCACTACCGAGCCTGTCTCGACGCGATGATGGAGGATGAGGGCTTCGACGGGGTCTTCGTGAACTTCGTCACCCCGTTTTTCGTCGACAACGAGGCGATCGCGCGCGAGATCGTGGCCGTGAACCGCGAACGCCGCAAGCCGATCGTCTGCAACCTGATGACCGACCCGAAGCAATGGGCCGAGGTCGTGCGCATTTTGCGCGAGGGGGAAGTGCCCTGCTTTCCGCTTCCCGGCGAGGCGGCCCGCGCCATGGCCGCCCTCGTGCGTTACCGGGCCTTGCGCGACCGCCCGCCGCGCACGCTGCGTTCTTTGACCGACCTCAAGCGGGAGAAGGCCGCGCGGATTTTGGAGAAGGCGCGCGCGGCGGGCCGCAGCCGCCTGACCGCCGCGGAGTGCTACCGGCTGCTCGAATCCTACCGCATCCCCGTCGCCCGCTGGAAGACGGTGGAAACCCCCGAGGAAGCGGCCGAGGCCGCGGCGGCGATCGGCTTTCCGGTCGTCCTCAAGGCCGATGCGGCCGGGTTGGTGCACAAAAGCGACCGCGGCGGGGTCGCTCTCGATCTCGCCAGCGCCGCCGCCGTGAAGCGCGCCGCCCAGCAGATGAAGAAAGAGTTCGACGAGCCGGATCTGCGCTTTCTTGTGCAGAAATTCCTTCCCGGCGGCCTGGAGCTGATCCTCGGCGCCAAGGCCGAGGAGGGTCTCGGCCATGCCGTGGTCTTCGGCCTGGGCGGGGTGCTGGTCGAAGTGATGAAGGACGCGGTCTTCGTTCTCACCCCCGTCAGCCCCGCCGAAGCGCGGGAGATGCTCGAGGGCATCCGGGCGAAAGCTCTGCTCGACGGGGTGCGCGGCCGACCGGGCGTCGACCGCGAGGCGCTGGTGGAGATGATCGCCCGGCTCTCCCAACTCCTCATCGACCACCCGGAAATCGAGGAGATGGACCTGAACCCGGTGCTGGCCTTCACCGACCGGGCGGTGGCGGCCGATGTCCGCATTGCCCTCCGCTGAAGAGAAGGCGCGAGGCACGAGCCCGAAACGGAAGGAGGCAAACCCATGGCGGCGGCGTGGCTCAACTTGGGCCAGATCCTCAAGGTGAACGCCAAGAAATTTCCCCGCACGGTCGCCCTCAAGGACAGCCGCCGGGCCTTCACCTACCCCGAGGTCAACCGGCGGGTGAACCGTCTGGCGCATCGGCTGCTCGAGCTGGGATTGCGGTCGGGGGACAAAGTCGCGGTGCTCCTCGAAAACAGCATCGAGATCGTCGAGCTCTACCTCGCCACGGCCAAGACGGGGATCGTCATCGTGCCGATCAACTTCCGGCTGATCTCCTCCGACGTCGAATACATCGCCCACCACGCGGACGCCGATGCCTTCGTCGTCCACGACGATTTCCTGCCCACCGTGGACCCGATCCGCCCGCGGCTGCCGCGCATCCCCGCCGACCGCTACATCGTGGTCGGCCAGCACGCCGAAGGCTACCGGCCTTACGAGGAGTGGATCGCCGGCGCCCCCGAGACCGAGCCCGACATCCCCGTCAGGCCCGAAGACCCCTGGATCCTGATCTACACCTCCGGGACCACGGGACGGCCGAAGGGGGTCGTGCGCACGCACGAGTCGCACATCGCTTTCTATCTGATCAACGCCGTCGATTTCGGGTTCAACGAGCACGACGTCTGCATGAACGTCATGCCGCTGTGCCACATCAATTCCACGTTCTTCACCTTCACCTTCACCTCGGGCGGCGGCACGGTCTACATCCATCCGGCGCGCTCCTTCCGGGCCGAGGAGATTCTGGAGATCATCGCCCGCGAGCGCATCACCTTCATCTCGCTCATTCCGACGCACTACAACCTGATCCTGAACGCCCCGCCCGAGGCCCGGCGCCACGACCGCAGCTCGATCCGCAAGCTGCTCTGCTCTTCGGCCCCCGTGCGCCGCAAGATGAAGCTCGACATCCTGGAGTTCTTCCCCGGGGTCGAGCTCTACGAGGCCTACGGCTCGACCGAGGCGGGGGTCGTGACCGTTCTCAAACCGGAATACCAGCTGGAAAAACTCGGCTCGATCGGCTTCGAGTCGCTCGGCACCGAGTTCGTCCGCCTTCTCGGCCCCGACAAGCGCGAGGTCCCCGTCGGCGAGGTGGGCGAACTCTACTCGCGCGGACCGATGCTCTTCCGCGAGTATTACAAGGACCCGGAGAAGACGCGGGCTTCGTTCCACGAAGGCTGGTTCTCCGCGGGCGACATGGCCCGCCGCGACGAGGACGGCTTCTTCACGATCGTCGACCGCAAGGACAACATGATCATCACCGGCGGCGAGCACGTCTATCCGAGCGAGGTCGAGGAAGCCGTCGGCAGCCACGAGTGCGTTTTCGACTGCGCGGTCGTCGGGCTTCCGGACGCGAAGTGGGGCGAGAAGGTCGCCGCGGTCGTCATCCCCCGCCCCGGGGTCGAGCCCTCCGCCCTCACCGAAGCCGAAATCCTCGAGTGCTGCCGCGAAAAGCTCGCCGGCTACAAGCGGCCCAAGGAGATCATCTTCATCACGCCGGAGGAGATGCCGCGGACGCCGACCGGCAAAATCCTCCACCGCCGCCTGCGCGAAAAATTCCGCACCGAAAACAAATGACCCCCGGCCACGCAACCCCTTCAGAGAGGAGATCGCAGACGATGCTGACCAAGGCCTACATCCCCTACAAAGGCTATTACAGCTCCCCCTTCGCCCGCTGGCAGGGCAGCCTGGCGAACGAGCACGCCATCGTGCTCGCCGCGGAGACCGCCAAGCGCTGGCTCGCCGAAAAGCGGATCGACCCCAAGGTGTTCGACTACCTCTACCTCGGCCTGACGGTGCATCAGCCGCACGGCTTCTACGGCGGGCCGTGGGCCGCGGCCTTGATGGGGGCCCCGGGGATCCCCGGCCTGTGGGTCAGCCAGGCGTGTTCGACCTCCACCGTGGCGGTCTTTTCGGCGGCGGTGGGGGTCGAGACCGGGCTGTTCGCGACGCCGATCTGCCTGATGACCGACCGCTGCTCGAACGGCCCCCACGCGGTCTGGCCGAACCCCGCCGGCCCCGGCGGCCAGGTCCTCTCCGAAAACCGGCGGGTGGACAACGTCAACCGCGACCCGTACGCCGGCGAGGCCATGATCAAGACCGCCGAGAACGTCGCCAAGGAGGCCGGCATCACGCGGAAGGAGTGCGACGAGGTCACGCTGCACCGCTACCAGCAGTACCAGGACGCGCTCAAGAACGACCGCGAGTTTCAGAAGCGCTACATGATGCCCGTCATGATCCGCAAGTCGAAGAAGGAGACCCTCATGCTCGACGCGGACGAGGGCGTCATGCACACGACCGCCGAGGGCCTGGCGGGTCTGAAGCCGGTGCTGCCCGACGGGGTGCACACCTTCGGCGCCCAGACGCACCCGGCGGACGGCCACTGCGCCCTCATCGTGGCAACGCGCGACAAGGCCAAGTCGCTCAGCGCCGACCCCTCCGTCGAAATCCAGGTGCTCTCCTACGGCTATGCCCGCGTCAAGCCGGCCTTCATGGCCGCGGCGGTCTACCCCGCGGCCCAGATGGCCCTCGAGCGGGCCGGGATCGGCGCGCAGGCGGTGAAAGCGATCAAGACCCACAACCCCTTCGCGGCGAACGACCTCTTTCTCGCGAAGAAGCTCGGGATCGACGTCATGGGGATGAACAACTACGGCTCCTCCCTGATATACGGACACCCGCAGGGCCCGACGGGCGGCCGGCTGATCATCGAGGGGATCGAGGAGCTCGAGATGAAGGGCGGCGGCCACCTCCTCTTCGCCGGCTGCGCCGCCGGCGACACGGCGGCCGCCATGGTGCTCAAAGTCGGCTGAGTGCTGCCGGCGGCACGGTTTTCGCCGGCGATCGCCTCCCCCGGGGGGGCCGCGGGGGGGGGTCCCGCGGCCCCCGTTTTCAATTGTGCGCCGCCCCTCCGGCGGGTATAATGCGTTTGCAGTCCGACTTCAGGGAGGCGTGCGCGCATGCACCTCGGGGGAATCGATTCGAGCGCCGGGCCGGGCCGGCTGCCGGAGCGCATCGTCTCGCCCGTCGACCAAGCCGAAATGGTGCTCGTGCCCGAAGGCGCCTTTACGATGGGAATCACCGCCGAGGAGCTCCAGCACCTCTGGCTCCTCGACCAGCGGCAGAACCCGGTGTTCGCGACCGAAACCCCCGCCCGCCAGGTGACGCTCGCCCCCTATTACATCGACCGCTACCCGGTGACCAACCACCAGTACCGCCGCTTCATCGAGGCCACCGGCCACCGCAAGCCGCGGCTGATCGACCATCCCGACTGGGGGCACCCGATGCAGCCGGTCGTCTTCGTCGGCTGGAACGATGCGCGCCAGTACGCGCGCTGGGCCGGGAAGAGCCTGCCGACCGAGGCCCAATGGGAGAAGGCCGGCCGCGGGACCGACGGCCGCTGGTGGGCCTGGGGGCATGCCTTCGAACCCGGCCGCTGCAATTCCCGCGAAGCCGGGCGGGGGCGCACCACCGAGATCGGCCACTTCCACAACGGAACCAGCCCCTACGGGTGCTACGACATGTGCGGCAACGTCTGGGAGATGTGCGAGGGGGTCTGGATCGAGGAGTACCCCCCGATGCGCGGCGGCTGCTTCCTCGGGGCGGCGAACTTCGTGCGCGTCACCTGCCGCTGGACCCCGGAGGACCCGGCGGACGGGGCGCACTGGCTGGGCTTCCGGTGCGCACAGAGCCTCGCCCCGGGCCATTGAATCCGATGGAGGACCCGCCGCCATGACCCGGGCAAACGCCCGCCTCGCGCCGGGGTTGGCCGCGATCCAGCCCTCGCAGATCCGCGCGATCGCCGATCTCGCCTTCGGGATGCCGGGGGTCCTCGCGCTGCACTTCGGCGAGTCCGACCGGCCGACCCCGGACTTCATCAAGGAAGCCGCGGTGCGGGCCCTGGCGGAGGGGTGCACGTTCTACACCGAGAACATCGGCATGCCGGGGCTGCGCCGCGCGATCGCCGCCAAGACCGCCGAAATCCACGGCGTCGCGCTCGACCCGGCTTCGGAGGTGCTCGTGACCGCCTCGGGGGTCCAGGCGCTGAACGTCGCCGTCCGCTGCACGCTCGACCCCGGCGACGAGGCGATCGTGCTCACCTGCGAGCGTCGCATGACGCCGCTGGCCTGGAGCCCGGTGGGCGCGGGCGTGTTCGCCGACGGCGGGGTCCCGCGCGAGGTCCCGATGGCCTGGGAAGGCCGCCGCTACACCCCGGACCTCCCCGCGATCGCGGCGGCGCTGTCGCCCCGCACGCGGCTGCTCGCCTACGCCTCCCCCTCGAACCCGCTCGGCTGGGTGGCGCGCGCGGACGA
>CAZQUP010000005.1:3580-76741 GCA_964596545.1 uncultured Desulfatibacillum sp. | reverse complement strand
GAGGGCCAGTAGCCCGCTGGTCACGAAGAAGGCGGCGGCGTAGCCGAAGGCGTCGGCCACCGCGCCGCCGATCACGGGGCCGAGGCCCACTCCCGCGGCCAGCCCGACCTGCAGCAGGCCCATGGACCACCCTGCACGCTCGCGGGGGGCTGCGGCGGCGACCAGGGCGTTCGCCGCGGCGATCGTCCCGGTGACCATCCCCTGGAGGGTCCGCAACAGAACCAGTTCCTCGGCCGAGCGCACGAAGGCCATCAGACCCAGCAGGATGGCGCCCCCGAACATGGCGCGCTCCACCATCAGCTTTTTCCCCCAGCGGTCGGCGAGCGCTCCCCAGAACGGCGAGGCCACGGCCATGGAGAGCGCTTGCCCGGAGAAGACGAGCCCGGCGAGAAGATCGGTGTCGGTCCCGGTGACCGACCCGAGAGACCTGACGTAAAGGGGAAGAAAGGGAAAGACGCTCGAAAAACCGATCGAGGAGATTACCTGGCAGAACACCATCACGGCGAGTGTTCGTTTCCAGGCGGAATCGTTTTCGATCGGCGGGGCGGCGCTCATCGGCCCCCGGGGGCGGCAAACGACCTATCGGTGTTTGCGTACGAAAGGAAAGACATCCGTCAGGCCGAGAAGGTCGGTCAGCAGGAGAACGAGGAAAATGATCAGGATCGCCGTGACCAGGACCCCCACGGCCCCCGCGCCGGCGGGCAGCGAATCGATCCGGCGGGCGATCTCCAGCGCCTCGGCATCGGAAAGGGCGGCGACGCGGGCCCGGGCTTCTTCCGGGTCGATCCCCTGCGTCCGGAGACGGGCCTCGACTTCTTCGCGGGCGAGAAGCCCCATGATCTTTTCCCGCGCCGCCTCGGGCGATCGATCCGGCGGCGCAAGATCGGCGGTGGGAACGAGGGCGGCGAAGGCCGGTCCCCCGGGAAGGGCCGTAAGAAACATCCAGGCGGCAAGGAGCAAGGCGAGCGGCCGAAGCCAGGGCATTCTGGTGAACATGATTCGGTTTCCTCCTTGGGCGCAGATTGGAATCCGTGATAGAAAGATCCTATCGTAACCTCACCGGGATCTGCAACCGGGCTGCCTCCCGAACCTGCTCGAGAGGGGTCTTCATGGACACGGCCATCGGGTTTCGCGAAGCACTCGCCCTGACGCTCGCCCGGGTGTCCCCGCTGCCGGCGGAGGAACGGCCCCTGGCCGCGGCGATCGGCCGCAGCCTGGCCGGAGAAATTCGTGCCCGCGTGGACTGCCCGCTCCAGGCGACCTCGCGCCGGGACGGCTATGCGGTTTTCTCCGAGGATCTGCAACACGCCTCTCCGGAAAAACCGGTCCGATTGCCTCTGACCGGCCGTTCGGAGGCGGGGGACCCACACGGCGGGCGTATCCAACGGGGCCAGGCGCACCGGGTCACCACGGGGGCCCCGCTACCGGAAGGGGCCGATGCGGTTCTCTCCGAGGAGTATGCCGTGCTCGAGGGCGGATCGGTCCTGTGTCGCAACACCGCCGAGCCGGGTCGGAACGTCCTGCCCCGCGGCGCCGATGTCCGTGCCGGAGAGCGGATCGCCGGCACGGGCGTGCGGCTGTCACCGGCGCTTCTCGGCCTGATCGCCGCTTCCGGCCACGCGTGGGTGCCGGTCGTGGGCAATCCCCGCGTGGCCGTCCTCGCCGCCGGAAACGAGCTCGCGCTTCCCGGGGAGCCGCTTGCGGAAGGCAAACTGTACGCCAGCAACCTCGTGCAGATCTCGGGCTGGCTTTCCCGCTTCGGCTTTCCCTCCCGGGGCGAAGTCGTCCCCGACCGCCGCGCGGCGATCGCCGACGCACTGGAGCGGGCGCTTTCCCACTGCGACGCGTTGATCACCTGCGGCGGCGCCTGGGGGAGCGAAAGGGATCTGACCTGGAGGGCCGCACTCGAGCTGGGGATGGAAGGGGTGTATCACCGCGTGCGGATGAGCCCGGGAAAACCGGTCGGCTTCGGCCTGATCGGGGGCAAGCCGCTTTTTCTCCTGCCGGGCGGTCCTTCGGCCAACGAGACGGCTTTCCTCGCGCTCGCCCTTCCGGCGCTGCTCCGGATGCGGGGCGATCGCCTGCCTGCGTTTCCCCGCATCCGGGTGCGGCTCGTCGAGGCCGTGGGCGGAGAGCGCGGCTGGACGCGCTTTGTTCCCGTGCGTCTCGCTGCCGGGGAGGAAACGCCCTTGGCCTTTCCCCTCCATGGTGGGGCGAGCGTGTTGCGTTCGCTGGCCGACAAACAGGGGCTTCTCGTGCTGCCGGAAGAACGGGCGGGGGCCGCCGCAGGGGAAATCGTGTGGGCGGTACTCTTGGAGGTGCCGGATTCTCATGATCGATGAAGACAAGCCGTCGGAAGAGGAGACGATCTGCTTCTGCTTCGGGTACACGCGGAGCGGGATCGCGGCGGATTTTCGAAAACACGGTCGTTCGCGGATTCTTGAGGAGATTGTCGCCGCCAAACGCCTGGGGGCCTGCCGCTGTGAGACGGCAAACCCCCGCGGGGGTTGATGTCTGCCCGACGTCCGCCGGGTGCTGGACGAATGCCGCAGACAAGAGGGCGGGGGGACGAAGCGCTCTTAATCGGCGAGCCCCTTGCGCCGCAACAGCGGCCGCGGGTCGATGAGGTGGCGCGAAAACCAGTCGCGCCGGGCGGAGCCGAAGGCCAGCGCGATCAGCTCCGAGAAGTGAAAGATCGGGATGGGTGCTTTCAGCGTGCAGCGTACCTCGAGATTCATGTGGCACATGGCGCAGGCGGTGACCAGGCACTCGGCTCCGCTGTCGGCCGCGTTCTGCAGGATCGCGTTTACCTTGGGGGTGACGATATCCGGCCGGGCGACGGTGAGAAACGTCCCGCAGCACTGGGTCGAAGAAGCCCACAGCACGGAACGCATCCCGAGGTCGCCGAGTACCCGCTCCATGATCCCATGGTGGTCCGTACTCGGTCTCAGGGGCGCCGGCCGGTTGAGCATGCACCCGTAATAGGGGGCGAAGGTGAGGTCGAGGGCGGCGACTTCGCCGTTTCCGATGCGGGTGCGCCAGTCGATCTCCACCAGAAGACCGAAGAAATGCCGGATGTGCAGATCCGGGTCGTAGGGGCGCCCCCAGAGCGATTCGTAGCGCCTGCGGGCTTCGGGGTCGTGTCGCAGGAGGTGCTGGGCATGCTTCAGCCGCAAGGTGCAGCTCGGGCAGGCTGTGATCAGCGGCCGCCCCGGGGACGCGAGCGCGAGGTTGCGGCAGGCGAGATCGAAGGCCAGACGGTGGCTTACGCTGTGGGCCGAAGAGCTGCCGCAGCAATTCCAGTCCGGAATTTCGATCAACCGGATTCCCAGACGGGCGCAGGATTCGATCAGCGACTGGTTGTTCTCCTTCGCCGTGGTGGCGAGCGAACACCCCGGGAAATAGGAGACCTCGATCGGCGCGGAGCGGTGAGCGGCGGTCATGAGCGAAACACCTTTTCGATCGCCTCGAGGTCCGAGATGCGCGAGGGGGCGAGATCGAGTTTGCGCTTGGCGAGCATGCGCAGGCCCACGTCGAGGTCGCTGAAGAGATCGCGTTTTTTCAGCTTGTAGCGCAACATGATTTCCAGCTTGTGGGTGCGTCCGTGCCGGGCGATCGAGTTCAGCACCTCACGGTGGAAAGCGAGAATGTCGGGCTCGATCGCCTCGATGTTTTCGGCAAGCGCCTTTTCCCGCAAGGCGTCCATGACGCCGGGGATGTCGATCGCCATGGGGCACTGGATCGAGCAGGTGTGGCAGCCCACACAGATCCAGATCGTGTTGCAGGAGAGCGCCTCCTGCTTGAGGCCGAGCTGCACGAGGCGCATGACGCCGTTCGGCATGTAGTCCATGTGATCGCTGAAGGGGCAGCCCCCGCTGCAGCTGCGGCACTGCAGGCAGGCGTGGAAATCGGTGCCCGCCAGTTTCTTGATCTCGCGTGAGAATCGGGGATCCAACGCCCCCAAGCGGATCGGGGGGCCTTGCGGAAGCGTCATCGGGATTTTGCTCCTTCCTGGACGGTCGAGGAATCAGGCCCCCTTGCCGAACGCGCAGTGAGGGAAGACGCAGGGCTTGCAGTCCTGGCACAGCCCCCCGTGACCGAGGAAGGCGAGTTCCTTTTTCCCGATGCGTTCGCCGGCGAGAATGCGCGGCAGGATGAGATCCAGGACCGTGATGCGGTGATACAGGCCGCAGGCGGGCACCCCCAGGAGCGGGATGTCGCCGATCCAGGCCACGAGAAACATGGCCCCCGGCAGGGCGGCGGCGCCGTAGTGGATTTCCTGGGCGCCGGCCTCGCGGATGGCCAGACGCGTCACATCGTCGGGGTCGACGCTCATGCCGCCGGAGAGCAAAAGCAGGTCACAGCCCTCGGCGAGCAGATCGGTGATCGCCCGGCGGATGAGGCCGGTGTCGTCGGGCGCAAAGCGCACGGAGGCCGCCTCGCCCCCCAAGGCCTGGATCTTCTCCGTGAGGATGGGGGCGAAGCGGTCTTGAATCAGGCCGTGATAGACTTCGCTTCCCGTGATCACCACGCCCGCCTTCGCCCGCCGAAGCGGCCGGACCTGGACCACCCCGCCCTCCTGGCGCGCGATCGCCGCGGCGCGTTCGATCGCCGCACGCTTCATGACGAGGGGGATCGCCCGTGTGGCGGCCACGATTTTGCCGGCGGCTACGAGGCTGTGGGTGTGGAGGGTCGCGCACATCACCTCCTCGACGAGGTTGAAGGCGGCGAGCGCCGCCGCATTGACGTAGAGCAGCCCGTCGCCGGCGGCGCGGATTGCGATCTTGCCCTCCCGCGGATCGTTTTCCCACGCGGTTCCCGGGCCGGCAAGGGCCGCGGCGAGCATGGCCGCGGCCTCGTTTTCGTGGATCTCGTCTTCGCCCACCTCGAGCACGTAAAGGTGGTTCTTGCCCAGTTTCTGGAGGCGGCAGAGATCCTCCGCGCAGACGGTATGGCCCTTGCGGAAGGCGGGTCCCTTGAACTCTCCGGGGCGGATTTCGGTGATGTCGTGGGCGAGCCGGGTCCCCACGGCGTCCTGCAGGCGGATTTTCTTCATCATCGCATCCCGTCCATGTATCCAAGGCAGAAGGTAAGGTGAACGTCCTCTTGCGGCAAGCTCCGCCCTTCAGCGCAGCACAATCACTTCGGCGGGCGGCTGTTCCGCGCTCGAGCGGGCCTCCGTCGGGTCGTGCGGCGCATCCAGGCCGGGCGGCTCTTCGGGAGTCCAGTTCATCTGCGGCCAACAGATCTCGCGTGCGTGAGTGAAGTAAGCCCCCTCGGCGCAGGGGCGGCAGAGGGTCATCCCCTTGCGGCGGACTTCGCGGCCGTCGCGCACGATCTGCCCGCAGCGGTCGCAGTCGACCTTGCTGCGGCTCGGGCCGGGCAGATCGACCGGCCTCAAGGGAATGCGCACCTCCTGGACCCGGAAGAGGACACTGTCCGGCATGCGGCAGTACCCGACGAGCTGTTGCCGCGACCGGCCGCAGATCTCCGGGGCGTAAACCGCGGCGAGATCGCGCGCCTCTTCGGTGGAGAGCACACGCACGGCCTTGCCGGTCTCCAGGTTGAGAAAGGAAGCGGCCATGATGCCGTAGTTGACGAACTTCAGGCTGCGGCGACCGAGCTTCGCCCCGGTCACGTGGGCGACGGCGTCGGCCGTGCAACGGTCCATTTCCACGAAGACGATCAGTTTCTTGATCTGCTCGCGGCGCGTCGGCTCGTCAAGTCCGATCAGCCGGCAGCCGAGCATCGCCATGCGCACGCCCACCACCTGCCCCGGGCACAGGTGCCCATGGGCGGCGGCGGATTGCCGAAGCAGTTCCGCAAAAGGCTTCATGGCTCGTTCTCCGTGGCTTTTCGGGTTCAGGCGCGGACGATCTTCACCTGACTCTGATAGAACACCGCGCTTCCCCCCACCATGTCCCCGAGGGTCGTGTTGCCGAGCACCGGGTCGACCCGCATGGCGGCGTTGGCATGCAAGCCGCGGAATCGGCGTTCGTCCCGACGGAAGGTCTTGCCGTCGATTTCGAAGGCGATAGCCCCTTGCGCCCAGTGACCGTGGCCGAGCGAGAAGGCGGCCACCCCCGGCCGGAGTCCCTGGAGGACCTTGACTTTGCCGGCGATGGGAAGACGGGTGCCGTTTCCGAGATCCCAGACGCCGTCTTCATTGGTGGCGGAGACGATCCGCACCCGGTCGCCGTACTTGAGACTCAGGCGGCGGGCGTCGGCCGCCGAGATCTCGACGTAGTTTTCGGGATAGACCGCGTTCAGCCAGTAGTTCCCCACGGTGCGGGTTTTGGTCTGGGTGATGTATTTGTAAGTGATGAGGGTCATGTCGTATCCCGCCTCGCGGTCGCGGAGGAGGTTTCCCGTGCAGTCCGAAGGCCCGGGGACGAAGTCCGGATAGGGATGATAGGGCTTTCCGGTCATGGCGTGCTTCGTCGTGGCGAGGTTTTCGAAGTAGAGCCCGATCATCTTGTCGTAGGCGTTCACGAGGCGCCCGTCTTTGTAAGCCTTGACGTAGCTCTGGAACCGGCCGCCGCGGTTGAGGACCCAGACGACATGGGGCCAGAGATCTTCGCCCACCACCTTTTTCCAGCGTTCGGGGTCGAAGACGGTCTGCGGCAGGTGGCGACGGGCTTCCAGGAAGATGCGCATCTCCTCGGCGTCCGCCGCCGGCACGCGCTCCGAGCCGTCCTCCTTGTCGCCCCAGGCCACGTTGGCGACCATGCGCAGGTAGAGATCCTCCTCCCGCTTGAGGTGCAGCCCCGCCCCCAAGGCGTTTTCGCCGTAGCCCGGGAGTTTCAGCTTCTCCGCCAGGGCCAGAATCAGCGCCTCCAGATTCATCGGCATCTCTTCGCCGAAAACCTTCACGGTTTCGACGAGTGGCGCTACGGCCGGCTGCCGAATGGGAAAGACCTTGGGAGCGACCGAGGGGTGGGCCCCGGGGAATTCCCAACGCTCGAGGTAGGTCGTGTCCGGGAAAATATAGTCGGCGTACATCGTGGTTTCGCCGATCACGATATCGGAGGCGATGAATAGGGGGAGTTTTCGGGTATCTTTTAAGATTTCGATCAGCGTGTGTCCCGCGGGGAGGGCGTAGACCGGCGAGCCCATGTAGAGCAAAAGAGCCTTGATCGGATAAGGATACTGATCGCCGATGCTGGGGATGACCTCCTGGTAGATGTCGGAAGAGAAGGGATACCAGGGCCGCTTGGCCGGAAACCCTTGAAAGAGGGTGCTCTTGTCGTAGACCGCGCTGTGGCGGATGATGTTCACGCCCCAGGCGCGGATGTTGCCGGCGAAGCGCTTGGTCGTATCGAAAGGTTTGCCCGGGCGGTTGCCGACGTGATTCCAGGTCGTGGCCTTGCACAGCCCGCCCTGCCAGCCCGTGTTGCCGATCAAGGCGTTGACCGTATACCAGGCGGCGACGTTGTAAAAGCCGCTCGTGTGCTGGGAGACGCCGCGGTGCAGGTCGGCCACGGCCTTCTTGCCGTGGCTGACGAATTCCTTGACGATGTCGATGACGTCAACTGCGCGCACCCCGGCCGTTTCACACCAGGCCTCGAAGCTTTTGGCTTGCGCCGCCTCGAAAATGATCTGCAGCACGCTTTTCGCCCGGATGCCGTTTGCCTCCGTGTCCACGAGAAGCTCGCCCTCGACGGCGTGTTTCTCGTCGTTGGGGTCGAAAGCGATCATCTCGTCGCCGGACTTGACGAGAAAGGCATCGAATTCCCAGGTGGATCCGTCTTTGCGGGTGCGTTTCTCGGTCGAGCGCCCGAGATCGGAGGCCCGTAGGAATTTTCCGGGTTTGCCGTCATCTCCGATTTTCACCAGCCAGGCGGCCTGCGACCAGGTCGGCTCGCCGTCGGCCCGGGCCGCCGCCTTGTTCGCGTTGGCGAGATAAGCGGCGTCGAAGCGCCGGTTCTCGATGATCCAGCGGATCATGGCCATGGCGATCGCCGGGACTCCGTTCACCGGTTCGACCGGCAGCCATTTCCAGGCCCGGGCGGCGGTTTTCGAACAGCGCGGATCGATGACCGCGATTTTCATGCGGCCGTCGACGGTGCCTTCGGTGACCTTCTGGGCGCGAAGCGGCGGCCCGTAGTTCGCCTCGAAGGGATTGGCGCCGACGAAGATGCAGAACTCGGCGTTCCCCGTGTCCGCCTGCCAGTAGAATTTGCTTCCGCCGGTGAATTTTCCTTCGACGAACTGGTCGCTCATCGCCTTGCCGGCGAAGTAGAGCGATCCCTGACAGACCGTCGTGTGCCCGTGGTAATTGACCGAGCCGCAGGAGCGGGCGAAGAAATCCCGGAGAAGATCGGCCCGGCCGTTTTTCAGACGACCCCAATTCAGGCAGAACTGGTTGTTTTTCGGTCCCAGATCCGGGTGGTTGGGGTCGATCAGCACGTGAAGATTCTCGGCGTGCTTCTCCTTGAACTCCTCGATGGACATCTTCTTCGCCGCGACCAAGGCGGCGTCATCGGCCAGGGCTTTGGCGATCTTGGGATCGCGCAGCACGACGATGTCCTTGAGCCCCTCCACCGGACCTTCGCCGAAGAGATCGCCGCCGTTGACGATTTCCTGCACGGCCTGGTCGAAGGGGATCGTTTTCCATTTGTTTTCCCCCCGTTTTCCGGCGCGCTTGAGCACTTGGACGATGCGGTAGGGGTCATAGAGCGTCTGGATGCCGGCCTGCCCCTTGGGGCAGAGCGAGCCCTCGATGGTCGCCGCCTGGGCGAGGGGCGTCTCTTCGGCGATCTGGGGCGTCATGCACCAAGGGTTGTAGGGGTTGCCGTCGATCTTCGCCACCTTGCCGTCCACCAGCTTGACCTTCATCCCGCAGTTGGTGTTGCACTGCTGGCAGGCGGAGAGAATCTGGTTTTCGGGCCGATGGTGGACATAGGCGCCGGAGGCTTCGGCGGCGGCGTCCCCCCGGGACCAGGCAGGTGGCGTGGAGCCGGCGAGCAGCATGGTCCCACCGAGCAGGGCGCTCGTCTTCAAGAAATCCCGGCGGTTCAAACCCGCAGCCTTTTCCAGATCCGGGTTCACGGGGGATTGGACTTTACGCGGCATGGTCGACTCCTCTCGGGTGTGGATGGACGATCGGCAAATAGCGGGTCCCCAGCAAGAAGGCGAGGAGCCCGGCGGAGATGATCCACAGGCTGACAAGCCACTCGTTCAGGTTGGGCACGTACTCGGTCGACAGCCGGGGGTGGCGGAAGACGTACTCCAGCCCCTCCAGCTTGTAGACGGCGAGATCCGGGATGACGAAGTTGTAGCGCACGGCGATGAAAGTGGCGAAAATGAGAAAGCAGGCCCAGGCGGTCGAGCGCGGGTTTCCCCCCCCGAAGACGAGCAGCACGAGCGGGATCAGGCTTCCCAGGCCGAGATGCACGACCCAGAAGATCCACCAGCCCCGGCCCAGGGTGATGTGGTTCAGGCTGGTGACGATGTCGGTGCGTCCGGTCTGATAGCCGACGAAGAACTGCATCGCCTCGAGCACGAGAAACAGGCAGAGCAGAAAGAGGATCGAGCGGCCGAGGTAGCGCATCAGCGTGTCACGCAGCCCGGCGGCGTTGTCGATGTACATGTAGGTGAGAAAGGCGACCAAAGCGCCGCCGCTCAGCAGCGCGGCGACGACGAAGAGAAGCGGCGTGAGGGCGCTGTTCCAGATCGGGCGGTTGATCAGGATGGCAAAGAAGGCGCCGTTGGTGGCGTAAAAGAGCATTCCCACCGGCAGGCTGATCCAGGCGAGCCGATGCACCCTTCGGTCATCCGCGGCATGCATTGCGGCATCGTACTCCCTGCGACCGAACGAAAGCAGCCGATAGAGCGCCCCCAGCGGGCCCTTCGTGCCTTGCGCTTTGCGGATGATGTCGCCGCGTACGAGAAAGTAGGTCTTCAGGGTGTAGATCAACCCCATCAGGTTGAAGAGGACGAACATCCACGTCAGCAGCGAGCTGAAGCTCGGCGTGAGAAAGAATTGGTAGAAGGCGCGGTGCATGGTGCCGAGGTCGAGCAGGATGAAGAGCATTTCGCAGAAAAGGCAGACCAGCACCATGAAAGCCGAGAGCGGGCCGATTCCTTCAAACGGCTTGATTTCGAGCAAATAGGTCAGGATCGTCACCAGAAAGGCGCCGGCGGAGAGGCCGAGGAAGAAGAGGTAGAAGGCCACCCACAGGCCCCACGGCACGTAGCTTCCGAAGGCCACGGGGTTGAGGCCGTTCCATAGCCGGTCGACCATCCCGTAGCTGCCGACCGCCAGGCCGGCGACGGCAACGATGCTCAGCAGGGGAAAAAATCGATAATGCATGCCTCCTCCTTCCCTTATGCGAGATAGTACACCGCGGGCTGGGTTCCCAGTTCGGCCTTGAGCTGGAAGGCGCGGGCCGAGCCGATCTGCTCAAAGACGAGGCTTTCGGGGTCGTTGCGGTTGCCGAAGATGGTCGCCCGCCCGATGCAGGTGGTCACGCAGGCGGGCAGCATGCCGACGGCTACACGATGCAGGCAAAAATGGCATTTGCGGGCGTTGCCGATGGGGGAGCCCTTGCCCCGCGGCGGCCATTTTTTACCGTATTCCGCGGCCGCCTCCGTCTCGTAGCCCGCGGCCGCCGTGTACCTTCCCTGCAGTATGCCCTGCCCCTCGGGGGTTTCGCGGGTATACCAGTCGCCGAAATCGGAGGTGCGGGCGCTGTAGGGGCAGGCGACGAGGCAGTAGCGGCAGCCGATGCAGCGGTTGTAATTGACGACCACGACGCCGGCTTCGTTTTTGTATGTTGCCGTGACGGGGCAGACCTTGGTGCAGGGCGGGTTCTGACATTGCAAGCACGGACGGGGGACAAAGCGCCGGCGCACCGCGGGGTAAGTGCCCGCCTCCTCCTCGAGCACCGGTCGGTAGACGACGCCGGGGGGCAGCTTGTTTTCGGCCACGCAGGCGACCGTGCAGGCATGACAACCGATGCACTTAGCCAGATCGATCACCATCCCCCAGCGCACGGATTTGGGATCCGCGGCGAGCGCGCGTTTCAGATCGCGCTGCATGCGAACGAGCTGGTCTTCCACTGCCAGAAATCTGCTCATGTTCCCTCCTCGTTGCGGGAGATCCTCCGTTATTTTTCGGCGCGCAGGATTCTTCGCTTCCCCGCGCCCGTTGCTTCAAGCCGCCGTCAGGGGGGGGGCGTCCTCCGGGGGAGGTCCGTCCTTGAGGATGCTTTTAAGCCAATAGCGCAGTTCATCCGGGTCCAGCGGCCGGTGGAGACAGGCATAGATGCAATCGCGGATCGATTCGGCGAGATCCGGGTGGAACCGCTGCGAGGAGATGCCCAAGACCGGTAGGCGGGGAAAACCGGTGGCGATTTCGCGGATCACCCGATTGGTCATGGAGAGCTCGTCGATGTCCACGATCAGGGCGGTGGGCATTTCTTCCCGGGCCGCTGCGGCGAGAGCGGCTACCGAATCCGCAGGGCGCAGCCGGATGTTCATCTCATCGAAGATCGCCGCGATCAGGGAGCGTTCTTCGTGGCTGTCGTTGATCATAAAAATGACGTTGTCCAGCATCACCGCGGAAAGCCTTTAGGGGGATCAATCCAGAGCTGTTTCCGCAAGAGCGGTGCCAAATGGTGGCAAGGGCACCGTAGGCAGGGGGCCTGTATAAGGACAACCAATTGATTTCGATTGGCTAAATTATTTTCTGGGGCTTTTTTGATTAGCCCGGACAGACAAGAATCAGGAGCGTCGCTTTTCTTCGGTCAGGTGTACGATTCCCGGACACCTGAGGAGCAAATGGTAGTTAATGGTTCGGATTTCAATATTTTTTTAGATGTCTCGAAACCGGATGGTTCCGGGCGGGAAACGCTTGTCGTCAACCTGCATCGTGAATGGTCAGGTGGCCGATCAGTGCAGGGTGTGGGGAAGGATGCCGTATCTTTTTATCTTCTCGTAGAGCGTGCTGCGGCTGATTCCCAGCCGCTGGGCCGCTTCGGTCTTGTTCCAATTGCATTCTTGAAGGACCTCCCGCAGGAGGCGGGCTTCATTGCCCATGATCGTTTTCCCGGTGGCCGGATCGGCGGTCGACTTTTTGGGATCCGTGAGGAGCGAAGGCGGAAGGTCGGTCACCTCCACTCGCCGGCCCTTGGCGAGCACGGCGGCGTGCTCGATCGTGTTTTCCACCTCGCGTACGTTGCCGACCCAGCGGTAGTGGAGGAGCAGACGCATCGCTTCCCGGGAAAACCCGGAAATCTCCTTATGTTGCCGTCCGGCGAAGCGTTGCAGAAAATGCAGGGCGAGCAGCGGGATGTCGTTTCTTCGTTCGCGCAGCGGCGGCAGCTGGATCGGGATCACGTTCAGTCGGTAGAAGAGGTCTTCCCGAAAACGACCCGCTTTTACCTCCTCCACGAGGTTGCGGTTGGTTGCGGCGAGGATGCGCACATCCACGGAGAGCGTCTCCTCTCCGCCCAGGCGTTCGAACTTCTGGCTCTGCAGGACGCGAAGCAGCTTGATCTGGGCCGAGGCCGGGATTTCACCGATTTCGTCGAGAAAGACCGTTCCGCCGTGGGCCTGCTCGAAGCCCCGTCCGGCGGCGTGTGGCTCCGGTGAAAGCCCCTTTTTCGTGACCGAAGAGTTCACTTTCGAGCAGGGTGCTCGGGTAGGCCGAGCAGTTGATGACGACAAAGGGCTTATCCCGGCGCAGGCTGGACTCGTGGATCGCACGCGCGACGAGTTCCTTTCCCGTTCCGCTCTCCCCCTGGATCAGAATCGTTGCATCCGTCGGAGCCACATCCTCAATCAGCCGGTAGATCAACAGCATTTGGGGATCATTGCCGATCAATCCGCAAAAACCCGAGGAAGGTTCGATGCGGGCCCGCAAGTTGCGTGAGGCCCGCTCGTGGCCCAGGGCGCGACGCAGTGAACCGGCGGCCTGGTTCAGGATGAGCTCGACCAGTTCGAGCTCGCGGGTGACGCAGGAGCAATCGGCAGGGCAGCCAACGGCCATCGCTCCCAGGGGCTCTTCGCGATGGTGAAAGGGAAGCAGGGCCAGTCGCTTGGTCATCCCCCAGCCGGCAGGCAGCCTTCCGATCGCGATCTTCTCCTGCTCGAGGTGGCGCACGCCGCGGCCCTCACGGACGGCGGCACGGATCGGGCCCGCGGCCTCTTCTTCGAGCCGCGTGATTTCGGTGTTCGTGACCAGGAAGACCTCCGCCGTTTCCGGCTCCACGAGCGCAAGGGAGATCTGAGGGCAGATCGAGACCTCCTTGAGGGCCCGGAGGACATGCCGGCAGACCTCGAAAAGTTCCACGCGCGAGGAGAGCTCTTGCGAGATGGAGAGCGCGAGCTCGAGCCGGCGATGAGCGCGATCCAGTTGGTGGTGTCGCTCGGCGAGCTCGCGGTTGGAGGACTCCAGCTTTTGTGCATGCTCCTTGAGACGCAGGAGCAGATCACTGAAGGCGGCCTCCAGCCGGGAAACCTCTTCCTGTGGGCGCGCCGCGGCGGAGGCGGCGCCTGAGTCCTCGATGGCCCGGCTCACGCTGGCGGCAAGCCGCCGCAGAGGCCGGGTCAGGCGATAGACGAACAGCTGGGCGGCGCCCAGGGCCCCAGCCAGGATGAACGCCGTGATCAGGAAAATTTCCATCCTCAGGGCGGCCACCTTTTGGCGCAGAGGCTCTTCGGAGAACCCCATACGCAGGGTCCCCGCGCGGCCGCTGAAGATCGGCCAAGCGACGTCGAGAAAACGCTCCCCGCGCTCGGAAGCGATACGGACCAGGTTGGCGCCTTCGGAGGAGGCGGCTTCATTGGCCGCGATCAGCTCGGCGGGCACCCCGTCGGCAAAGGTGTGGCTGATGATCTCGCCCTCATGAAAGATGAAAATGTAGGAAACGGAGGGATGACTGGCGATCTGGTCCTCGAGCAGGCGCTGCAGGCCGACGAGATCGTGGATCAGGATCCGTTCCGCGGCGTCGAGGGAGAGCTTGTGCGCGGCCTGTTCCGCTTGGGCCGTCGCCGCCTCCATCAGGCTTTGGCTGTAGCGTTGTGCGGCGAGAAGCGAGATAAGCCCCCCGGAGACCAGCACGAGAAGGGCGGTTGCCACCCAGAGCGTAGTCTTGAGAGGTAGAGGCCGCATCGGGTCAGGATCCTCCGCCGAGGTTCAACACCGCGTACATGCGCCGGATCGGCTCGTACCAAGACTCCTCCGGAGCCACGAAACGGTCGATCCCCAGCGCCTGGAGGATGCGCTGGCCTTCGGGATCGGTGTGCATGGAGAGGAGGATCTCCCGCAGCCTCGTCCGGAGGGCGACGGACAACGCCGGCGAGACGACGATCGGCGGGCTGCCGAAGGGCTCGGAGCGCAAAAGAATACGCCCTGGGGAAGTGAGCTCGGGCCGGTTGCGGGCGAAAAACTCCCACTGGTGACCGTCCACGGCGGCGCCGTCGACGAGACCGCGGACGACGGAGAGAATGGAGTTGTCGTGACTGTAAGTGAAGATGGTCTTTCGAAAAAACGTCTCCGGCCGCTCTCCCCGTGCGGCAAGCCAGTACCGTGGCACCAGGTGCCCGGTGTTCGATTCGGGATCGGTGAAGGCGAAGACTTTGCCTTGCAGGTCCTCAATTCCGGTCGCCGGGCTTTGGCGGGGGACAATCAGATAGGCTCGATAAAACGGCTCCCCTCTTACCACCGGCACGGCGATGGCGAGAAAACCGATCCGTCCGCGGGCGACGGCGTAGGGGCCGGAGCAGAGGAAGGCGAGATCGACTTCGCCGCGGGGGAACAGATCGTTCACCTCGCCGTAGGTGCGACGCTGCAGGAGGCTGATCGTCTGGCCGGATTCCCGCCCCAGGTACTCGAGAAGTTCCCTATAGTGAATCAGGGTTTCCTTCGGGGAGATCATCGCCGCCACCGCGACCCGAAGCCGCCCCTCCTGCGGGATGTTCTTGGCGGAGACCGGTAAGGAAACCGGCCGAGAGGTAAAGTCCACCGCTCGGTGTTCCCCATCCGGCCCGCAGGCAAGCGGAAGGCTAAGAAACGCGGCGAGCGCAACGGCGGCAAATCCTGCCTTGAGGAAAAATCCCAGGACCGAACGCTGCGGGGAAAAAGAAAACATGAACTAAATCGATGAATGCCTTTTAGGATTTAGAGTCTCTGTTCACTATGGGTGCTCCTTTTATCATTCGCTTTGTTTGCGGTCAAGAAAGCATCCTTGACAGGCAACGGGGACCTTACTATATTGCCGAACATGAATATCGTTTCGTCTTTGAATTTGCTCACAAGAACGATGAAAGCGCTGGCCGATCCCAGCAGGGTGCGCATCCTTAAATACTTGCAACATCGCCGGAGCCTATGTGTTTGCGAGTTGACGGCGTTGTTGCATATTTCGCAGCCGACCGTATCAAAACACCTTAAGTTATTGGAAGAATTGGGTTTTGTGGTGTCTTCGAAAGATGGGCTGTGGGTGAACTACGAGCTTTCCCGCGATTCCGCCAACCCCTTCGCCGCCAAGCTGTTGCGCGAGCTTTCCACCTGGTTGGAGGAAGATCCGGCGATCCGGGAGGAAGTATCCCGCGCGCGTCTTGTCCGCAGAGAGCTCATCACCGGAAGGCAATCCGTTCCTTTCTCATAACCAAGACCTACGATAGCCCAACCCGCCTTCAAGAGAGGAGCGGGACGTCGGGAGGGATTTTTTTTCGCCCCTCCGCATGAAGCATGAAGAAGAGGAAATCCCCGATGAAAACCACCTCCGCCTATCCGGCCGCCGAAGAGTCTGCAGAAACCGGCATCGACACCGTTACCGAGGCGAACGGCGATCAGCCGAGCCTGATCGATTGGCGCAACATCGCCAAACCGCTTCTGGCGATCGTGGCGGCTTTTTTCCTATTCTATTTCCTTCCCGTCGAGAGCGCGCGCCTGCAAGAGGCGGTGATCTCCTCGCTTGCGCTGACAAAGTGGTATGCCCGCGAGCACGTTCTGCTTTGCCTGGTGCCCGCATTTTTCATCGCCGGGGCGATCGCCACCTTCGTCTCCCAGGCGGCGGTCATGAAATACCTCGGCGCCGGCGCCTCCAAGGTGCTCGCCTACGGGGTCTCCTCCGTTTCCGGAAGCATCCTTGCCGTATGTTCCTGCACCGTGCTTCCCCTCTTCGCCGGCATCTGGAAACGGGGGGCGGGTTTGGGGCCGGCGATCGCCTTTCTTTACTCGGGGCCGGCGATCAATGTGCTCGCCATCGTCATGACCGCGCGTGTCCTTGGCCTGAAGATCGGGATCGCCCGCGCCGTGGGGGCGATCCTTTTCAGCATCGTGATCGGTTTCATCATGTACCTGATCTACCGCAAGGAGGAGGTCCAGAAAGCCCAAGCCGCGCTTCACCTGCCGGAGGCTCCCGTAACCCGTCCCCTGTGGCAGAACGCGCTGCAATTCGCGCTGCTCGTCATGATCCTGATCTTTGCCACCTGGAGCCGCTCCGAGGATGCATCCGACCGGCTCTGGAATGCGGTTTTTTCCGTGAAATGGTGGCTTGCGGGGACCGCCTCGGCGGCGCTCGGCGGCATCCTCGTGGCCTGGTTCCGGGTGAAAGCGGCCAAGGTCGCCATCGGCGCTGCGGTGGTGATCGCCTTGGCGCTTTTCTTCCCCGGCCAGCCGCTCGCCGCCTTTTCCGCCGGGATTTTGGCCTTCGCCTGGCTTCTGTCCTCGACCCGCGGAGAGACGGAGTCCTGGTTTCTCTCTTCCTGGGATTTTGCCAAGCAGATCACCCCCCTTCTTCTCGGCGGGGTGCTCGTGGCCGGTCTGCTTCTGGGGCAGCCCGGCACGGAGGGCATCATCCCCTCGGAATGGGTCAAGCGCTGGGTCGGCGGCAACTCGCTGGCGGCCAATCTCTTTGCCGCCGTGGTCGGGGCTTTCATGTATTTCGCCACGTTGACCGAGGTTCCGATCCTGCAGGGCTTGATCTCCGCCGGTATGGGCAAGGGTCCGGCGCTCGCCCTCCTGCTCGCCGGCCCGGCGCTCAGCCTGCCCAACATGCTCGTCATCCGCAGTGTCATCGGCACCCAGAAAACCGTGCTCTACTGCAGCCTGGTCATCGTTCTTTCCACCTTCTGCGGCATGTTGTTCGGGACCTGCTTCTGATCCCGAAAGGACGAAAGCGGAACCATGAGCAACGCGGACGTCACCCAGATTCGCATCGGCAACCATCTCGTCGGCATCATCGGTCTGAAATCCGTTCTTGAAGAGGTCGCGCGGGATTGCGCCGACCGGGATCGTGCCGTCATCGAAGAAGCCCTGCTCGCCCGGGTAAGCGAAAAGAACTATGTCGTTCCCTCGGCCCGGGAAACCTACCGCGCGGCCCTTTACCGGGAGTACCGCAAGTTCATCGGACAGCCGCTTCCCGAGAAAGAAGAGGGGGGGCTGAGGGTCAAGGTTCTGGGACCCGGCTGCCCGCAATGCGACCGCCTTGAGAAAGATCTTATGGCGGTTCTCGCCGAACTCAAGCTTCCCGCCGACCTCGAGCACGTGCGTGACATCCAGGAAATCGCCTGTTACGGGGTGATGGGGAGCCCTGCTCTCGTCATCAACGGCAAGGTGGTCGCCGTCGGCCGGGTTCCCGCGCGCAACCAGCTTCGAGAGTGGCTCCGGGCGGCCGCCGGCGGATGACGGCAAGAGCAGGACGCCTTGCGGTCGGTGGGAAGTTGTGTAACTCTTCAGAAAGAACGGTGAAAGGAGATGCGGCAACATGAACATCAAAGTGCTGGGGCCCGGATGCCCCAAGTGCCAGCAGACCGAACGCGTCGTCAAAGAAGCCGTGGCGGAGGTCGGCGTCGATGCCGTGGTCGAGAAGGTGACCGACATGCTGAAAATCGCCGACTACGGCGTCTTCGGCACTCCTTCCGTGGTGGTGGATGGAGAGGTGAAATGCGTCGGTAAGATCCCCACCAAAGAAGAAGTGAAGCAGTGGCTCAAGCGTTGAGCCGAAAGCGAAAACCGCTCCGGCGCCTCCCGGAGGATGTCCATCCCGGGGTGGCGTCGGGGTTTTGTTTTCAGGGATCTCCTCGTGTCCGCGCAGGGTCGTTTCGATGTCGGACGGCAGGCAGAAATTCCTACTCCCTCAGGATCGTGGACCCCGTCCGGAATGACGGTGCGGTTTCGCGACGATGAATGTCATTCTTTCCGGAGGAGACATCGATGGCTGAAAATTGCTGTGCTAACGGAAATGCGGTCATGATTCTCGCCTGCTCGGGCGGCTCGAATGTGGGGCAGATCGCCAACCGGGCCGCGGTGGAGCTCACGCAGGAAAGATTCGGGACGATGTATTGCCTCGCCGGAATCGGCGGCGGGCTTCAGGGCTTCATCCAGTCCGCGAAAGATGTGCCGCTGATCGCGGCGATCGACGGCTGTCCCGTCGGCTGTGCTCGGGCGACCCTCCGGCGGGCCGGAATCGAATTTTTCCGCCACGTCGTGCTGACGGAGCTGGGAATCGAAAAGAACAAAAACTTCGAGCTCGATCCGCAGGATGTGCGTCGCGTGAAAGAAGCCGTCCGCGCCGCCTGCGCGGAGCGGGAAGGCGCGGCGCCCCGAACGGCTTTTGGAGGCTGCTGCGGATGAACACCGCGCGCCGGGCAGGATCGCTCCTGGCTTTCCTCATGCTCGTCTTCTTCGGTCCGGCGCAGGCCTCGGCGGAGGACTTCCGCCACGTTCCGGTCCAGGGCATGGTGACCCTGCTCGACTTGGGGTCCGATCAGTGCGTGCCTTGCAAGCTGATGGCCCCGATCCTCAAAAAGGTCGAGCAGGATTACCGCGACCGCGCGGCGGTGATCGTGATCGATATCCATCGATATCCCGAGCAGGCCCGGCGCTTCGGCATCCGGGTCATTCCCACCCAGATCTTCTTCGACAAGAACGGAAAGGAAGTCTTTCGCCACATGGGGTTCATGAGCGAAAAGGCGATCGTCGAGCAACTGGCGAAGATGGGGGTCAAATGAAAGCGGCGGCGGCGTTCGCCTTGCTCCTGATCTCCCTGTTCGGTTTCGCCGCCTCCCCCGTCGCCGCGGCGACCCTCGAAGAACGTTATCCCGGGCTGGCGGGAGGGGTGCTGCGCGCGGCGCGCCTGTCCGCACTTCCCGCCGCGGTGCTTTTCCGCAGCGAAGAGCTGGAAATCCGTGCCGAGGAGCTGGAGCGGCTGTTGCAGGAGGCGCCTTCGGACTGGAGGACTCAGCTCGAAAGAAACCGGTTCTTTCTCCTGGAGCGCGAGGCCGGCCGTCGGATCCTCGTTCGCGAAGCAAAGCGCCAGGGACTCGCAGGTCCCGGGGTATCGGACGAACAGGCGGTCGAAGCTCTCTTCCGTCGCCTGAGCGCCGAAGCGAGCGTCTCCCAGACCGAAGTCCGAGCCTTCTACGAACAGAACCGGGAGATGATCGGGGGGGCGCCCTACGAGCAGGTCTCGGGGGCGATCCGCCAGATGCTCCTGCAGCAAAAGCAGGAGCAGGCTGTCGTCGATTTTCTCGCCGCCCTCGAAAAAAGGGTTCCCCTGGAGGTCAATGCCTCCTGGCTCCAAAGCAAGGCCGAGCTCGCGCAGGACAATCCCGTCGACCGGGCGCGTTTTTCCGGGAAGCCCACACTCGTGGAGTTCGGGGCTTCCGGCTGTGTGCCCTGCGACATGATGCAGCCCATCCTCGAAAAGCTGCGGCAAACCCACGGGACGCACTTGAACGTCGTTTTCGTTCATGTGGGCGAGGAGAAACTTCTTGCCGCCCGATACGGGATCCGGGCGATTCCGGTCCAGGTCTTTTTTGACCGCCAGGGCAAGGAGGTCTTCCGCCACGAGGGGTTTTTCCCCGAGGTCGAGGTGAACCGGGTGCTCGCGCAGATGGGGATCCGCTGAGGAGCGTGTCGTGCTGGAAGCGCTCTTTCTTGCCGCCAACGAGTGGATGGTCGGTGGAAGCGGGCTTGCCGCCGCCGGGGCCTTCCTCTGGGGGATGGTCAGTGTGCTCTTCAGCCCCTGCCATCTCGCTTCGATCCCGCTGATCGTCGCCTACGTCGGCGGCCAGGAAAAGGCGCTTGTTCCCCGGCAGGCCGCGGTCTACGCCGGGCTCTTCAGCGCCGGGCTTTTTCTCACGATCGGCCTCATCGGAGCGGCATGCGCGCTTCTCGGCCTGATGTTGGGGGACATCGGTTCCTGGTGGCAGATCCTCGTCGGTGCGGTCCTGATCTGGGTCGCGCTCGGCATGATGGGGGTCGAGTCCTGCTCGGCCTCGGGCAGCCTGCTCTACCGATTGAATTTTCGGGGCCGCAGCGGCGCGTTCGCCTTAGGGCTGGGCTACGGCATCCTATCCGGTTCCTGCACCTTCGGATTCATCGCCCCCATTCTCGCCATGATCACCGTTCAGCGGGAGCCGCTCCAAGGGATCGCCTTGATCCTTCTTTTCGGGATCGGTCATTGCCTGCCGATCGCCGTCGCCGGCAGTTCGACCGCGGCCGTCCGGCGGCTCGTCGAAAACAGCGCCTGGCAGGGGGCCGGCGCCTGGTTCCGCAAGGCGGCCGGGGCCGTGATCGGCCTGTTGGGGATTTACTTTCTGCTCAACCCGTTTTGGCTTCTCTGGTCGGCATGATTTTCGCCGCCGGTGCACCGGCGGCGGGGAAAACTCTCCTTATGAGCATGCTGCACGGCTTTTCGCCCCAAACTCCGCCCGCGGCAACCTCGGGCGGGGGTTGCGGGTCGGATCCCGCCGAAGAGGGGGACGGGCACACCGGGACGCGCCTTCTCGCCACCCTGGGGTTGAATCTCTTGATCCCTCTTGCTCAGGTGGCGGGGGGACTCGCCTCCGGCAGCATGGCGCTCATCTCGGATGCCACGCACAATTTCGGCGATTTCGCGGCCGTGATGATCGCCTATTTCGCCTTCCGTATCGGCCGGCGCGGCGCCTCCGTGCGGCACACCTTCGGATATCGGCGTGCCGAGGTGCTGGCCGCGCTCGTGCAGGTCGCCTTGCTCGCGGGAGCCTCGGCGGTCATCCTCGTCGAAGCCGTCGATCGCTTGCGGCATCCCACGGTGGTGGCGGGGGGGATTGTGATGGGGCTTGCCGCGGTGGGGGTTGCGGGAAACGGCCTGTCGGCCTGGCTTCTCCATCGGGACGCCCGGCACAGCCTCAACGTACGCGGCGCGTTCTGGCACATGGTGGGCGACATGCTGACCTCGATCGCCGTGCTGATCGGAGGGGCGATTCTCACCGTGCGGCCCTGGTACTGGCTCGACCCGCTGCTGTCGTTCGCCATCGTGATCTTCATCCTCAAGAATTCCTGGAGCATCGCCCGCGAATCGGGACTGATCCTCATGAATTCGACGCCTCGGGGGCTGGATCTCGCAGCCGTGAAGCGCTATCTTGAGGAGGTCCCCGGCGTCCAGAGCGTGCACTACCTCCATGCCTGGAATCTCTCCTCGAGCGGCGTGGCCTTTTCCTGTCACGTGGTCGTGCCCGATCAGGCGGTCAGCGGCACGGAAGCTCTGGCACGGACGCTGCGGTGCCGTCTCCGCGAGCGCTTCGGGATCGATCATCCGGTCTTCCAGTTTGAAACCGCGGACTGCGGAAACGGCGAACTCCTTTGCGGCCTTTCTTGCCTCAACGGAAAGGAGGCTGGGCATGCACACTGAGTCCGGGCGTCGACTCCGCGGGGGGGCCGCCGATTGGATGCAGCTCGGGGCCCGGTTGATCCTGGGGGGGATCTTCGTTTACGCGAGCCTGGACAAGATCGCCCACCCGGCGGCCTTCGCCAAGGACGTCTACAATTATCAAATCCTCCCCGATGCCCTCGTGCATCCGGTCGCGCTGGTGCTTCCGTGGATGGAGCTTTTCCTCGGCCTCTGCTTGATCACCGGTTTCTGTCTGCCCGGCGCCGTGTTGTCGGCCAACGGTCTGCTGCTGGTTTTTGTCGGTGCGCTTGCTTTCAACGCCGCCCGCGGCCTGGACGTCCACTGCGGCTGCTTCAGCACCGGAAGCGAAGGCCCGGCGCTGGAGACCCCCTGGGTTTTGCTGCGGGACGGCCTGTTTCTCGCCGTGGCGCTGAGGCTTTTTTACGGCGTTTTTTTTGCCCGTCGGGCGGCCGGCAAAACGGTGCCGTTGCTGCTGGCGATCTTCTGGCTGTCCGCCTGGAGCGGCGTGGCACAGGCCGGCTCCCCCGCCGTTGTCGTGCTCAAGCCCCACCACGACTTCGGCACGGCCATCGAGGGCGACCTCGTGCGGCATGAATTCGTGGTCGAAAACCGCGGGGCGGCCGAGCTGCGGATCGAAAAGGTGAAAACGGGTTGCGGCTGCACGGCGGCCACGTCGACGAGGCTCATCCCTCCCGGCGGCCAGGGCACAATCCGGGTGGAATTCAAGACCGCGGGCTACGCCGGCCGGGATATCCGCGAAGCGGTGGTGGTGCACACCAACGACCCCAACGCCGCCGTTCTGGAGCTGATGCTCAGCGGGCGGGTGGAGGCCTTCGCCGACATCCAGCCCAAAAGCGTCCTGTTGCGGGCGAAAGCCGGAGAGACGGCGAGCGCCGTCGCCCGCATCCTGCCGCGCTCCGAGCGGCCCTTTGCCATCCGGAACCTCCGGGCGGTGAAAGGACGCGACATTCGCTTTCAGATGGCCCAGAAAAGCGGTCCTTCGGGGACGGTCTACGAGCTCACGATTTTCAGCACCCGAAAGGAGCCCGGCCGGATCGCCGACATGGTGGTGATCGAAACCGATCACCCCGCCCGTCCGGCGCTCCAGGTGATGGTGACCGGTGTGGTCGAATAGCAAAATGACCGGCGAGCGGGAAACCCAGCGTAAGGGGGAGCAAGTGAGCTTTCCGTTGAAACCGGTTCTGATTGCGCTCGGGCCCGAGGAGGTGCAGCGGCTGCTAGCGATCGCCTTCGATGGGCAGGCCGAGGAGGCGCTGTCCTTCCTGCGCGAGGAGCTGCTCAAGCGGGTGGAAAAAGCGCTCGCGCGCCATTGAATGCCTGTCTTCGAGGTCGGCTACGGCCCCGCGCATTCCTGAAAAAGCCCGGCCGGCGAAACGGCGTGTTTGCCGGGAGGAGGTCGTATGCTGCTTGAAGGATACACCAAGAGGATTTTCCGCGCGGAGTGCAATCCGCGCTTTGAGTCGCTGCATTGCATTGCGACTCTGCATCAGGATGTCTCCGCGGTGCTGCCCTATCTGAACGCGGTCCTGGGCGGGTTCGAGTATTTGAAGGATCCGCCGGCGCTCGTGCTGCGTTCGCGCGGCCGCCTGATCACCATCCATGGCCGCGAGATCGCCGTCAACGCTCTGAACGACGAGGCCGAGGCCGACAAGGTTCTCGAATGGCTGAAGCGCGAGATCAACCAGGCTTGGGAGAACCGCGCCGCGATCACTCCGAGCTTCGAAGGGGCGCCCAAGCCCCAGGTGCTCGAGATCCTGAAGCTGCTGCCGCGGACCAATTGTCGCCGTTGCGGGGAGCCGACCTGCATGGTCTTCGCCGCCAGGGCCGCCGAGGGGGTGAAGTCGGCCGCCGATTGCCCCGAGCTTGCCGAGGAGCCCCGCGGGAAGTTGGAGGCCTATCTGAGCCGGTTTGCTTTCGATTCTTGAATTCGAGCAAGGAGCAGAAAACGATTTCATGGCCGCTTTCGAGCGCCAGCGGGCCCGCAGCCCCGGAACCTCGTCGTCGGCGTGGAGCCAGGCCGTCTGGCAGACGGCGGCCCTTTTGGTCTGGAGTGCAGCCGTCGCGCTTTCGGTGAACGCCCTGCGGCCGGACGGGATCCCCCTGGTGGGGGATTTTTCGCCTGCCGCACGGTTCACGACTCCGACCGGCGAGCGAATGGACATCGCGCTCGAGGAAGCGGAAAAACTCTTTTTTACGCGGGCCGCCGTCTTCTTCGACGCGCGGCCTCCCGAAGAATACGCCCGCGGCCACATCCGCGGAGCCCGCAGCCTTCCGCTTCAGCAAGTCGATCTGCGGTTTATTGAGGAAACGGCCGACCTGGATCTGGAGACGCCGGTGATCACCTACTGCGACGGGGAGACCTGTTCCTTGAGCCACGAGCTCGCCCTGTTTTTCCGCGATGCGGGTTTCCGCCATGCCCGCGTGCTCGTGAACGGCTGGACGGTGTGGCGGGAGGCGAACCTGCCCGTGGAGACGGGCTTCCCCGGCCGCTGAGTCGGGCGCGGAAGAGACGGGGCAGCCGACGATGGGGTCGAAGAAAGGAGAACGGCCGTGAAACGAAGCCAAGCCCTTGCGGTGGCCGGGATGATCGCTTCGATCGCGCTTTTTGCGGGAAAGGCCGACGCGCAGTGCCCGCCGCGCGAGAAGATCCAGCAGGTGATCTCGCGCTTCGAGGCCCCGGACCGGAGCCTGGTTGCGCTTCAGCCGACGGAGTTCGAGAACCTCTGCGAGATCCAGGTGCGGCTGAATCAGCGGGTCCACATTTTCTACACCGGCCCCTCGGGCGATTATCTCCTTATGGGGCAGCTCTATGAGGCGAAAAGCGGCCGCAATCTGACCCGCGAGAAGATCGAGCAGGTGAATTTTTTCACGACCGAAGAGATGAAGCGGCTCGAGGCGCTCACCGCGATCCGCCTGGGGGACGGCCCAAAGACCCTCTATTACGCCACCGATCCCCACTGCCCCTATTGCAAAAAAGGGGAGGAGACGCTCAAGAAGCTTGCCGCCCAGGGGGAGATCACGGCGCGGATCCTCTTTTTCCCGCTGGACTCCTACAAGGATTCGCGGCCGCAGTCGATCGCCGTGATCTGCGACAAGAAATCCTTGGATGATTTCCACAACGGCTACCTCTCCGAAAACCAGTGTGCCGAGGGCGAGCGCGTGGTCGAGGAAACCCGCGAGCTTCTCTCCCGGAAAGGGGTGAGCGGAACGCCGACCTACATTTTCCCGGATGCGCGCTATCATTCCGGACTTCTCGAGGAGGCCGAGCTGCGGCGCAGGCTCGGCCTTCCCGCGGCACCTGCCGGCGCAAAAACCGGCAAGACGAAGTGAGGTCCCCACGATTGAGCCGATCCCATGTCTGAGACCGATCCTTCCCTTGTCCTGGAACTTGACGCCGAAGGGCGCTTGGTGCTTCCCGAGGCCCTCAGGAGACGCTGGGGTCTCAAGCCCGGAGCGGCGGTGGAAGTCCGCCCCGGCCCGCATGGGTTGCTGGTTTTTCCCCAGGATCCCCCGCTTGCGAAAATCTATCTCGAGCCGACTACACGCTGCAACCTCGACTGCCGGAGCTGTATCCGCAGAAGTTGGGATGAGCCGAGCGGAACCCTCGCGATGGACCTTTTCGAGCGCCTGATCGAATCGCTTCAGCGGGTCCCCTCGTTTCGCGCCATGTCTTTTTGGGGCATGGGTGAGCCCCTGTTGCACCCCCGGATCGCGGAGATGGTCGCCGCCGCCTCCGCCCTGGGCGCGGAGACGGAGCTCGTCACCAACGGCCTGCTGCTTTCGCGTCCGATGTCCCTCGATTTGCTCACGGCCGGTCTGGACCGCCTGGTGGTCTCCGTGGACGGGGTTTCCCCCGCGGGCCACGCCGCTGGACACGGGGGGGCGGATCTGAAGGCGGTCCAGGAGAATTTGCGTGAGCTGCGCCTGTTGCGCCACGAACGGCGTCGGGCGAAGCCCGAGATCGGCATCGAATTCGTGCTCACGCGCGAAAATTTGAGTGAGCTGAAGGGGCTTCGACGGCTCTCGTTCGAGATGGGGGCCGCTTTCATCATCCTCACGAACCTGATGCCCTATACGGAGGAGTTGAAAGAGGAAATCCTCTATTGGATGTCGGCCGAAAAGCCTTGGACGACCAGCGGCTCTCCCTTCCACCCGCGGGTAACCGCCCCGCGGGTGGATGCCCGGCCGGAGAATCTCCAGGCCCTGAACGAGCTCTTCTGGTCCGGCTGCGCGGCCGAGCCGTTGTCGCCGCGGCCGCGCAACCCTCAGGCCGATGGGCATTGCCGCTTCGTCGAGCAGGGGGCCGCCGCCGTCGCCTGGGACGGCGGCGTCAGCCCCTGCATTCCCCTCATGCATTCCTACCGCTGCTTCGTCCTGGGGCGCGAAAAACGGATCCGGCGCTGGGTGGTGGGCAACATCGCCACCGAGGAGATCGCCGCGATCTGGAACCGGGAGGAATACCGAAGCTTCCGCCGCCGCGTGCTCGATTTCGACTTTTCCCCCTGCGTCCACTGCGGCGGCTGCGACTTTTCCGAGTCGAACGAGGAGGACTGCTTCGGCAACCGCCATCCCACCTGCGGCGATTGCCTCTGGGCGCGGAACATCATCGTCTGCCCTTGAGGGCAAGCGCAGGCAAGGCGTTGAGCCCGGCCTTCGCCGCCGGTTGGCGGCGAAGCCGCGCTCCGTGCGCGAAAGGAGTCGCCTTGGCGCGTTTCCGGCTCCTGACCCTATCGCCCACCCACTGCTGCACGATCGTCGAAAGCGTGAGCGAGGGCGTGGTCACGATCGATGCGCAAAAGCGGGTCACCTACCTCAATCCCGCCGCCGAGCGGATCACCGGTTTTTCGGTCGCCGAGGCCGTGGGACGCAAATGCTTCGACGTTTTGCGGGCCGATCTGTGCGCCCGCCGCTGCCCCCTCGATGACTGCCTGCAGGGCGAAGGCCCCCCCGCCGACCAGCGCGTCGTCCTGATCGCCAAGGGCGGGGGACGGGTCATGGTGCGCCTCAATATGGCCCCTCTGAAAGACGAAAACGGCCGGATCCTAGGGGCCGTCGAGACGCTCCGCGACCTCACCGAGATCGAGCAGCTTCGCCGCCAGATCGATCGACGCTTTGCTCCGGAGGACATTGTCGGCCGCCACCCGCGGATACGCGCCCTGCTCGCTCTGTTGCCGGACATCGCGATGAGCGACAGTGCGGTTTTGATCGAAGGACCGACCGGTTCGGGAAAGGAGCTGATCGCCCGGGCCATCCACGGCCTCAGCCGGCGGAGCGAGGGCCCCTTCGTCGCCGTGAACTGCGCCGCTTTGCCGGATACGCTCCTCGAATCCGAGCTCTTCGGCCACGCCAAGGGCGCCTTTACGGGGGCCGTGCGCGACAAGTCCGGCAGGATCCTGGCCGCTGACCGCGGAACCCTGTTTCTGGACGAAATCGGCAGCACCTCGGCGGCGTTCCAGGCCGACCTGCTGCGTGTGCTCGAAGACGGAGTGTTCACTCCCCTGGGGTCGAATCGACCGTTGCGCTCCGACTTTCGGCTGGTGACGGCCTCCAACCTGGACCTCAAGGCCCAGGTGCGCGAGGGGCGGTTCCGGGAAGATCTCTATTACCGCCTGAACGTCGTCAAGGTGAGCCTTCCGCCGCTGCGCGAGCGCCGGGAGGACATTCCCCTCTTGGTTGACCACGTTGTGCGCCGGTTCAATATGATCAAGGGCCGGGAGATCCAGGGAGTGGCCCCGGAAGTGATGAACATCCTTCTCGACTACCCTTTCCCCGGAAATATCCGCGAGCTCGAAAACATCATCGAGTACGCGTTTGTCACCTGCCGCGAAAAGCTGATCCGGCCGGAACACCTGCCGCAGGAAATCCGCGAAGAGGTCGCGGAAAGCCGTTGTTGCCCGTCTCCGGAGAGCGCGGCTCAGGCCGAGAAGATCCGCACCGTGCTTGCCGGCTTTGGGGGAAATCGCCTCGCCGCGGCGCGTGCCCTCGGAATCAGCCGCACGACGCTCTGGCGCCGCATGCGCAAATACGGCCTCTCCCCCAACTCTTGCGACAGGGAGTAACCCGAAAGCCCGCCGCTCAAGCCGGCTTGAGGCGGTACTTTTTCAGCTTGTAACGCAGCATCCGCTCGCTCAAGCCCAGCCGCTCCGCGGCGCGGCTCTGGTTTCCACCGGCTTCTTCCAGGGCCTCGGTGATCATGCGCCGTTCGAGATGCTCCAACGCCTGACGCAGGCTTTGCCGCGCGGCCGCGGCTTCCTCGCCGGTCTGCCGGCGACCGAAGGGCAGCTCCTCCGTGGTGATGAGCTCTCCCCGGGCGAGAACGACGGCCCGCTCGATGATGTTTTCGAGCTCGCGGACGTTGCCCGGGTAGTCGTACTTGACGAGCTGGTCCATCGCCTCCCGGCTCACCCCCTTTACGGCCTTGCGGTTTTCGCGGGCGAAGCGGGCGACGAAATGCTCGACAAGTGGCGGGATGTCGGCGCGGCGCTCGCGGAGCGGCGGAATGGACAGCGAAACGACGTTCAAGCGATAGTAGAGGTCTTCCCGGAAGGCGCCGGAGGCGATTTTGGCCTCGAGATCCTGGTGGGTGGCGCTGATCAGGCGTACATCGGCCCGGAGCGTCTGGTTTCCGCCGACGCGCTGGAATTCCCCTTCCTGGATCAGGCGCAGCAGCTTGACCTGGACGGCGGGGGAGACATCCCCGATCTCGTCGAGAAAGAGGGTTCCGCCGTCGGCCTGCTCGAAGCGGCCGATCCGGCGCTGGGTGGCGCCGGTGAAGGCGCCGCGCTCGTGGCCGAAGAGCTCGCTTTCGATCAGGGTTTCGCTGAGCGCGGCGCAGTTGACGATGATGAGCGGTTTGGGGGCGCGCGGGCTCAGGCGGTGGATGAGGCGTGCGAAGAGCTCCTTTCCCGTTCCACTCTCCCCCCGCAGGAGAACGGTGGCTTGACTGGCGGCCACACGACCGGCGAGGTTGACCAGTTCGGCCATCTGCGGGCTGCGGAAGACGAGATCTTCCGGTTCCAGACCCTTTTCGGCAAGCTGTTCGCGGAGCCGTTCGTTTTCGCGTTGCAAGGTGCGGTGGCGGGCGATGCGCTCGATCACGCACAGCAGTTCCTCCAGGTCGAGCGGCTTTCCGAGATAGTCGGCCGCTCCCGCCTTCATGGCCGCCACCGCGCTGTCCACGGTGCCGTAAGCGGTCAGGAGGATCACGTCGAGCTCGGGGTTGAGCCGACGGGCCTCCTCGAGGACCTCAAGGCCGGTCCGGTCGGGCATGCGGTAATCCAAAATCGCGAGATCGAAGGTCGCAGCCTTGATTTTTTCCAGAGCGACGGCTCCGTTCTCGGCTTCCACGACGCGGTGGCCCTGGCCGGCGAGGAAATCGCGCAGCATTTCGCGCTGGACGCGCTCGTCTTCGGCGATCAGGATATCGAGCGCCTGCATGGATGAGATTCTCCCTAGTTTCCTCCCGCAAGAGGCAGCCGGAGCGTGAAAACCGTACCATCTCCGGGGGTGCTGTGCACCGCGAGCTCGCCCCCATGGGCGCGGATGATCTGCAGGGCGATGGGAAGCCCCAAACCCAAGCCGCCGGGCTTGGTCGTGTAATCCGGGTCGAAGATCGCGGCCAGGCTCGCCTGCGGGATGCCGACTCCCGAGTCGCGGATTTCGATCTCGGCCTCCCCGGGCGGGCGACTCCGAAGGGCGACGCAAACCGTGCCGCCTTGAGGCAAGGCCTCAAGCGCGTTTTTCATTAAATTGAGCAACGCCTGCCGCAAACGGTTTTCATCACCGGTCAGGACGAGATCCGTCTCCGGAAAGACGGATTCCAGGGTCACCCCGCGCGCGCCGGCCTCCTCACCGAGAAGGGTGAGCAGCGATTCGATTAGCGCGCGCAGGGAGACGGGGCGAAGCTCGATCCGGCCGGCGCGCGACAGCATGAGGAAATCCTCGACGATGCGGTCGAGCCGCCGGATTTCACTGCGGACGGTTTGCAGGAGCTTTGCCGTTTCCGCCGGGTTTCCTCTTCCTGTCTCGGCTTCGCGTTGCAGGCGCTGAATGGCGAGACTGACGGCGTTCAGGGGGTTTCGGATTTCGTGGGCGACGGCGGCGGCGAGTTTTCCGAGGGAGGAGAGGCGTTCGGTCTGGTGCAGGCGTCGTTGCAGCGCCTCGATCCGACGCAGGTGACGGTTCTGATTCCATGTGAGCAGCAGGATGAAAAGCAGCCCCAGGCCGACCATCAGCGCCGCGGAAAGATAGACGCTGCGGCGATGGTCGCGGAGCAGTTCATCGAGGGTTCGGGCGCGCAGCCCGATCCGCGCGAGAAACGGACTTTCGCCCTCGAAACGGATGCGACGCGCCGCCTCGAGGAGATCGCCTTCTTTTTGGGGCAGGCGGCGCATTTCCCCTTCCGCGGGCGGGGGGACCGATGGCCGATTTTCCGGGGTGTCGCCCAACGCGACGATCGTGCGGCCGCCGTCGTCGAAGAGAACCAGATGGGCGACCTCCTCTCGCCAGCCGACCTCTTCGGCCGCCTCACGGAGCGCCCGCCGGAGCGTCCAGCGCCGGATCCCCTCGCGCTCGAAAAAAAGAAATACCGCCCCGCCGGCGGTGCGCCTTCGCAGCCCGACATAGCCATGGGCGAAGGGTTCCTCCGCCTCGAGCCTCACGGCGATTTCTTCCCCCGGCGGCAGAAGCTCGAAAAGCTCGAGGGGAAACGCCGTGGGCAGACGGCCGCTGATGTGAAGGGCTCGGCCCGTCGCATCGAAAACCGCCAGGGCGGAAATCTCCCGCGAAGCGAGCGCTTCGGCGAGGACCTCTTTCGGACTCGAGCTGGCGTAAAGGGCACCATCCAGTTCCATCGCCCGGGAGAGCAGATCGGAAACCAGCACCTCCCGCAGGGCAAAGACTTCTTCAAACGAAGGATCCAGAGCGAACGGGTCGGCTCCTCCCGCCTGAAACAGCTTCTCCCAGCGCTCGAACTTGCGTTCGGCCAGAAGTTCGATCCCCTGAAGGATGGAGCGCGCGCGCGCATGGACACCCTCGAGGAGCGCCTCCTCGAGCCGGCGGCTGGTCAACATCGCTGTCGCCCAGAAAAGAAGGCTGATGACGACGGAAATCGCGACGACCGCAAGCGGCTGAAGAAACAGCCGTTTCTCCCTTGAAGGATCCGGACTCGGCGGAGGCGTTTTTGGCGCCATCATGGACGACTCCCTGAATGCAGCCTACTCTCTTTCCCGATTGCGGGCAAGAAGGCACGCCGGGTTTCCCCGGATCGGCAAAATCGCCGCTGACGGGAAATCCGGCAATTTTCTGCACTTGTTATTTTCAAATTTGTTGATTTGATCTAATTTGTTTTGAATTTTCCCAACTTCGCAGGTCTTGGTAAATTCCGGCACGCAGGCTTTCCACCATGCGGAGACCCATGGTGTCGAAAACGGAGGATTCTTGCCATGCGGCACAAAAAAGCAGCGATTGTATTGGGGGCTCTGGCGATCAGCACGTCTATCGCCATTGCTGGGCCCGAAGGGGTGGGGGGCGGCATGGGACCTGGACAGGGCTTGGGCTCCGGCTCCGGCGGGCGTTATGCCGAGATACTCGACCTGAGCCCCGAGCAGAGGCAAAAGATCGATGAGCTTCGCCGAAAGCATCGGGCTGAAGCGGCTCCGCTGCAAAACCGGCGACTCGCCAAGAGGTCCGAATTGCGCGCTCTCTGGGCGAATCCCAATCCGGATCAGGAAAAAATCCTCGCCACGCAGCGCGAACTGGCCGAGCTGGACCTTCGTCTGCGGGAAATGACGACCCGACAGCGGTTCGAAATGCAATCCCTGCTCACCCCCGAGCAGCGCGAGCGCCTGCAATCGCGGGGCTATGGCATGGGCACGGGATCGGAACACGGCCCGGGGGCCGGCCGCAAGGGCCGTATGCACGGCGGCAGGTGGTAGTTTCCTCCAGCAATCCAAAAGTTTGGGTTCGTGATAACGGCTGCGCTTTTCCTCTTCTCTTTGGTCATTCGACGTCCCTAACTCCCGAGCGCTTCTTTTTTTGTCGAGCTCTCAGAGCTACATAATATATTGAAAAAATGTACTATTCCAGCAACCGTGGGTTGAGCCGCGGCAAGATCCTCGACATTTTTTTCCGCATTCCCGGCCCCACCGTCAACTTCTGCAAAAGATAATTTTTCATTATAATTCGATATTTTATATGACGAATTTCTCCTTGAAGGGCTTCTGGCATGTGATCTGCAAAGAAGAGCGGCAAAACCCAACCGAAAGGAGGATGATCGCAATGAAAAGAACACACACGCTTCTCATCGCTGCGGCGCTGGTTCTCGTCGCCTCGTGGGCTGTAGCCGGCCCGGGAGGAATGGGCGGATGGGGACGCGGGGGCATGGGCCCGGGTTATGGCGTGCCGTATGCCGGGGCTCCCAACCTCACCCCGGAGCAGGCGCAGAAGATCCAGGACCTGAGGCGATCCTATTTTGAGGAAATCGCTCCCCTGCAGAGCCAACTGTTCAGCAAGCGGACGGAAATGCGGCTGCTGTGGTCCCAGCCCAACCCGGATGCGGACAAGGTCAATGCCAAGCAGCGTGAGATCTTGGAGCTCGAGGCGAAGTTGCGCGAGAAGGCCACGCAGCATCAGCTGGCGGTCCGGAAACTGCTGACTCCGGAGCAGCTCGCCCTGATGCCCGGCTTGGGCTACGGCGGCGGATTCGGCAAGGGCGGCCGCATGTACGGCCGATGGTAGAAGGTAAAAACTGATTGCGAAGGAGGGGGAATCCCTCGATCCATTCAAAAGGAGAAGAAAATGAAAACGAAAGCCTGGATTGCACTGAGCTTTACCCTGGCGCTGGCGTTGGTGACCTCCGCAGCTTTCGCCGGGCCCTGGGGCGGCAAGTTCTACGGCATGGGGCCGATGGTTCATAACCTCACCCCGGAGCAGTCCAGCCGGATCCTGGCGCTCCAGCAGGCCCACCATGAAAAAACCGTTCCCCTTCAGCAGCAGCTCTTCAGCAAAAAGATGGAGCTGAGAACCTTGATGCTCGCCCCGAACCCGGATCAGGCCAAAGTGGCGGCGCTGCAAAAGGAGATCTTTGATCTGATTGATGAGCTCCAGCAGGAGTCGAACAACCTGAGGGCGGAAATGCTCAACGTCCTCACGAATCCGGAGAAAAAGTAGTCACCGAAGCGGGGGGGATCGAGCCCTCGGCTTTCCCCCCCCCACCGATCAACCTCCGGTTGAAACCGGACTCAAGAGCTCCGCGACTTCTGGCGGTAACCTGTCTCCGGCCCCCTGGAGAAAGGAGAACGATGGCGATGATCTCGGCACGGTATGGGGCTTCCGTCGCGATTGACCGCCGGGGAAAAACGGTCTCGGGCAAGATCCTGGCCCTCTTGGGCGCCGGGGCTTTTTTCGGAAGCCTGGGTGCGGCGTGGGTGATCGATCAATGGATTTTCGGCGACAGCCGGCTGTTGGCGATGGTTCGATCTTTCCCGGTGCCGCAGATTTTGCTTCTCGAACGTGCCGTGGCGAGAAATCCGGGCCATTCCGGCGCCTGGCTTTCGCTTGCCCGCGTTTACAGCGAATCCGGCCTGAGCGCGGAGGCGGGGGCGGCCTACGAGAATTTTCTGGCGCTCGATCCCCGGCGCTCCGAAATCTGGGCGGAACTGGGGATCCATTACCTGAAGGACGGCAAGCCTGAGAAGGCGCTGGAGGCTTTGGACCGGGCCATCGCCCTCAATCCGCAACAGGAAGACGCCCACCTTTACAAAGGCCTGATCCTGCTGGATGCATTTCAGGACCTTGACGCGGCCATCCGTGCCTGGAGAAAGACCCGCCGCTTCAACCCGACCGCGCCCGACGGCGCACGCCTCGGGGAAGACACCCCCGCTGGCTTTGCCTCCCTGCGGCGGAGTGAAGGGAGCGACGCGGCGGAGCCGGAATGATTTCCACACGATGAGAAGCCGCGGCAGCCAAGCGGCTTTCCCTCCCGGTGAAAGGGCCTGCGAAAATGAAGCCTTGCCTGTTCAGCCGATCCTGTTTTTGGAGCACCTTGTTTTTCGGTCTCTCGCGCGCCTCGACGGCACTGGCGGGGCCGTGGGGTCGGGGGTTCCCGCCCTGGAACTCCTGGTCTTGCCCGCCGATTTTTTTCGGCTTCCCCTATTTCCCCCACCCGCTGCTGAACCTCCTTTTCTGGGGGGCGGTCATCGGTCTGTGTCTGCTGTTGATCCGGCGCCTGTTCTTTTCGAAAAATTAGCTTAAATCCGCCTTCCTGCCCCCGATTCCTTTCCTGCGCTTTTCCGGGGGCCGCGGGCGGGAATCCTCGTCGTCCCCTGCCGACCGGCCGTTTACATCCGGAAACCCGCCTGCGGACCAGGAGTCCTCAGAAGATCTGAATGCCGAAATAGGCCAGCACGAACTTCACCGCGACGTAGAGAAAGTAAACGCCGAAGATCAGCTTCAGGGTCGCCGGTTTGAACTTCTTGATCACCGCTGCGCCGATCTGCGCGCCGACGACCGTCCCCGCGGCGAGAAGCAGCCCGGCACCGATGGCGACGTAGCCCTGGATCAGCTTGATGCCGCCGCCCACCACGGCCAGCGGGATCATCGTGGCGAGCGAAGTCCCCATGGTGACATAGACCGGAGCGCCGAAAAGATAGATCAGTCCCGGTACCAGGGCGTACCCGCCTCCCAGCCCGACGATGCCGGTGAAAATTCCGATCAAAAATCCGAACGCGACCCAGCCGCCGGTATGGCGCGGGATGCAATTTCCCTCCGCACCGGGGTGCGTCCCCTTGCGAAGTCCTTCCCAGATCATGCGGACGGCCGGCCAGAGAAAAGCCAATCCGAGGATCAATCCCAAAAGAGCGATCTGGCGGCTGAGGAGGGTGAAAAGCCAGGAGCCGATCAACACGCCCACGATCCCCGCCCCCCCCAGCCAAAGGGTGGCGCTCACGTCCAGATTGCGTCGGACGAGGTGCCCGTAGCCGCCGGAGATCGCGGTGAAAATGACCGCAAAGAGGGTCGTGCCGACGGCGACCGGCGTGGAATAGCCCATCCAGAAATGAATGGCCGGAAGCATCACGCTGCAGCCCCCGGTGCCGATGATGCCGCCCAAAAAACCCGCCGCCAGACCGATGACGACCAGAGCGAGCCCTCGTCCGCCATCGACCGGCGGACCTCCGCGCCCGGCGATGCCGGTGGCGAAGGACCAGGCGGTGAGGACGATCAGGATCGCCAGCAATACGCCCGAGGGGAGGTAGTTGCGCCACGTCGATACTTGGCTGCTGTTCATGGGTCTTCCTCCTTTTGCTGGGAGCAACACGATCACTTCGGGGGAGGAGCAACGCCTGTGCCAGATGTGATACCGAAAGGTGCCTGGACTGGGGTTCGAGTCGCGATGCCCGCGTAGCGGACTCCGATGAGGCGATGGGTTTGGGCTCTCCCCTGGAAGAGGTGGGGGAGGCGTGACCCTGTTGCATCAGGGGGTGCTGACGGCCGAAACAGTTTCAGCGCTTGAAACATCCGCAGCCGAAACGCTCCGCGAGCTTTTCGAGCGTAGAGGCCTTCGGCGACGGCGTCCGGAGGCATTTGGGAGCATGGGCCGGGGAGGACCTGCGCAACTGGCACCGGAGTTGCTCTGAGCGGGGTACCGGGGACCTTGCGCCAACAAGGAGGACACATGTTTCCCAGGATTCTCTATGCCACGGCCCTGGAAACCTATTACCGGGAGGTCTTCGGCTGCGTCACCAACCTCCGCTGTGTCGGAACCGAAGAAATCGTTTTGGTGCATGTGATCCGGGCCGATGAGCATTTCCCCGTGAAGGGGCGGCACGCGCGGCAGATGCTCGATTCCCTGGCGGCGGAGCTCTCCTCGCGGATGGATGAAGCGGTCCGGATCGCCGAGGCACAGGGACTGCGGGCGAAGGTCCGGATCGAGATCGGAGTTCCCTGGCGTCGGATTCTCCAGGTGGCCGATGAAGAGAACGTCTCCCTGATCGTCAGCGGGCGCGAGCGCCGCAGCGGATTCGATGAAATTCTCTTCGGCTCGACCACCGACCGTCTCGTCCGTTACGGCGGGTTTCCGGTCTACATTCCCAAGTGTCCCGAAGTTTACGGCGGCCGCGGATCCCCGGAGGGCGCCGCCTGCCGGGATCCGTTCCGCCGTGTGCTGTTTCCCGTCGATTGGTCGGAGTGCTCGCGCGCGGCCCTGGAGGCGCTCCGCCGTTTGAAGGGCTCCGGGATCGGGGAGATCGTGGTGGTCCATGTGATGGAGGAAAAGGCCATGTCCTTGCAGCTCAAGGAGAAATTCCGGGAATTTGAACGCCTCGACCGCCGCCGGCTGGAAGAAACGGAGCAGCGCTTGCGATCCGAAGGGTTTGCCGTGCGCACGCGGCTCGCCGTAGGCAACCCGCGTGCGGACCTGCTTCAACTTGCCCGCGAGGAAAACGCCACCCTTGTCTTCATGGGCACCCACGGCAAGGGACGGGTGAAGGGGATACTCTGGGGGTCGGTTTCGCGCAACGTTGCCGAGTACAGCGACATACCGGTGCTCCTCGTCCGCGGCGGGAGCTGTGCGGCGCCCCTCGCGGGCGGCGCGTAAAACGCCTCGGATGGACGATCGCTCAGGAGACCCCGAACCACTGCGAGTAGGCGTGTTTGGCCACCCACTGGAGCGAGCGCAACCAGGACTGCGAATAGTGGCTCACCTGGAAGTTGCAGGTCGAAAGGCACCCCGGGCTGCAGCGCGCCTTGAGGCGCGCGAGCCGCTCCTCGTCGAATCGCGGACCCCGACGGAAGTCACCCCAGTCCTCCTCGCTCGCGTAATACTCGAAACAGGGAGCGAAGCTCCCGTCCAGCCGGATGACCATGGAAATCCGCCCGGCCTGGCAAGGCCAGGGAGGAAGTTCGCGGCGGATGAAGCGCTTCATCGCCTTGAGGTGGGCGATCGAGTTGACCATGGTGTAGCCGGCGCGGTTTTTGGCGATCAACCAGTCGATCAGCTCGTCGACGGCGGCGACCTGCGATTCGTGAATCCAGACATCCGTGTGGGAGGGATCGAAGCCCTCGTATGCGATCGGCGGCGGCTCGCTGATGTGGTAATCGGTCGCGATCCCATAGCGATGAGCCGTTTCCGTCAGCGCCATCACGTCCTCGACGTTCTTGCCGGTGATGTTGATGTTGAGAAAAGTGTGGTAGCCGTAACGTTTTTCCTGCTCGACGAGGTACTCGAACTGCGGGAGGATCCGTTTCAGATTCTTGGGGATCCCCGCATATCCGTCCATGGCGTCGACGGCGAGGTTCACGGCGGCGATTCCGGCTTCACCGATCGCGTCGATGAAATTGCGGTCCATGAGGATGCCATTGGTCGGCAGATAGACGAAGAAGCCCTTGTCCGCCGCCAGGCGTGTGAGCTCGACGATGAAGGACTTGCGCACCAGGGGCTCGCCCCCCATATAGGCGAGCACCCGGCAGCCCTGCCGCTCGAGCCACTCCACGGCGGCGCAAGCCGTCTCCCAGCTCATCCCGGGGATGTTTTTCCCCCGGCTGTAACAGTAGCTGCAATTCAGGTTGCAATTGAGGTCGGTATAGAAAAAGGACAACACGGGGTGGAACCCGTCGGCCGCCAGACGCGAGCGCAGGTAGGGGAAAAGCCAACTGCGGCAGGCGCGACGGAATTGGCTCGTCCGCCTCAAAGGGGTGCCTCCGGTTGTCGGGACAGGGGATTGGCGAAATAGAAAGGGGGTCCGGGGGACGTCTGCCGAGGTTTGCGTCGCCATCTCTGAACCTCCTTTTCGATGGGGGCACGCGGCGTCACGCGACAGGGATCAAGCAACGCTTATGCCAGGCGGGATCGCAATCCGGCGGGCCAACCCCCCCGGAGTGCATCACCGCAGCTGCCGCCGGCCGACCTTCACGTCGGCCAGGCGCCTGCGTGCCGGGTTGTTTGCCGGAAAAAGCGGAAAGCCGTCGGAATGTTTCAGTGCGTGAAACATAAGCATGACGTCGTTTTTCGACAAGATCTTGCTTGAAGGGCTTTCGCGGGGGAGCCCAGGGCGGGCGACCTTCTTTCCGGGTTTCAAAACCTCGGGCGGATCTTCGGAGGCGATAACCATCCAGGCATCGTTATAGCTGATCCTGCGGACGGGATGGGGTGCTCCCAGGCAACCGGCCAGGCGAGGTTAGAGTGGATCGGATCGCCGTGATCCTCTTGAACAAGCGGATCGCCCCCTGCTTCGGATTTTGTGACGAGGTGTTGTTCCTCGAGGGGACAAAGAGCGATCGGAGACCGAAATTCCAGGCCCTGCGCGCCGAGGACCCCTGGGAGCTCTGTCGGTTTCTCGTGGAACAGGAGGTAGGCAAGGTGGTATGTAACGGAATCTGGAGCTTTCACAAGGAATGGCTCAGGGCCCGCGGCATCGAGGTTCTCGAAAACGAGTGGGGCCCCCTGGAAGAGGCCTTGCGTCGGATTTTCGCCTGAACTTTACGATTTTCTTCAGGAAAGGAGAAAGCCGTATGGAATCGAAGACGGGCGGCGAGCCCCGCATCCGTATTCTTTACTGCCTGGAATGAGGCTTTCGTGAGCGTGCGGTCAGTCTGGCTGCAGCCATCGAAACCTTCTTCGGCCTCCGGGCCGAACTCGTGGACGGGCACAACGGGATCTTCGAGGTGCGCCTCGCAGACGAGGTGATTTTCAGCAACCAGGGCTCATGCCGCCGGCTGCCGATGAACGAAGAGGTTCTGTTGAAGATCCTTCCCCATGCCCGGCTCCTTCCCGGCCGGAAACTGGAAAAGCGGGGGTTTTTCCCCATGGCCTGAAAGAGGCGGCGAGGCGTGCCGAGCGTGACGCCTCCCGCTCCGAGAGAGTCGCTCCTTCCGGTCGGCCTTCGGCGGAGAGCGCGCCGGATGACAGAGGTTTCGAAGCCTCGCCTAACGACAACCGCTTCGCTTGAGCCGAAGAGGATGCCCGCAAGGGGATCGGCGGCTTCGGAAGTCCCCGTGAAGAACCTTTGTCGGGGTGCGCCGGAGTCCCTGCGGGTGGGCAACCCCGGGGGGAGACAAACGGCGATGCGCCATGAGGAGCGGCTGGTCACCGAGCTTCTCGCCGCGGCCGGAGTGACGATAGGCGGGGGGCGACCCTGGGATCTCGAGGTCCACGAGCCGCGCTTCTACGGCCGGGTGATCGCGGGGAAAAATCTCGGTCTCGGCGAATCTTACATGGACGGCTGGTGGGACTGCCCGCGGCTGGACGAGTTCTTCGATCGCCTCCTGCGAAGCGGGATCGAGGGCCGCGTGCGGGGAAGCTTGCGCCTTCTCCTGCGATTCCTGCCGGGGCTCGTCGTCAATCTCCAGTCGCGCGCACGGGCCCGACGTGTCGTCGATCACCACTACGAGCTGGGAAACGATCTCTTTCTTTCCTTTCTCGATTCCTACAACCAGTACAGCTGCGCCTTCTTCGGCGACGGCGACGACCTGGAGGAGGCCCAGAGACGGAAGTTGGATCTTATCTGTCACAAGCTCGGGCTGAAATCCACCGACCGGGTGCTGGACATCGGCTGCGGTTGGGGCGGATTCGCCCGTTATGCGGCCGAATGGAGCGGCTGTCGCGTGACGGCCGTCAACCTCTCCCGCGAGCAGCTCGCCCATGCCCGCGAGTTTTGGCGCGGCCTTCCGATCGAGGCGGTCGAGGCCGATTACCGGGAGATCGACGGGATCTATGACAAGATCGTTTCCGTGGGCTTGTTCGAGCATGTCGGCTTCAAAAACTACCGCCGCTTCATGAAGAAAGTCGCCTCCCTCCTCGCAGCGGACGGGGTCTTCCTGCTGCAAACCATCGGAGCGAACGAATCACGCCGGGGCTGCGATCCCTGGATGACGCGCTACATCTTCCCGAACGGCATGCTGCCCTCGCTCGCGCAGATCTCCCGCGCCGCCGAGGGGCTTTTCGTCGTCGAGGATGTCCACAACCTGGGGCCCCACTACGACCGGACACTGATGGCCTGGCACCGGCGCTTCGAGCTGGCCTGGCCGGAGTTGCAGCCGAAATACGGCGCACGTTTCCAGCGGATGTGGGACTACTACCTCCTTTCCTGCGCCGGGGCCTTCCGGGCGCGGGCGATTCAACTCTGGCAGATCGTCTTCACCCGGGCGGGGCAGGGAGTCCCGCAGCCGCCCTGCCGCCTCCTGCCGGACGGGGGGTGGGCGGGCGGGCGGCGAGGAGCAGAGGAAGCCACCGAAGAAAGGAAAACTCCCGGGGCGGAACGCAAGGAAGGGTGAATATGAGCGGGAAATTCGCGATTTCGTGCGCGGGCGGTATTCCCAGTTGATCGTCGCTGCGCTTTTGCTCGGCCTTGTGAGCGGTGGATGGAGCCCCGCCCCGGGCCGCTTCATCCGTCGTTTCGCCTTCGGCCTGGTTTTCCTCATGATCGGGGCCATGGGGTTCTCCTTGAGGCTGCGCAGCCTCGGGCGGGCGCTGAAAGAAACCAAGGCCTTCGTCTTGGGCCTGGCCCTGAATTTTGCGGCCGCCCCCCTGATCTGCTGGGTTTTGTCCGTGTTGTGGTTGGCGGACGCACCGGATTTGGCTGCCGGCTTGATCTTGATCGGTGCGGTGCCGTGCGCGGGCATGGCCATCGTCTGGACGGGGCTGCTCAAAGGGGATGTTCCGCTCGCCACCGTCATCAACGCCGCGACGATGATCGCCGCCCCCTTTCTCATCCCCCTGTTGATGCAGCTTTTCGCCGGGGCCTATCTCGCGGTGAATGCCGGGATGCTCTTTGCCGGCGTCTTGGAAGGCGTCCTCGTGCCGCTTCTGGTCGGGCTGCTGGTGCGCGAAATCCTGGAGTGCAAGCGCGACATGACGCCGTGGGTTCCCTGGATGCCGGCCCTATCGGGAGCGGCGGCGGTGATCCTGATGTTCATGGCCGTGAACACCTCCGTACCCCTGCTGCGCGCGAATCTGGCCGTGCTCGGCCCGCTGGCGGGTGCGCTGGCCGCCGTCTTTCCGGTTCTTTTTGTTGCGGCCTGGGCGATCGGGCGTACGTTTCTGAGTCCGGCGAAAAACATCGCGCTTACCTTTTCCGCCGGTATGAAAAACCTTCCCATCGCCGTAGCCGTGGCGGCGTTGAGTCTGCCGGAGCTGGCGCAGTCCGCCGTGGCACCGGCGTTTGTTTTTCAGATGGCGACCGCGGTCGTTTTCTATCGACGGATGCAGCGCTTGACATCCCTCGCCGATCGGGTCGTGCCGTCGGATCCTTTACCTCCCCGGCCCTAAGAGGGAAGCCATGGCCGCGATGCTGCGCTTCGGGCTGGCCCTGAGTGGGGGCGGAGCGCGTGGGCTTGCCCACATCGGCGTGCTTGCCGTCCTGGAGCAGGAAGGGCGAATCCCCGACTTGATCGTCGGCAGCAGCATCGGCGCGGTGATCGGTGCGGCCTACGCCTTGTGCCCCGACGCGGACGTTTTGAAACAGACCGCGCAGCGGGTCTTCGCCCCCGACGGCGTCGCGGCCGGAGTGGTTCGTCGGCTGAAGCCGAGCCGGCCGGCAGCCGGAATCCGCGGGGGCGTGCTCGAGCGCCTCGGAAATTTCGCGGCCAAGGAATACCTGCTCAACGTCGCTCTTCTGCGGGGGTCGCTTCTTTCCGAACGCGAGGTCCGGGAGTGCCTCTCGGGCCTGGTGCCGGATCTCACCTTCGCCGATTTGCGGATCCCCTTTGCCGCCACCGCTGTCGATCTGGTCGCGGGGCGCCGGGTGATTCTGCGGGAGGGGTCGCTCCATCGCGCGGTGATGGCGAGCAGCGCGCTTCCCGGTCTCATGCCGCCCGTCGCCCATCAGGGGATGCTGCTGGCGGATGGGGCGCTGCTGGAGGCGCTGCCTGCAGGAGTCGCCCGAGAGCTCGGCGCCGAAACGGTGGTCGGAGTCGACGTTGGCTCCCGCCTGGAGGCCGGTCAGGCCCTGCGCGACGGGATCGATGTTCTTCAGCGCGCCACCGAGGTCATGATGCTGCATCTGCGCGCTGCCGGGCGACGAGCCTGCGATGTGCTCATCGAGCCCGAGCTGGGAGGCTTTCATTGGACGGACTTCGCTTCCGTCCGGGAGTTGATCGCCGCAGGCGAGCGGGCGACCCGCGGGCGCCTGCCGGCCCTGCAGGGCATCCTGAGGCGGGGCCGTTGGGCGGAGGCGATTGAGCGGCTCAAACGCCGCATTCCCCGGCGCTGAGGCCCCGTTGCGGGCCGGCCTCGATATCCTTCGGCCATTCGGTCAGAGTTCTGCACGCCGCCTCGTTGTCTTTTCGCGCGCTGCCGCCGCTTGACAGAATTTTTCGGCTTCTCTATATTTCGTCGCCCGACGAAATATTCGTCGCGCCGGTGGAAAAGCCTCGCGGGCGCGTCGGATTGGAAAGGAGGCCGCGATGGAAGCGACGAACATCAAGGGCCTGAGCTTTCTGGACCGCTTTCTCACGCTGTGGATTTTCCTCGCCATGGCGACGGGGATCCTGATGGGATATTACCTCCCGGCGGCCACGGAGCTGATTTCCGGCATGCAGGTCGGGGCCACCTCGATTCCCATCGCCGTCGGCCTGATTTTGATGATGTACCCTCCGCTGGCGAAAGTGAAATACGAAGAGATGGGCAAGGTGCTGCAGCACAAAAGGCTGCTGGTCATTTCCTTGTTGCAGAATTGGGTCATCGGGCCGGTGGTGATGTTCGTCCTGGCCGTCGTGTTTTTGCGCCATCACCCCGAATACATGATCGGCGTCATCCTGGTCGGCCTCGCCCGCTGCATCGCCATGGTGATCGTCTGGAACGAACTGGCGGAAGGCGACCGCGAACTGGCGGTGGGGCTCGTCGCCTTCAACGCCGTCTTTCAGGTGCTTTTCTACGCGCCGATGATCTACCTCTTCATTACCCTCGGGCTGAACTGGCTCGGCCTGGCGAAGGGGCTGGATGTGAGCATCTCCATGGGGGAAGCCGCCAAGACGGTTTTCATCTATCTGGGCATTCCCTTCATCGGCGGGGTGGTGACCCGGGTTTCTCTTCTCAAGGCCAAGGGCAGACAATGGTATGAAACCCGCTTTATCCCCAAAATTTCCCCGATCACCCTGGTCGCCCTGCTCTTCACCATCATCGTCATGTTCTCGCTCCAGGGCGACAAGATCATCCAGGCGCCGCTCGATGTGTTGATCGTCGCTTTGCCGATGGCCGTCTATTTTTTCCTGATGTGGTTTGTGACCTTTTTCATCGCTTACAAAATCAAGTCCAACTACGCCCAGACCACCACGGTAGCGTTCACCGCCGGCAGCAACGACTTCGAACTGGCCATCGCGGTGGCCGTGGCCATCTTCGGTATCCATTCGGGGCAGGCCTTTGCCACCGTCATCGGACCTTTGCTCGAGGTGCCGGTGCTGATCAGCCTGGTCAACGTGGCGCTCGCTTTCCGCAAAAAATACTTTCCTTACGCGGTCGAGACGCCGGCGGGCGTGTGCTACCTGAGTTGTAAGCCCTGAGTGGGGCCGGTCCCGGGGGACAAGCAGGTTTCCGCAAGGGGAGGGATCGAGCAGGACGACGGGATGAAGGATTTCGTTCATCTTCTTCGGGCGCTCGCCGATGAAAACCGGCTGCGCGTGCTGTTCGCTCTTGAGAAGAGAGAACTTTGTGCGTGCGAGCTGGCGCAGCTGCTTCGCTTGGCGCCTTCCACGGTCTCCCAGCACATGAGCATTCTGCGGCGCGCGGGTTTGGTCGCGGTGGAGAAGCGGGGCCGCTGGATGTACTACCGGCGGATCGGGCGGCAAGCCGCGCCTGCGGTCAGACGGGCGCTTTCCTTCGTCCGCTTCGGCCTGCAGGATGCTCCGTCAAGCCTGCGGAAACGCGAAGGGTCGACGGACGTCGTGCATCCGGACGCCCCTGCGGTTCGTCGGCGCCCGGCCCGCTCCGACGCCGGCCGCAGCGGGTCGGCGAAGCGCAAGGCCGAAGAAGGGGGGAAGCGATGGAACGATCCTGGAGCATCGAGCTTTCTAGCGAACAGCAAGCGTTCGTCGCCGACCGCGGAGGGATCCTGAGCGTTTTTTCCGGGAAGACCGTCATCGGCTGATGACCCGGGGTCGATGGCCCGATCGGTCGGATCGGCAAGCCCGTCGACAACCGATCCTACCAACGATGGGACGCCGCCGGCGTCGAGCCGTTCGTCGAGCGCCGGCTTCTCGAAGAGATTCCACCGGAAGGAAGGATACTTCCCGTGTCCATGGGAGATTGCGGCTGCTGGCGGCTTTTCGTGCGTCGCCGCAGGCCGGAAAACCTGAAGGCATCATGAAGGCGAAGGACTTCCCCGCAGCGGATACGCCGGAAGAGATCGCGCGGCGGATCATCCGCGACTGCGCCGACTGCGATTGCTGCCGCCCGATTCTGGACGAAGCCTGTCTTTTTTTCCCCGAACTCTACCGGCTCTATGACCGGGAAATGGAGACCGGCCGCCAGCCCTCCTCCGAAGAACTGCGCGAGCTCGTTGAGAAATGCAATTTCTGCGCCCTTTGTCCCTGCCCCAACATCCGCTCGGACATTATCCGCGCCAAGACCGCTTTCGTCTCCCGCGACGGGCTCCCCCCCCGCGTGCGCCTGATCGAAGATGTCGCGCGGCTGGGGAGAATCTGCGGCGCTTTCCCTCGCCTGACCGACCGGCTGCTCTCCTCTCCGCGGACGGGAAGGCGTTTGAAGCGGTGGCTCGGGATTCATCCCGAGCGCCGGCTGCCGACTTTCCCCCGGGAGGATTTCCGGGCCTGGGTGCGGAAACGCCGGCTTGACCGAAAACCGCAGGCTCCGCCTGGAAGGGGGGTCCTCTATTTCGCGGGCTGCACGGCGACCTACCTTTTCCCGGAGGTCGCTCGCTCCTCGGTCGAAGTTTTGCAGGATTGGGGCTTGTCCGTTTTCTGCCCCCCCCTTGCCTGCTGCGGCATGCCTTCCTTCCTCGAGGGCGACCGAGAGTTCACCCTGCGGGCTGCATCCCAAAACCTCACTGTCCTTTCCGCGGCGGTGGAGGAGGGATACGACATTCTCTGCTCCTGCCCGACCTGCAGTTTCATGCTGCGCGGGCTTATCGCCGAAGGGGCTTATTTTTCCGAAGCCTATCAGCGGCGCGTGGGATCCGACGCGCGTTTCATCCAGGTGCCGGCGCGCGCCCGCGCGGGGGGGCGTCCTGTGGGCGGGATGGAGGTCTTCGACCGCATCATCTTCAAAAACATCCTTAAAGACGACGGTTATTTCTCGGGGCTCGACCCTGTGCGGCGCATCGCCGTCGCCGAGAAAGTCTTCGATGTCGGCGAATATCTCCTGCGGCGTGTCAGGGAGGGCGAAGGAGCGGTCAACTTTGCCCCCGTCTCGTTGCAGGCGCTCTACTATCCGCCCTGCCATCAGCGGGAGCAGCAGTTCGGCCGGCCTTACCTTGAGCTGCTGCGGCGGGTGCCGGAACTCGAGACGGCCGCTCTCGAGGGAAACCTCTACTGCTGCGGCCTGGCCGGCGTGATGGGGTTCAAACAGGATTTTCACGCGGCCTCGATCGCGCTCGGCGAACGCTTGATGCGCCGCATCCAAGCGATTCATCCTCAGGCGATCGTAACCGATTGCCTGAGCTGCAGGCTGCAGTTCGAGCAGCTTCTCTCCTATCCCGTCCGCCACCCGATCGAAATCCTCCGCGAGGCCCTCCGGTCGGCCATGGCGCGACAACCCCGGGAGGGGAAGGAAAAGCCTGCCGGTTGAGCAATAGCCACCCCCCGGACCCGCAAGCCAGCGCTCTTTTTGGAGCGATTCGTTAAGGAGTCCCCATGTCATTGAAACCGATTTCCGAGTTTTCCTCCTGCTGCGGCACGGCCGGTACGCCCGCGGCACCGACAAGCGACGTCGTTTCGCGGAAGATCCGACTTTGGGAGGCTGTGCTGTTCCTCGTCGTGCTCGGCGCCGGTTGGACGGTTTACCGAGCGCTCCCCCAGGCGGCGCATGCCCTGGCTTACGATGTGTTCGGCCTGGAGGCCGGCTCGCATTTCGCCGCGGCAGTCGAGTTCTTCCTCTACGGCACGCCGAAGGTGTTGATGCTGCTGACGGTCGTGGTCTTCGCCGTGGGCATCCTGAACACCTACTTCACCGCCGAGCGCACGCGCCGCATCCTCGCCGGCCGGCGAGAGGCCGTGGGAAACGTGCTCGCCGCCCTGCTCGGGGTCGCCACGCCCTTCTGCTCCTGCTCGGCGGTCCCGCTGTTCATCGGCTTTGTCACCGCAGGCATTCCGCTGGGCGTCACCTTTTCGTTTCTGATCGCCGCCCCGATGGTGAACGAGGTGGCGCTTTTGCTGCTTTACGGGCTTCTCGGTTGGAAAATCGCGCTGGTCTACGCCGGAACCGGCATGGCGATCGCCATTGCCGGCGGCTTCCTGCTCGGGCGACTGCGGCTCGAACGGCATATCGAGCCGTGGGTCACCGCCGTGCGGCGTAACGAGGTGGAGATCGCCACCGGCCCCGGATCGTTTCGGGAGCGACTCCAGGCGGGGTTCGACGCCGTTCGAAGCGTCGTCGGCCGGGTCTGGAAATGGATCGTCTTCGGCATTGCGGTGGGGGCGTTCATCCACGGCTACGTGCCGGAGGCCGTGCTCGCCGCGATCATGGGGAAGGAAGCCTGGTGGTCGGTGCCGCTGGCCGTCGGGATCGGGATTCCCATATATTCCAACGCCGCCGGGATGATCCCGATCGTCCAGGCGCTTCTCGGCAAGGGGGCGGCGCTCGGAACGGTGCTTTCCTTCATGATGAGCGTGATCGCGCTGTCGCTTCCCGAGATCCTGATTCTGCGCCGTGTGCTCAAGCCGCGGCTGCTCGGCTCCTTCGTCGGCATCGTCGGTCTGGGAATCCTGGCCGTCGGCTGGATCTTCAACGCCCTGCAGTAAGAAGGAAAAAGACCGCGGGTCTCATCGTTTCTTAACGATGCGGCCTTATCATCCGCTTGAACCTCAACCCGCCGCAGGGCGGCTCCCTAGAGGGATTCCCATGCAACCGTACACCGTGTTTCCGGACTGTGAGCTCACACCGGTCGGGCCCGTGAGCGAAGAGTTTCTCCGGCGGAGCCTTCGCCGTTTCCACGACGCTTGCCGCTGGGTCCACGAGCTTCCCTACGGCTACAACTCCGATCGCGACGACCTGATGATCCTCTTCAAAGAAAGCATGGGCACCTGCACCACCAAACACGCCGTCATCGGGACCCTCGCTCAGGAGCAGGGACTCGACATCCGCAAACACATCGGCATCTACGCCATGACCGAGGAAATCGTGAGCGGAACCCGCAGACTGCTCGAGGAGTTCGGCCTGCCCTACATTCCGATGGTGCATTGTTTTCTCGTCCACGGCCGGTTCCGGGTGGACCTGACCGAGGGCAACCGCAACGGCAAAAACCGCTCGATCGAAGACTTCCTCCACGTGGAGGAAGTTCCGGCGGCGATCTCGGAAAAAGACGAGTACCTGCGCTACCGTCGGGCGCTCACGGAAAAGATCCTGCGGCGGCCCGAGCTCGGCGGCGTGGAGTTGAAACGGGTCCTCCAGGCACGCGAGGAAGGGCTGAAGCTGCTCAAGAAGAACCTGCTGCGGGACGGGACATGAAGTCGGCGGACAAGGCCGGAACCGCGACGATCCGTCCGGCATCGGATCGGGATGCGATCCGTCGGCTGCTCGAGTCCTGCGGTCTGCCGGCGGCGGATCTCGCCGCAGATCCGGGCCCCCGGTTTCTCGGCGCTTTCGAAGGGAGGACCCTCTTGGGGACGGTGGGACTGGAGATCTGCGGGAAAACGGCGCTCCTGCGTTCGTTGGCGGTCGACTCCCGGTACCGGGGATGCGGGCTGGGCGCCCGGCTGCTCGCCGCGGCGGAAAGACACGCCCGCGGGCAGGGAGTCGCGCGCCTCTATCTGCTCACGACGACGGCGGAGACCTTCTTCCGCTCCCGGGGATACCGCGGGATCGCGCGGGAGGAGGCCCCGGAGGCGATCCGGCGGACGAGCGAGTTTTCCACCCTTTGTCCCCGAAGCGCGGCTTTCCTCTTCAAGGAGCTTTCCGCGCCCGCAGCTTGAGACTCACCACGGATTGCGCCGCCGCCTCCAGTTCCCGTTTGGAGAGCCTCGCCTCTTCGCGGATTTTCTCTAAAAGAGGATCGGCGGCTTCTTCCATCGCGTAAAACGGAGTTTCCTCGACGACCTCCACCGCGGCGAAACCCGCGGCCTCGAGCAGGGCGAGATAGTCTTCCTTGAGGCTCGCACCGGCGATGCAACCGACGTAGGCGGAAACGGAGGAGGCGAGCGCCGGCGGCAGCGGCTTTTTAAGAACGATGTCCGAGACGGCGAGCACCCCTCCGGGCTTGAGCACCCGGTAGGCCTCGGCGAAAACCCGGGCTTTATCGGGGGAGAGGTTGATGACGCAGTTCGAGAGGATCACATCGATCGTGCCGTCGGCGACCGGCAGCGCCTCGATCTCGCCCAGCCGAAACTCGACGTTGCGGGCTTTCGCCCGCTCCGCGTTCGTGCGGGCTTTGGCGATCATCTCCGGGGTCATATCGACGCCGATCACGCGTCCGGTCGGCCCGACCGCGCGTGCGGCGAGGAAGCAATCGAATCCTGCGCCGGATCCCAAATCGAGGACGGTCTGACCTTCGGCAAGAGCGGCCAGAGCCACCGGGTTGCCGCAGCCCAGTCCCAGGTTCGCCCCCTCCGGCACCTGCTCCAGATCCGCCGGGGAATAGCCGATCTTTTCGGCGATCCCGCGGCTCGAGAGGCCTCCGCCGCAGCAGGAAGACCCCCCGCCGCAGCAGGAGAAATCCTCCCCCCGGGCGATCCGTCCGTAGCCTTCGCGCACCTGTTGTTTGATTTTTTCGTTCATCCGTCGTCTCCCGCCTTCGGCCCGGTTGGGCCTGTGATGTCTTTCATCAAAGGTCCGAGCAGTTGTTGCACCATCTCCGCGAGCGATTCGGCCTTGATCAGGCCGAGGCAGCAGATTCCCCCCTCTTTTTGCCAGCCGATCAAGGCGAGCTTTTCTCCGGGCCGGATGCCCGCGCGCTCGCGCACCGCCTTGGGCAGAACCATCTGGCCCTTATCGTCCACGCTGATGATCGCCTCGACCTGGCAGCATGCCACGCCGCATCTCGAGAAATTTTCCACGCCGCTTCCCGACTGTTTTTTTATTTTGGATTCTGAAGCAATAATAGAAATTTCAGAATAATCAAAAATATCTGAAAGTCAAGACCCTTAGGATGCGTTTAGGCGGCGTCGCCAAGCGCAAAGAGAGATTTTTTCAGAAGGATTCATTTCCGGAACGATAATTTTTTCTTGACATATACTTTGTGGCATGACAACTAACAAACATAGCGATGAGATCCGCAACGGTCATTTCTTCTCCTTGGTCAATCGTTCCATGACATCTTGCCGCGATTCTTCCGAAAAAAACCCCGATCCCTCCTGTCTCCTGTCACGACGCGCCTTCCTCGGCACCGCGCTCGTTGCCGGGGGCAGCCTCGCGCTCCTCGCCGTTCCCACCGTGTCCACGGTCGTGATTCCCGCTCTCAGAAAAGGGGTTGTGAAGTGGGTCGATTTCGGCAAACCCGACCAGCTCGGCGCGGTGGATTTCACCATGCTTCCTTTTGAATTTCTCGTGAAGGACGGCTGGCAGGATCTGCCGCAGCGCGGCTTTGTCTGGGCCAAGAACGATCCCGCCTCCGGGCCGCTGGTCTTGTCGTCCACTTGCACGCATCTGGCCTGCAGCGTGATCTGGAACCCCGGACGGAAGCTGTTTCTCTGTCCCTGCCACAGCGGATTTTTCGACGCCGAGGGAAAACCCGCCGGCGGGCCGCCGCAAAAACCGCTAACCCGGCTGCCGTTCAAAATCGAAGAAGGAAAGCTGCTGGTGCAGATCAAGCTGGGTTGAGCGACAACATCCCTGAAGGAGGATCTCGATGAGCTGCCGATTACGCTTGGCCGTGTTGAGTCTTTTGCTGGTTGTCCCGGCGGCGCTGCTGTTCAGCGGCGATGTCACCGGCGCCGCCAAACAGACGCTGACGGCGGTCTACTCCAAGACCGCCCCCGCGGGACTGGATGACCCCCAGTGGGCCAAGATCAAGGCCCTGGAGGTTCCCTTCGAAGGCAAGGAGAAATTCGCCAACAAAAAAACCTCCGTCATCACCAAGGCGATCTATACCGATGAGGAGATCTATTTCTGGTTTACCTGGAAGGATGCCACGCTCAGCGTGACGAAAGGCGCCTGGAAATTCGACGGTCAGAAATGGACTCCGCAGGCCGGCGATGAAGACCGCCTGTCGCTCCTTTCCGAAATCAGCCGCATCAACAACTTCGCCACCAAGGGCTGCGCCGTCACCTGCCATGTTCCCCAGGGCGCCCCGAACGCCAAAGACGGCAAGTTCGGGACCCAGAGCGAGGCCGAAAAAGGCGATCTCTGGCACTGGAAGGCCGCCCGCTCCGATCCTGCGGGCTATGCGGACGACGGCTGGTTGACCAAGTTCAGCGCGGACAAAACCGGCCGCAGGACCGACGCCGGAAAGGGTGGGGACAAGCGCAACATGACCGAGGACAAATCCAAGCCCCGCTACATGCTCGCTCCGGGCAAAAAATTGGGCAAGCACGGCATCCTGCTCGCCGAGGACGCGGTCGAGATCACGGACGACTCCGTTTTCAAGCCGGGCGATGTCGTGACCGCGCGGATGCCGGTCAAGGCCGAAGGTTCCTACGGCGACGTCAAAGCGGTGAGTCGTTGGGCCGACGGCGCCTGGACGTTGATGCTTTCGCGCAAGCTCAACACCGGCTACGAGGATGACGTGGCCTTCGACCCGCGCAAAAAATACAACTTCGCCATGGCGCTTTTCGACGATTCCGGGGACGCGGACTCCTACGACTCGGAAACGCTCACCCTGGAATTCAAGAAATAGATGCCGGCGCAGGACGGCAGGGCGATGAGCGAACCGTACGTGATGCTTGAAGAAGAGGGCCGGACGCCGCCGCCGCGGGACGGTTTGCTCTGCTGGCTCACGCGCCCTCGGCTTCCCGCCGAAACCGTCTGCTGGCACCGATTTTTCGGCGTTTTGCAGCTTGCGCTCATCGCCCTGCTTTTTCTCTCCGGCCTTCTGATGGCCTTCTCCTACACCCCGGTCCCCGGCACCGCTTACGACAGCGTCGATTATTTCCACTTCAGCCTGCCCTGCGGCGATATCGTCCGCGGTGTTCACCACTACGCCTGGAATTTGCTTCTGGTCGTGATGGGGCTTCATCTCCTGCGGGCGTTCGTCGTGGGCGCCTACAAGCGGCCGCGGCATCCGGTGTGGCTATCGGGCCTTCTCTTTCTGCTTCTGATGCCGCTTTTCATCATTACGGGAGATCTTCTGCCCTGGGATCAAAAAGGCTACTGGTCGACCCAGGTGCGCTTCAGCATCATGTCCTCCATCCCCGGGCTGGGGGATTTCATGGTCCAGATGCTGCGGGGGGGAGCGCTTACGGGGATCGTAACGCTGACCCGCTTTTACGTCCTGCACGTTTTGCTGCTTCCGGCCGCCCTGCTCGGCATCCTGGCTCTGCATCTCTATCTCCTCGCGCGCCACGGCCTCTCGCCAAGAATGGACGGATCGACGCCCGCCCGCCCGCCCATCCCGCTTTTTCCCTCCGGGCTCAACCGTTTTCTGCTCCTGCTGCTTGCGGCGATGATCGCCTTGTCGGCGGCGGCCTATCTCGATCCGGCGCCCTTGGGGGATCCCGCCGATCCCTCCGACACCTCCTTTGTGCCGCGGCCGGAATGGTGGGTCCTTTTCCTCAACCAGCTGGTTTCGATTTTCAAAGGCCCCCTCACCGTGGTCGGATCGGCGGTGATCCCCGGGGGCCTCTTCCTGCTTCTCGCCGCGTTGCCCTGGCTCGACCCTTCGCCCGACCGCCGGCCCTCGCGCCGCATCGGGGTCTGGGCGGCGGCCCTAGTGGTGTTGATCGCGATCGCCGTTCTTTCCGTGATAGGCTACATCGAGCACTTCGTGCGGCCGGAGCATTGAGCCCGAGGAAGACAAGGGAAAACCGAGGCGCGGGGGCCCGAAAGAGAAGGAAAGAGGGTCATGAACGGGAAATGGCTGACCGTTTGCGGACTGCTCGCCGCTCTTGCGGCCGCGCCGCTGGTGGCGGCCGCGCCGCCGGCGAAAGATTCCGGGCAGCTCACCGTGACCGCACGCTATGTCCCCAAAGCGCCGCAAGGCCTGGAAGACCCGGTCTGGGCGCGGTTTCCGGCCGCGGCGATACCGGTCACGGGCCGGCTCGAGCTGGCCGACGTGCGCGAAATCGTCACAACCCGCGTTTTGTACACCGCGGAGGAGATTTTCTTTCTCTTGAGCTGGCCCGATCCGACCCGCAGTGTCGTCAAACAGACCTGGCGCTATGATGGGGAGAAATGGACCCATTTGCCGGGGGACGAGGACCGGATTGCGCTTCTCTTCGAGATCGAGCGCATTCACGAGTTTTCCTCGCGAAGCTGCGCCGTCGTATGTCACAGCCCGCCCGACACCCCGCGCAGCCAGTGGAAGCTGGCCACGCGCACGCCCGCCGAACGCGGCGATCTCTGGCATTGGAAAGCGGCGCGGTCGGCACCCTACGGCTACGCCGACGACGGCTGGCTCACCGTGGCCGGCAACCCGACCGGCTCTTACCGCGAAACGGGCCGCCGCAACGATAGCGGCCCCGGGGGGGATGTGCGCAACGAGACCACGGACGGCGGCCGTCCGCGGTACATGCTCCGTCCGGGCCGCAGCCCCGCGGTGCCGGGAGTGCTGCTGTATGAGGAGGTCGTCGAGATTCCGGCCGACGCCGTCTTCCGCCCCGGAGACGAGATCCCCTACCGCCTGCCCCTCCGGCCGGGGGGTTCCCGCTACGACGTCAAAGCCGAAAGCCGCTATGACGACGGGCGCTGGAAAGTTCTCTTGCGCCGCAAACTCCTCACCGGGCACGACGACGACGTGGTCTTCGACCCCCGCCGGCGCTACAGCTTCGCCATCGCCGTTTTCGACGACTCCGGCGCCGACCACTCCAAGACCACGCGCAGCCTGGTTTTGGTCTTCAGGCGCTGAGGGATTCCTTTCCTCCCTTTTTTACTCTTCGGCCAGGTCTCCGTTCTGCGATTCGGGGGTGCATACCGGCACGACCGCGGCGGCCTGCGCTTCGGCTTCGGGGAGCAGGTGCCGCGGCAGGAAGGCCAGGCCGGCGATCAGCGTGGGGATGACGGCGCTTCCGATCACCGCGGTGATGAGAAACGAGTACTGCTCCTGGTTCACGATCCCGTTCGCGTAGCCGTAGAGGGCGGAGATCGTACCGAAGGTCAACCCCGTGGACATGAGCAGCGTGTAGTACCAGCGCTCGTTTCGATCGCGGCGGAAGAGGGCGACGAAGGGGTAGAGCCCGAAGATCTTGGATACGACCTTGCCTCCGAGAAGCACGAGCAGGACGAGCGGCGCGGTGAAGAGCGCCGGAAGCGAAACGAGGGTTCCCGCACGCAGAAAGTAAAACGGGGTGAGGAAGCCGACGGTGAGCGTGCGGATGCGCCGCACCCAGAAGGTGTCGCGTGCTGCGCTGCCGGCGAGGATCATGCCGGCGAGATAGGCGGGTAGAACCGCCTCGCTTCCCGACCACAGGGCGAGCGCACCCAGCCCCATCAAGACGAGCAGGATCCACTTCGTGCGGATGGCCGCCGTGCGGTGGGCGTAGATGCGGGTGAGCAGCCCCGTGAGCGAGGGAAGAAGGGACAGGACGGCGACGCTCATCACGACAAAGACGATCGTGCGGTAGGTGAACGGGGCGAACATGAGACCCAGGGCGAGCACCGTTCCCAGATCGTTGATGAAGCAGGCTCCGAGGATCCCCTTGCCGAACTCGGTCCGGTTGAAGCCGGTTTCGAGCATTACCGCATAGACGACCGCCATCGAGGTCGTGGAGAGCGCGATTCCGCCGAGCCAGCTCGCACGGGCGTCCCAGCCCAAAACCCAGTAGGCGAGCGCCGCGCAGCCGAGAAAGGGAGCGAAAAAGCCGATCAGGCCGACGACGCTCACCTCTTTCCACTTGGTGCGGATGACCTCGGGCTCGAGTTCGGCTCCGGCGAGAAAGGTGAGCAGGACGGCCCCCGAGGAGGCGAGAAACTTAAGCCAGGTTTCGTTCGTGCCGAGCGCCTCGAAGAGGCCCAACCGGCTCGCCGCCGCGGCGGCAAGGACCCCCACGCAGATTTCGACGAGCGCAATCGAGATTTTCAGGTGGTAGGCGATGACGGAGGAGATGACGGCGAGGGCCAGCCAGACGGCCGCGGTGACGAAGAAGGCTTCCATGGGAACTCTCGATACTCCTTTCTGCCGGGCGTAGCGGCCGCACCGCCCAAAGAAAAAGCCGCCTCTGGCGGCGGCGCTCCGAAATGCCCCCATTCCGGGCGACTCCGCCGCAAAAAAAGGGGATGCGGCAGGAGTCATCAGCCCGGTCGGGCGGTTGTAAGGGGGACTCCATCCCCGAGGCCGAACCTTATATCAGCGATCCTCCGCCCCGTAAAGCGCTGCGTTTCACGGAGCCAGGCCGATTCCGATCGCTCCCGCCGCGAAGGCGACATACAGCAGCACCAGCACCATCCCGACCCAGCGCGGGGTGCGACCGAAGCGGACGATCAGAAACAAAAACCCCCAGCTCACGGCGACCGCCGGCAGGAAATAGCGCAACGCCGTGGTTCCCACCGGCAGGGGGTGGATCAGGGCACAGATCCCGAGCGTGAACAACAGCTGAAAGAAGGAGCTTCCCGCCACGTTGCCGATGACGACCTCGGGCAGGCCCTGTTTGGCGGGGACGATCGCCTCCACGAGTTCCACCGAGTTGGCGGCGATGGCAAGCAGGGTGAGTCCGAGCACCGTCTGCTCGATTCCCGACCAGCGAAGCACGGCCTCGGTCCCGTGGATCACCAGGAGCGCGCCCCCGACGAGCCCGATCAATCCCAGAACGAAAAGCAGGGGAGATCTCCAGAAAGGCTCTCGGATGATTTTCCCGACCTCGCCCTCGGCTTCCTCGATTTCCTTTCGGGCCGCACGGGTGCGACGCATGTCCCGGATGAGATAGACCAAAAAAAGGACGTAGGCGCAAAGACACACGACCCCGTCCGCCGTGGAGACGAGGCCGTCGAGCGAAAGCAACCACACCAGAGCCAGGGCCGCTCCGAGCAGCGCGATGTAGCGCAGCGGAAAATCGGGGTGGCGGATGGGAAAGAGCGCGGCGGCGGAACCGAGCGCCAGCAGAATCAGAAAGACCACCGTGCCGAGAATGCTGCCGTAGGACAGCGCCGCCAGCTCCTTCCAGGAGCCGATCACCGCCGGCGCGAACTCCTCGAGATCGATGCTGATGATCAGCATGGCGAGGATGAACGGAGGAACGGCGAGACGGGCGGAAATGCCGATCAAACCCTCGATCAGGAACTTCGCGGCGTAAATCAGAATCACCACTCCGGCGACCAGCGCCAGAACCTCGATCGCGCTCATAAGCCCTCCTTCACCGCCTTTCCGGATGACGATGCGCCCCGGGGTTCGCTTTCCCCGGCGTCGATTTCGAAAACCCGCTGGGCATACGCGTCCAGCAGCGCCTCACACCGCAGCAGCCGTTTTTCGGCCTCGGCGGAGAGCCGGGTTCCGTAGAAGTCCAGCTTGCGGATGCCGGCGAGCCAGCGCTTGAGTTTCTTAAGATCCGCCTCGTTCTCCTCGATTTCGGCGTAGCTGAAGTGACGGGCTTTCGTTTCCCGGTCGATTTCGGTCTCGAAGTCCTCGCACCGCGAGATGAATTCGCGGTACTGCTCCTCGCGCTCGGCTTGAAAGCGCGTGAGCACTTTTTCCTGCTGGGCCCGATCCAGGGCGGCCGTTTTCAAGATCACCGCCTCGCCGCCCATCTCGGCGACCTGGCGCTCGAGCAGTTTCAATTTTCGCGCATGATCATGGATGTCGGGCAGAAGGCAGACCCCGCTCTGCAAATAAACCGCCCCCATGGACTTGAGGCGCCGCCACAGACCGACCCGCATCCGCGCCGGTTCCGCAGGCACCTTGTAGGTGAACATCAGCCAGGAAAGACCGGACATGACACAAGGATAATGTAACGGTTGTTACAAATCAAGAAAAATGATCGAAAAAAACCGGGCGGGCGATCTTGACAGGCAGATGACCGAAAGGTAGAAATGAACAAAACAGGGCTATGAGGTCAGCCCCAACCGCCCCTTCAAGGGCTGATGACCTCTACTGGGAGCAAGGCTTCTCCGGTAGAGGTCATTTTGTTTGGGGGAGAAGAGATGGCCGCGGATTACGGGACGATCAAGGGCGCTTTGGGCGAAATCCTCGAGGAGCTGGCCTGCCGCTCCGGCGACGGCCACCGCCGACTCGAGGAATTGCGCGCCAAGCTCGAGGGGCGGCACTTTCATCTCGTGGTCATGGGGCAGTTCAAACGCGGGAAATCCACTCTGATCAATGCCCTGCTGGGCGCCGAGATCCTCCCCACGGCGATCGTGCCGCTCACCTCGATCGTCACCCGCATCGGCTACGGCGAAACTCCCGCGGCGGCCGTCCTTTACCTGGACGGCCGCCGCGAGGAGGTCCCCCTGGCCGAGATCCACCGCTTCGTGACCGAGCGGGCGAATCCGAAAAACGGCCTGCAGGTCAAGGAGGTTGAGGTCTTTTTCCCCAGCCCGCTCCTGCGCGACGGCGTGCGCATCATCGACACCCCCGGGGTCGGCTCGGTCTTCGACCACAACACCGAGGTCGCTTACAACTACCTCCCGCACGTCGATGCCGGAATTTTCGTGGTCACCGCAGATCCGCCGCTCAGCGCCTCGGAGCACCGCTTCCTCCGCGAAGTGCGCGGCTATGTGGACCAGCTCTTTTTCGTGCTCAACAAGGCCGATGCCGTCGGCGATAAAGACCTGGCGGAGGCGATCGCCTTCACCGCCTCCGTCCTGGAGCAGGATCTGCGCCGGACGGTGAAGGTCTGGCCGGTATCGGCCAGGTTGGCGCTCGAAGGCCGTCTTGGAAAGGACGAGAATCAATGGCTGCGCTCCGGCCTGCCCGCCTTCGAGGAACATCTGCGCGGCTGGCTCCAGCGCGAGAAAGGCAAGACGTTCCTGCAGAGCATGACCGCTTCGCTGTTGCGCTTCGTGTCCGACGAGAGCATGGCCTGGAAGCTCGAGCAGCAGGCGGCCAAGCTGAGCCTCGAAGAGCTGCGCGCGAAAATCGCACGGTTCGAAGACTCCGTGCGTCGGATCGAAGAGGAGCGTGACGAGCACCGCTTCATCCTGAACGGTCGGATCCGCAAACTGCACGAGAGCCTGGATGCCGACCTGGCGCAGCTCTCCGCGGCGGAGATCCCCCGCCTCCAGGCAGGCCTCGAAGCGCGTTTCCGCGAACAGGTCCAGACGACCCGGGAAGGCCGGGAACTCGAATCCAAGCTCGAGGAGGGCCTCTACCGGGAAATCGTGGAGATTTTTTCCGGCTTCCGTGACCGGACGGCACGCCGGCTGGCCGAGGCGCTGGAAGCGGTCTATCTCGATCTCGCCGAGCGCACCAACCGGAGGATCACGGCCTTCGTGGAGCTCGCCGCCGGCCTCTTTGCGGTGGAGCTCAAGCCCTTCACCTCCGTCGAGAAGCTGACCGGCCGCAGCGATTTCTACTTCCTCCTCAAGGAAGATCCCGACGCGATCGGGCTGATCCGCTTGGGCTTCCGCTCGGCGATGCCCCTGATCGTCACCCGAGGCTTGATTCTCAGGCGGATCAAGGCGATGGCCCGGGAGATCTTCGAGCGTCACTGCGGCCGGGTGCGCTACGATCTCCTCCGCCGCATCGAGGAGACCACCCGCAGGTTCCAGCGATCGCTCGAGGAGAAAGCCGACCTGACCCTTTCCACCATCCGCGAGGCGCTCCGACGTGCGGTCGCCCTCAAAGAGCAAAGCGAAACCCAGGTCTCGGCGACCCTCTCCCATCTCAACGAACGGCTCTCGGCGATCGAACGAATCCGCAACCGCCTCGCCGAGTACCGGGAGCTGGCCGAAACGCTCTGATCGGGGGGCACCCCCCACGCCGGCGGTTTCCCCGATGATCCGCTTCTACTGCCCGGCCTGTTTCGCAAGGCTTCCTTCCGCGGAGGCCGGCTGCCCCGCCTGCGGCTGTGACCCGGCGGCCTGGTCCAGGCGTCATTCCTACCGCGAGCGCCTCATTCACGGGCTCTCCCACCCCATCCGCGAAGTGCAGATGGCGGCCGTGATCAGCTTGGGAAACCGCAGGGACCCTGCGGCCGCGCTCCCGCTTGCGCGCTGCGCCCTCGAGCACTCCTCGGACATCGTGCTGGCGCTGGAGATTGTCGCCGCGTTGCGGAAGCTTCGCCGCAGCCCCGAAAAAGAGGCGGCGGCAGTGCTCCTCGACGGACATCCCGCCTTGGCTGTGCGCAAGGCTTCGGCCGCCCTGCGGGATCGTTGACATTTCAGGGTGAAGCGGCAGGGTCGGCCGCGTCTTCGGCCTCCTCGGCGCGGCAGGGTGCGGGGGCATTTGCCTTCTCGATTTCCCGCCGAAGCCGCTCGACCATCCACCAGGGGTACCCGTTTGCCGCCCGGGCGAGTCCTTGGAGGGTGGGTTCGTCCCAGCCGAGCCGGCAGCGGCGGGAGGCGAGGCGGAAAAACGCGACGGTTGCGGCATGACCAAGGTTTCCCAGCGTCAGGACGGCCGAGGGATAGAGCAGGGCGCGCAGCCGGAAGAAATCCGTCTCGGGAAGAGAGCTCTCGACCACGGCGATGAACTGCAGGGAACCGCCCTGGCGGAGATCCTCGAGAAAAGCGATCTTGCGAGGGCTGAGCTTTCCGATGTCTTCCAGGACGAGCACCCGCAGGAGGACGGCGACGTGGGGATCGGGCGACAGGATTTCCTTGGCGTCGATCAGGCGCCGGCAGCGCCTGCGGCCGCTTCTCCCCCTTGGGAGACTTGCCCGGCGAAGGGCTTCGTTTAAAGAACGGGAGACCGGCCGGGAAAAATCGAGGAAGAGAAACTGCCAGGTGGAGGAGAACCGCGCGGCGAATTCCCGGGTCAGGCGCGATCGTCCGACCCCATATCTCCCGCGAAGGACGATGTTGTTTCCTTGGCGCAGAAGCCGCCGGAGGGCGACGATCTCCCGTGAGCGGCCGACGAAGTCCATGGTGCCGCTTTCCGGAGGTGCGGGGAGCGGGGTTCATGCCCCCCCGAATCTCAACCCCCCCTAACAGAGAACTCTCGCGCCGGCAAGCCGGTGGTTCAATGCACCCCCAGAAGCCGGGACAACAGGAAATACAAGGCATAAGATACCACTCCGCCGACGACGGGAGTGAAGAACCAGGAAATCACGATCTCCTTGAGCGCCTTCCTGTCGATCGCCTGGATCCCCCGGGCCAGGCCGGCACCGGCGATGCCGCCGATCATGGCCTGGTTCATCGATGTCGGGTACCCCATCGAGGCGGCGATGTGGGCCGTGAGTCCCTGCGCGAGTTGGGCCCCGACGGCGCTGTTCAGATCGAGACGCACGATGTGCAGCCCGACCTTTTCCAGCAGCGGGCGACCCCAGGTCAGGGCGCCGATGGCCATCACGATGCCGCCGATGAAGCCGGCGAGCATCCGGCTGGGAATCGCGCCGGTCCCGTAGAAGACCCCCACGGCGTTTCCGGTATTGTTGCAGCCGAGCGTGTAGGCGGCGTAGCAGCAGACGAGGATCAGGATCCAGCGGACGAACCCGCGGCGTTGTTCCGAGGCCCCGCGCATGAAGCGGTCCATCAGCCGCGTGATCGCGAAGCCGAAGACGGTCCCGACGATCGGGGTTCCGACCCAGGTCACGGCGAGCGCAAGGAGGGTGGTGCTCCAGAACACCTCGGCCTGCATCGCCATGGCCGCGCCCACGACCGAGAAAATGGCGAGTTGGGAGGTGGAGACCGGAAGTTTCAGCCAGGTGTTGGCGGCGGTGACCAGGGCGGCGGTCAGCATCATGATCATGGCGCCGAAGACGCTCATGTCCTTGCCGGCGATGACGCCGGTTCCCACGGTCTTGACGACGTTGTGGCTCTCGAGGGTTGCGCCCAGCAGGACGCAGACCGCGATCAAGAGCGTCGCCCGCCGCGGCGTGATCAGCTGGGCCCCGAAGGCCGTGCCCATCACGGCGCCCGTGTAATGGCTCCCGATGGTCCATCCAAAAAAGAGGCCGGAGACAATCATGCAGATGAGGTAGAAGGTGTCCATCGCGTTCTCCAGAAGGTTAGATGTTTATAAAAAGATGCAACAAATGTTTCATATTTATAGTAACGTAATTTCTTTGTCAACGGCAACGAGAAGCAAGGGCCCAGGCGCCCCGCTTGACCGCGGGAGGTCTCCCGTGGGAAAAGAACGGGGAGGCCACCATGAAAAAAGCCGCAACCTCCCGGGAGTGGCTGCTCCTGATCTACCGCGTCCCCAGTGAGCCCTCGACCCACCGGGTGCAGATCTGGAGGAAGATCCGCAACCTGGGAGGCCTGTTTCTGCAGCACTCCGTTTGCATCCTGCCGGCGACCCCGCGCCACGAGCGCGAGTTGCGCAAGCTCGAGCACGAGATCGCGCGGGAGGACGGCGGTCAGGCCCACCTCTTTCTCTCGGTGACGCTCGGCCGAGCGGAGGCCCTCGAGGCGCTCTTCAACGGGGAACGGGACGACGAATACGAAGAGATCATCCAGCGTTGCCGGGAATTCCTGGTCGAGATCGAACAGGAGACGCGGAAGAAGCATTTTTCCTTCGCCGAGCTCGAGGAAAACGAGGTCGATTTGGCGAAACTCGAAAACTGGTTCTCCAAGGTGCGGCAGCGCGATTTTTTCGGGGCTTCGAAGCTGGCCGAGGCCGAAAGCCTTCTGCAGCAATGCCACGATCGCCTCACGGGCTTCTCCGAGCGGGTCTTCCGGTGGACCGACCGGAACGCCTTCGACGCCCCTGCAACCCCTCCCGTCAAACCCAAACGCCGCCGGCCCGGAGGCGGTCGTTGACGCGCGCCGCGCTCGGCGCTATGCCCGCCGTCCGGGGATGGAGTCCTCCGCTCGCGAAAGCCGCTCTGCCCTCCCGGGCCGATGACTCCCGGAAGATCGGCGGGCTTGGCGTCACCTCCCGCTTCGGATCTGCGAACGGGTCTTTTGCGGTTGTCCCCCGCGGAATGGCCGGATGGAATGCGGGCAAGCAGGCGAGGCCCTGCCGGAGGCGGCGCGGATTGGCTGCCGCCGGGGATCTGACGGGGCTATCGGCGTCGCAAGGCGATGATCCCGGCGGCGCAGGTGATCCCTGCGCCGACGGCGGTCAGCAGATCGAGTTTCTCCCCCCAGAAAAGCCAGCCCAGAATCGCGGCGAAGACCACGTTCGCGTAGTTGAAGGGGCCGACCTGACCGGCCGGGGCGAGGCTGTAGCCCCGGGTGAGGCACATCTGGGCGACGATCGCCAGCCCCCCTATCGCTGCGAGAGCCGCAAGCGCAGTCCCCCCGGGCGTCCGCCAGGCCCAGGCCAGCGGTACGGCGGAGACGAGCGTGCCGAAGGTCGTGAAGTAGAAGACCACGCGGGGGACGGGTTCGGTCGCCGTCATGCGGCGGATGCCCACCATGGCGAGGGCGACGAGAGCCCCGCCCGCCAGACCGACCAGCCCCGCCGCCTGGAAGAGCCCCGATCCCGGCTTCAAGACGAAGGCGATGCCGACGAAACCCAAGAGCACGGCGGCGAGCGTGTCGCGCGGCACGGGCTCCTTGAGCCAGAGCCGCTCGATGAGGGGGATGAAGATGGGCTGGGTGTAGCAGAGAAGTGTGGCGTCGGCGAGACGCATGGTTTTGAGCGTCCAGAAAAAGCAGTACATCGCCGACAACCCGGCGGCGGAGCGCAAAAGATGCAGGTGCAGGCAGGAGGTCTTGAGGCTCAAGCCCCGCTCGCGCAGCGTCAACCAGGGCAGCAGAAAGGCCAGGGCCACGGCGTTGCGGAAAAAGACCACGACTTCGGAGGGCAGCTCGGCCGAGGCCGTCTTGACCAGGGCCCCGACCCCGGCGAAAAGCAGCGCGGAGGCGAGCACCCAGAGGCCGCCGGCGACCGGTCGGTCGCGGCGGGGGGGGTGGGGGGCGGAAAACTCCACGGCTAGCTGCTTTCCCCGCCGAGCAGGCCGAGATCGACGGGCCGCAGGGGCGTGCGCACCGAGGGCGGCGGGAATCCGCCGGGCGGCAGTCCCCCGAGCGCGGCGACGATCTCCTGCAGGATCCCCTTGCAGGTGCTCCCCTGGCAGAGGCCCATGCCGCAACGCGTGGCCTTCTTGATGCCGGCCGGTGTCCGGCAGCCGGAGGCGAGCGCGCGGCGGATCTCCCCCAGGCGCACTTCCTCACAGCGGCAGATCGTGAGGTCCTCGGGCAGGGCGTCGATCCAGTTCGCCCGGTAAGTCTCGGAAAAGCGCGTTTGGCGGTTGAACCAGCGGGCGAACGCCAGCAGCCGCTTTCGCCTGCGCTGCAGCCGGCGCATTTCGCTCCGCCCCGCGGCGGGCAGGCGTCCCATCTCCTCGAGGATCGCCAGAGCGGCAAGCCGCCCTTCGAGGAGCGACTTTTCCGCTCCGCCGATTCCGGTCACCTCCCCGGCGGCGTAGATGCCTTCCACGTCGGTCTTGAGGAAATCATCGGTTTGAACGAGCCACCCGCCGAGGTCCTCCTCGAAGCGGAGCGGGCAGCCCGCGAGCTGGGCCGGTTCGATGTTCGCGGCGAAGCCGAAGCCGATGGCGAGCATGGCGGCGGGAACGATGCGCTCGCTTCCGCCGAGAACGCGTCCGCTTTCGTCCACACGGGCCGTGACCACCTCCTGCAGGCGCTCCGGGCCCCTCGCTTCGACCAGGCGCGTGCGGAGGGCGATCCGTCCTCCCGCAAGGAGAAGCCGCAGCGCGCGCGCAAACCCGTCGATCATTTTCGCTCCCTGGGTGAAAAGCAACCGCGGCGGGGGAAGGCGATCGGCGAGGCGGCCTTCGTCCACGAGCGCGCGCACCCGGCCGCCGCGGCGGACGATGTCGCCGGCCGCGGCGACGAGAAAGGGCCCCGCCCCCCCGACCACGAATTCGGAGGCGGGAAGAACGCCCTGCTTGATCAGGATCTGGACGGCGCCGGTGGCGATCACCCCCGGCAGGATCCAGCCGGGAAAGGGAAAAAAGCGCTCGCGGGCGCCGGTGGCGATAAGCAGCCGGCGGCAGGCGATTTCCTGCAGTCCGCCCTCCTCGGCGGCCGTGAGCAGCCGGAAACCCGGCTCGACGCCGATGACCGCCCGGCGGCCGAGAATGGAGACGGCGCTTGCGCCCAACGAGCGGAGGATCCGGCTCGCCCGCCGGTAGGCCGAAGAAAACGGGGAAGCGGCCGCGGCTTCCCCGCGGAGCGTGGGGCCGCCCAGACGCTCGTGTTCTTCGATCAGAAGCGCACGGATCCCCGCCTGCGCAAGCGTGGCCGCGCAGGCGGCCCCGGCCGGGCCGCCGCCCACAATCGCCACCTCCCAGCGTTCAGCGGCCACCGGTTTCGATCTCCATGCCCTCGCGCACGAGCGTCATGCAGGCGCGTCGGTCGGGGAGGCCGTCGATCCTGACGCGGCACTCCTGGCAGACCCCCATTCCGCACAGGGCGCCCCGCACCGGATGCCCCGCGGCCGGCCGGCGCAGGGCGAAAATCCCTTCGAGACAGAGTACGGCGAACACCGTTTCCCCTTCGAAAGCGGTCAGCAGCCTCCCGTTGACGCGGATCCCGACCGGCCTTCCCCGACGGGAGGTGGGCAGGCGTTTTCCCTTCATGCCGCCTCCCGGGAAAAGCGCTCGAGACGGAAAGGATCGAGCGGGAAAGCCGGGCGTTCGCCGGCGATGTGTGCGGCCAAAAGCTCGCCCGTGACCGCCGAGAGGGCGATGCCGTCGCCCTCGTGCCCCGCGGCCATGACGAAGCCCTCCACGCTCGCGACCGGCCCGAGGATGGGAAGTCCGTCGGGCGTGTAGGGCCGGAGGCCCGCGAAGGTGCGGATCACGGGGACGGCGGCGAGGGCGGGAACGACGGGCAGGATGCGCCGGGCGACGGCGCGGATGCCCGCGAACGTCGTGCGGCGGTCGAAGCCTGCAAACTCGCGGGTCGAGCCGATGAGGAGGTTTCCGCTTTCGGCCTGCTCGATCGAAAAACCCATCTCTCCGCCGACGGCGAGCTCCGGGTTGAACTTGGCGGCGATGTAGCGCGCCGAGATGATCCCGTGGCGCAGCATGGGCGGCCGGGCGGCCGTGACCAGAAGCTGGCCGCGGCGCGGCCGGATGGGAACCGCAATCCCCGCCGGGCGGCCGATTTCCGGGGCGTGGGCGCCGGCCGCGTTGACGACGAGCGGGGTGGCGATCCGCCGCTGCAGGGTGCGGACCGCCTGGACGCGGCCCGAGCCGACCTCGATCCCCGTGACCGGCTCCCCGGCGAGGAGCCGGGCGCCTGCCGCGCGGGCCGCGGCGATCAGGGCGAAGGTGAGGGCGTAAGGATTCACCTGGGCGTCGAGCGGCGAGAAGGAGGCGGCGATCACCCGCTCCGAGAGCAGGGGCTCGAGGCTGCGGAGGTCCGTGCCGTCGATCAATTCGACGGAAAGCCCGCCCGCCCGCTGTTCGGCGGTCCAGCGTCGCATGGCCTCGAGCTCGGAGTCGTTTTCGATGAGGCAGAGGCCTCCCGTCGCGCGGAACTCGATTCCCGGGCCGAGGATTTCGTGTAGCTCGTCGAACCGGCGGCGGCTTTCGAGGGCGAGCTCGAGATGCAGGCCGGGCTTCTTGGATTGGAGGAAGACCAGCCCGTCACAGGCGCCCGAGCTTCCGGCGGCGGGATCCTCCTTTTCGACCAGAAGCGGTCGGATGCCGCGTCGGGTGAGATGAAAGGCGATCGCGGCACCGATGACGCCGGCCCCGACGATCACGACCTCCGCCGTCGTTTCGCTCACGCGGATTTCTCCCGAGAAGGGATTATCCCCCTGTCGCCGTTAGGGTCTTCCGCCGCAGGTAAGACCAGCCGAGGACGGTCAGTCCGGCGACGAAACCGATCGCTTCGAGGGACTGCGCGGAGAAGACGAGCAAGCCGGCCGCCGCCATGAGCACCGCGCGCAAAAGAGGAGGGATGGGCGTGAAGAAATAGCCGATCACCCCCGCGGCGAGGAAGACCACCCCGAATACGGTGAGGGCGAGGCTCAAAAGAATCTCCCCCCAGCTTCCCATGAGGAGAAGGCCGGGCTGGAAGACGAAGGCGAAGGGAACCAGAAAGCCGGCCAGCCCCAAACGAAACCCCTCGATTCCGGTCGCCATGGGCTCGGCGCCGGCGATGTTCGCCGCGGCGAAGGATGTGACCGCATCGGGCGGGGTGAGATCGGCGAGCACGGCATAGTAGAAGACGAAGAGGTGCGCGGCGAGGGGGCTCACCCCGAACTTGGACAGGGCGTAGGAGCCGACGGTGACGGCGATGATGTAGGCCGGGGTGGTGGGGATCCCGGTGCCGAGGATGCTGATCACGAGAAAGACGAGAAAGAGCATGAAGAGGAGCGAATCGAAGGAAAACGAAACCAAAATGGAGCCGAAAGCGAGCGCCACCCCCGTTCGGGTCAACACCCCGACCACCATGCCGGAGCCGGCGAGCACGGCGGCGATCAAGCCGCAATTGACGAGCGAGCCGAAGAAAACGTCCAGGAACTTCGCCGGCGTGAGCCAGGTCTTGCGGTCGAGAAAGCTGAGCAGCACGATCACCCAGATCGTATGAAAGGCCGCCTTGGCCGGCGAGTAGCCCCAGGCCAGCAGCAGGACGACCAGCACGAAGGGAAGGAAGAAGTAGCTTCGGCGAAAGAGCGCTCGCAACGGCGGCCGGGCGCTTTTTTCGACCGGCGGGATGCCGCGCTTCTTGGCGATCAGGTGCACCATTAGAAAGACGCCCAAGTAGTAGAGAAGCGCCGGGATGACGGCCGTCTTGATGATCGTGAAATAGGGGATCCCGGTCACTTCGGACATGATGAAGGAGCCTGCTCCCATGATGGGCGGCATGATCTGGCCGCCCACCCCGGAGACCGACTCGATCGCCGCGGCCTGCTTGGGCGTGTAGCCGCTTTTCTTCATCATCGGGATCGTGAAGGATCCGGTCGCGTACACGTTGGCGACCGTCGAGCCGGAGACGGTGCCGTAGAGGGCCGAGGAGATGACCGAGATCTTCGCCGCGCCGCCCCGGGCCCAGCCCGCGGCCCAGCTTGCGAAATCGATGAGGTAGTCGCCCGCGCCGGTGCGGATGAGCACCGCGGCGAAAAGGATGTAGATGTAGAGGATATCGGCAGAGATCCCCATGAGAAAGCCGAACATGCCTTCGTCGTTCGGCAGGTAGAGGATCTCGATCGCGCGGTCCAGGGAGAAGGCCTTGTAGTGGAACAGCCCGGGCCAGTATTGGCAGGTCAGGAGGTAGACGAGGACCAGCGCCACGGTCGCGGCGAACCACTTGGAAATCGAACGCCGGCAGGCCTCGATCGAGGCGAGCGCGAGCAGCGCCCCCAGCACGACCTCCTCGGTGCGCACGGGGTGGAAGCCCACGAAACGCTGATTCAACCGGTCGGCGTGAAAAACGGTATAGAGCGAGGCGGTGAGACTGATCGCCGCCGCGGCCAGATCCGGCAGGCTCGGCCGCGCGGCGGGCGAGTTCTTGCGTGCCGGAAACAGAAGGAAGACGAAGGGCAAAAGCATCGCGAGGTGCAGCCCCCGGAAGGTGCGGGGTTCGGGCGAGCCGAACCCCGCGCAGTAGTAGTGGAAAAACCCGGCGAGGACCGCGACCGCGAGGATGGGGATCTTCCAAGGGCGGGAGAGCTGCCGCATGGGCTTACTTCAGGATCCCCTTTTCCTTGTAGTACTTGATCGCGCCGGAGTGCAGCGGCACCCCGCAGCCCGTCGGGCCGTCCTTGGGCTCGTAGGGCTCCATGCTGGCATGGACTTTGCGCGCCTTGAGGTAATTTTCGTTGAAGGCCTTGGTGAGGCGGTAGGCGAGATCCTCGCTCATGTCCTTGTGCACGGTGATGACCGAGCCGGCGGTCGCGGTGAGGACATCCTTCGTGTTGGCCGCTTTCTCGTAAGTCCCCGCGGGAATCTTGCCCGCGGTGATGCCGAACTGTTCGAGGTGCTTCAAGGCCGTCGGGGAGAAGTCCAGCAGCTTCAGGCGCCGCCCGACCGAGGCTTCGACCACGGCCGCCCCGGGGATGGCGAGGAAGGTGAAGACGGCGTCGGCGTTCTTGTCCTTGAATTGGTTCGCTTGGAAGGCGTAGTTGCCGCGCAGGAAGGTGAAGCCCGCCTTCTCGAGCTCGGGGATGCTCGTCTTGTAGGCGTCGAGCACGCGCTCGAGCACCCAGGTGTCGGAGCTTCCGGCCTGGGAGATCGCGATCCGCAGCTTTTTCTTCTGCCCGAAGATCTCATCCATCGTGTTGAGGGGCGAGTCCGCATCCACGTAGAAGTGGAAGTAGTTCATGCTCATGCCGCCCGCGAGCGCCCGGAGTTCCTCGAGCGGCTTCTCGAAGGGCGCCATGCCGCGGTAGGCCGCCGCGTTCAGGAAGGGCAGGCCCCAGCCGATCTCGGCCCCTTTGCTGGCGACCACGGCCGGATTCTGCAGCCCCCCGCCAGGGATGACCTTGATGACGATGTTGGGCTCGGTTTCGTTGATGATCGTGGCCAGTCCGCCGGCGATGGTATACCAGCCGCCGCCGGCGCCGCCGGCGGTCCAGGTGAGGGTCACCTGCTGGGCGCCGGCGGGCAGGGCCGCCGCCAGGCAAAGGGATGCGACGAGGGCGAAGAGCTTCGGGCGATGTCTCATGCTGCACCTCCGGGATGGGGTTGCCGGGGCAGGCGTGGGATGCGATGCGGCCTCCCCTTTTTCAAAGAAATGCAAACGGATTGCCCATAGCCTCGGCCCCCAGGGCTGTCAAGACTAATCCGCGGCCTGCCATAACTGGGCTTTGCCCTGAGAGCACGTCATCCGACGATTTTCCAAAGGCTTAGCGGGAACACCGCTAAAAGCTCTTAACCTAACTAAATAGCAATGGATTTTATTTTGAAGTGGATTGTACCAATTTTGTTTTCTCTTTATGCCTCGTGGAGGTTCAATAAGTGGGAATTCATCGATTCATCAACATATGGTAAAATACCCGTCTAATATGACCTTGGGTTCATCCACTTGGGTTCATCCACAGGAGGGTAAATGGATGACAAAAAAATTTTCGCCCATTCTCTGCCTGGCAGACCCAGAGAAGAATGGCAGACGCTCGTCGACCACCTGGAAAACGTGGCGCAGTTAGCTGAAGCCTATGCGTCAAAATTTAACTCCTCGGATTGGGCATGGAATGCCGGTTGGCTACACGATCTCGGAAAAGTAAGCCCAGAATTTCAGAACTACCTTTTGAGGCAAAATGGCCTCGATGATGATGAATTTGACGGATTTGGCCCAGGAAGGGTCAACCACTCCAGCGCCGGAGCGGCGCTCGCCCATGAGTTGTTTGGCGAGATCGCCTCGCTCCCTCTCGCCTACATCACAGCCGGCCATCATGCGGGGCTTCCGGACTTCTGGCCCGCCGACGGCGGCCGCGGAGCGCTGCAGTTTCGTCTGGAAGATGGTAAAGCTGATCTGGAGCGCAACCGCGCTAAGCTTCAGGGGCTTGCGGAGCGGCTGCGCCGCGGCATTCGTCCCCCCGGATTTGTCAAAACGGAGAGCTTTCATCTCTGGGTACGTATGCTTTTTTCGTGCCTTGTGGACGCCGACTTCCTGGATACCGAACGATTCATCCAGCCCGATCAATCCAGTCGGCGCGGCGGTTATCCGGCCCTCGAAGAGCTCCAATCCGCCTTCGACTCCCATATCGAGGAGCTTCTCGCGCGGGTGCTGTTGACCCCGGTCAACGCGGTGCGAAGGGAGGTCCTCGAGGCCTGCCGCGCCGCAGCGCAGCTCGCCCCCGGGCTCTTCTCACTCACCGTTCCGACCGGAGGCGGCAAAACTCTTTCGAGCGTAGCCTTCGCGCTCGACCACGCCGTGCGCCACGGCCGATCACGCATCATCTATGTCATCCCCTACACGAGCATCATCGAGCAGACGGCCGAGATCCTCCGGCGAATCTTCGGAGATGAAAACGTCATCGAGCACCACAGCAACCTCGACCCGGAAAAGGAGACCCCGCGCACGCGGCTCGCTTCCGAAAACTGGGATGCCCCGATCGTTGTAACGACGAACGTACAATTCTTCGAAAGCCTCTATGCCGCCCGTCCAAGCCGTTGTCGCAAGCTGCACGGCATCGCCGGCAGCGTGGTCGTTTTGGACGAGGCGCAGCTCCTTCCCCCGCAGTGGCTCAATCCCTGCGTCGAGACGATCGATCAGCTGGTCGCAAACTACGGGACGACGATTCTCCTGTCGACGGCCACCCAACCTCCACTACCCACCCGAACCCCGGCGCGGGAGATTGTACCGAACCCTGAGCGGCTCTACGACCGGCTTCGCCGCACGGCATACATTCTTCCGCCGGACATGACCCGGCCCTCCGACTGGGATGAAATCGCAGCCCGTCTCCAGGGCCACGAGCAGGTGCTCTGCGTGGTCAACACGCGCCGCGACTGCTACGATCTTTTCCGCCGCATGCCTGAGGGGACCATCCATCTTTCGGGGCTCATGTGCGGGGAGCACCGCTCGCGGGTCATCGCCCGCATCAAGGAGCGCTTGGAAGCCAACGAGCCGCTTCGCGTCGTCAGCACTCAAGTCGTCGAGGCAGGAGTCGACATCGACTTCCCCGTCGTGTTCCGTGCGCTCGCCGGCCTCGACTCGATCGTGCAGGCGGCCGGCCGTTGCAACCGCGAGGGCCGGCTGAATGCCGCCGGGCGCCTCGGCGAGGTGCACATCTTCATACCACCGAAGCCAGCCCCTCGGGGCTTGCTCCTCAAAGCCGAAAATACGACCCGCGACCTTGCAGCGACTGGCGATCTCGATCCCGAGGACCCGCAGAAGGTTCGCCGCTTCTTCGAGCATTTTTACTCGCGGCTGAACGACACCGGCCAAACCTTCATGAGGATGCTGCAAAACGATTCTCCGTGTCTTGCCTTCCGCACTGCGGCGGAGCGGTTCCGTTTCATCGATGATCAGGCACAGCAGCCGGTTTTCGTCCGCTTCGGAGACAGCGAGCGCTGGCTTGCCGAACTTCGGTGTGTAGGGCCAAAACGCGCGACCATGCGCCGGCTGCAGCGCTTCACGGTGAACCTCTCCCGGCACGATTTCGAGCGCGTCCGGAGCGACGGACTGATAGAGCCGGTTTGGCCGGGGTTTTGGCTTTGGGTCGGAAAATACTGTGAAACCTGTGGGTTGGATCTCTTCGGCGCTGGCTGGGAGCCTGAAGACCTGATGGTTTGACAAGACTTTAAGGAGGTCGCGCATGAAAGGATTCTGCATCGAGGCAAGCGGGCCATATGCCTGCTTCACACGGCCCGAGATGAAGGTCGAGCGCGTGAGCTACGATGTGATCACCCCTTCGGCGGCGCGCGCCATCTTCGAGGCCATCCTCTGGAAGCCGGCCATCCGCTGGCGGCTGCAGCGCATCGAGGTTCTGGCTCCGATCCGCTGGATCTCCATCCGGCGCAACGAGGTCGGCAAGGTCGCCTCACCGCAAAGCGCTGGAATATTCGTCGAGGTAGACCGCCAGCAGCGCGCAGGCTTGCTTCTACGGGACGTGCGCTACCGCCTTTACGCGCAATTCGAATTCATCCCGCCCGAGAAGCGCAGTCCCTCAATGAATCCCGTCCCCAGGCACCTGCGAGATGATTTCGAGATGTCCAAGCTCGCGCGGCCGGACGACCGCCTCGACGAAACTGAGGCCAAGTACGCGGCCATGTTCGAGCGAAGAGCAAAAAAGGGGCAACGATTCCATCAGCCCTACTTGGGGTGCCGCGAATTCGCTGCCGAGGTCCGGCTCGTGGACCCGCGTAACCAGCTCGCCGCGCCGATTCCCGAGACCCGTGACCTGGGGTGGATGCTTTACGATCTCGACTTCTCCAACCCGGTCGAGCCCAAGCCGCTTTTTTATCGACCACAGATGAAGAATGGCGTCATCATCGTCCCCGATCCTGCGAACACAGAGGAGGTGCGCGGATGATCCTTCAGGCGCTCAAGGAGTATTACGAGAGAAAACCCGACCTGCCGCCGCCGGGGTTCGAATGGAAGGAGATTCCCTTCGTGATCGTGCTCAAAAAGGACGGCACGCCCGTCGGGGTCGAAAGCACGGTAGAGGGCGAGGGCAGAAAAAAGCGGGCAAAAAAATTCCTTATTCCACAAGGCGTTAAACGTTCGAGTGGTATTTCTGCCAACTTTCTCTGGGACAATGCCGAATACGCCCTGGGAATTCCGGATAAAAACCCTGTCGAACGGGTCGAGAAGCAGCATGCTGCTTTCATCCAGAAACTCGATGCTTTTCCGGCCTCCGGCGACGAGGGCGTCCAGGCCGTGTTGAGATTCCTCAAGCGGCCCGACAAAATCCAAGCGCTGGAAACCGTATGTGAAGGCCGCCCACAGGACCTTTTCGCCAAGGGCGCCAACATCACCTTCCAGTTGGTTGGGGATTCCAAAATCGTTGCCGAGAGGGAGGCGGTCGCCAAAGCGGTCGCGTATGGTGCATCGAAAAACTCGGGCGAAGCCGTAGGCCTTTGTTTGGTGACGGGGGAACGCGACACCACGGAAAACATTCATACGGCCATCAAGGGCGTTTATGGCGCCCAAAGTTCCGGCGCAAATATCGTCTCCTTCAACTTGGACGCTTTTAAATCGTTCGGTAAAACTCAAGGGGCTAACGCCCCCGTCGGCAAGCGCGCCGCTTTCACGTACACCACCGCGCTGAATTACCTGCTCGGAAAGGATTCCAGCCAGAAACTGCTGGCTGGAGATACGACGGTCATCTACTGGGCACAGAGAGACCATGAGATCGAATCTCAGCTCGCGGATTTCTTCGGCGAGCCTCAGCGGGACGATCCCGATCGCGGTGTCAGAGCTGTCGCAGGTCTTTATAGATCGATTGAGAACGGAACCTTTCTCAATGAAGAGAACAGCCGAAACCGCTTTTACACCCTCGGCTTGTCCCCCAACGCCTCCCGCATCGCCGTGCGCTTCTGGATCGTGGACACCGTCGCGGGAATCGGCACCAAGATCAAACGCCATTTCGACGATCTGCGCATCGTCCACGGACCGGCCGAAAAGGAGGTTTTTTCACTCCGGTGCCTTCTGGAGAGCACGGCGGCCCAGGGTAAGGCCGATAACATCCCGCCTAACGTGGCAGGGGAAACGGTGCGCGCCATACTGGAAGGGACGCCTTACCCGAAAACCCTGCTTCAAGCTGCCATTCGGAGAATCCGGGCCGACCGCGCGGTCACCTACCCTCGCGCGGCGCTGATCAAGGCCTGCATCAACCGTTCAACCCGCTTCAAGAATCCCGCCGTAGAGGAGGAGCTGAAAATGAGCCTTGATAAGACCAACACACTCATCGGCTATCGCCTCGGCCGGCTTTTCGCCGTGCTCGAAAAAATCCAGCAAGAGGCGAGTCCCGGCATCAACGCGACCATCCGCGATCGGTTTTACGGGGCCGCTTCCGGAACCCCGGCTACGGTGTTCGGAAACCTCATGCGGCTGAAAAACCACCATATTTCCAAGCTGACCGCCCAGGGTCGGCGGATCTATTTCGAAAAGCTCTTGGGTGAAATCCTCTCGGGAGTCCCGGCCGCCGTCGGATTCCCGGCCCATCTCGACCTCGAGGAGCAGGGTCGTTTTGCGATCGGCTATTACCACCAGCAGCAGGATTTCTTCGCCATGAAGAAGTAACTCAAACCCCTTTCAAGCGATAAAGGAGAGGAAAATGCAAACACCCGTGACAAATCGCTACGACTTCATGCTGGTCTTCGACGTCCAGGACGGCAACCCTAACGGCGACCCGGACGCTGGGAACCTTCCCCGCGTTGATCCCGAGACCGGGCATGGCATCGTTACCGACGTCTGCCTAAAGCGCAAGGTGCGCAACTACGTGCAGCTCGTGAAAGCGTGTGCCCCTCCCTATGACATCTATGTCAAGGAGAAAGCCGTGCTCGGCCGCGCCCACTTCGAGGCCTTCAAGAAGCTCGGCATCGAAACCGGCCAGGAGTCCCGGAAAACGGTTCCTGCCGAGTTGGTGGAGATCATTTCCGAAGTCGCTCTTTGCGACGGACTCACCTTCGAAGACGGCGGCGGAGAGAAGCCGAGCGTGCTCGTCGTAGCCCCCGATGCCGACAAGAAAGCCATCAAGGAGTGGCTGAAGGAGGAAAAGCTCGACAAAAAAATCGATGCCCTCATCAAAGAGGTTTTAAATGAAGCCAAGCCGAAAAAACCGAGCCTGGAAGAGACGGAAAAAGGCCGCCGCCAGATGTGCGCCGACTTCTACGACATCCGCACCTTTGGGGCTGT
>CAZQUP010000005.1:0-3545 GCA_964596545.1 uncultured Desulfatibacillum sp. | reverse complement strand
CGGTCAGGTGCGCGGGCCGGTGCAGATGACCTTCGGGCGGACCGTCGACCCGGTGGTGACCCTCGAGCATTCGATTACGCGAATGGCCGTGGCCACCGAGGCCGAGGCCGAAAAGCAACAGGGGGACAACCGTACCATGGGCCGAAAGCACACCATCCCCTATGGCCTCTACATCGCCCATGGGTTCATTTCCCCATTTCTGGCCTGGCAAACGGGGTTCTGCCAGGAGGACCTCGATCTGTTTTGGGAAGCCTTGTGCAACATGTTCGAGCACGACCGCTCGGCGGCACGCGGGCTTATGTCCACCCAGCGCCTCATCGTCTTCAAACATGCATCGGCGCTCGGCAATGCTCCCGCCCACGCCCTGTTCAAAAGAGTGCGCCTGAGCCGCAAGGAACCGTCGCGGCCGGCCCGTAGCTTTGAGGATTATCGTCTTGAAATCGTCCGGGAGGGTCTGCCGGAGGGGGTCGCCATCATCGAAATGCCTAAAACGGGATAGCTGCTCGTCAGCAGGGCACTGCAACACCGGGCGTGAAAAGGTTGGTTATTTGTATGATCATTGACACGACCTCAGAAGCCGAAGAGCGGCAGCATGAAATCTTCAAGCAGATGAGCGGGGAGCGCAGACTTTTGTTGGCGATGGCATTCAGCGACCGGATACGCGATATCGCCATGGAAGGGCTCCGGCGGCGGCACCCCTCGGTGACCGAGAGCGCGTTGAAGGCGATTTTCTTCAAGGAGATGTATGGGGTTTCATTGCCGGGCCTGCGCGAAAGGAACCGATGATAAAAGATCTGGCTGATTTTCTCGCTCGGCTGACCGCGAAGCTTTCTGCAGCCGGCATCCCGTTTATGCTTGTAGGTTCAGTGGCGGCGAGCTACCACGGTCATCCCCGGTCCACCTTCGATATCGACTTGGTGGTCGAGGCCAACGAAGAGGCTTTGTGCCTTTTCGCTCGGTCTTTGGGAGACGGCTACTACGTGGACGAAAACGCCATACGCGATGCCGTGCGCATGAGGTCGGTATTCAATGTCATCGATGAGACTTCAGGTTTCAAGGCGGACCTGATCGTGCGAAAAGAGCGGCCCTTCAGCCGAACGGAATTCGGCCGTCGGGTGCGAGTCTGGATTGTGGATACGATTGTCGAAATGGCGACTCCCGAGGATGTGATCCTTTCGAAGCTTGAGTGGTCAAAACTCGGGGCTTCCGAAAGGCAGTTCACTGACGCGCTGCTGGTGGCACGGATGCAGGGGAAGTCTCTTGATTTTGCATACCTCGAAAAGTGGTCCAAGGAACTGGGGGTTGCTGATCTCTGGAGCAATATCAAGAAAATCATTTTGCCCGACTCATAAGGGAGTTTTTCCTCAATGTATGACGAGGACCAGCTTCTGCCGATATCCGCTCTTCAGCACCTGCTGTTTTGCCCGCGGCAGTGCGCACTGATCCACATCGAGCAGCTGTGGGATGAAAACGTACTGACGGCGGAGGGGCGGATTGCGCACGAGAAGGTGGATCAGGGGGTTGCTGAAACGCGGTCGGGCCGTAGGATCGTTTTCGGGCTGCCGCTGAGGTCGTTTCGGCTGGGGCTGGTCGGCAAGGCGGATGTGGTGGAGTTCAGCGGCGTCGAGGGAGGCAAGGCCATCGTCTTTCCGGTCGAGCACAAGCGGGGGCGGCCCAAGCAGAAGGACTGCGACCGGGTGCAGCTTTGCGCCCAGGCGATGTGTCTCGAGGAGATGCTCGGCGCTGCAGTGGTGAAAGGGGCCTTGTTCTATGGGAAGACCCGGCGGCGGGAGGATGTGGCCTTCGATGCCGGGTTGCGGGGCTTGACGGAAGAGACGGCCCGGGAGCTGCACCGGCTTCTGGACTCCGGCATAACGCCCAGAGCCGAGTACGGGAAAAAGTGCCGGTCATGTTCATTGATCAATCTTTGCATGCCCAGGGTGTCCGCAGCCGGGCGGTCGGTCAAGCGTTACATCGATTCTGCCGGTGAGGGGTTATGAAGAAGCTCTTGAACACGCTGTTCGTGACGACGCAAGGGGCCTACCTCTTCAAAGACGGCGAAACCGTCTGCGTGCGGGTCGAAAGCGAGGATAAGCTGCGGCTGCCCATCCACACCCTGGGCGGGATCGTCTGTTTCGGCCAGGTCTCCTGCAGCCCCTTTCTCCTCGGCCACTGTGCGGAGAACAATGTGGCCGTGAGCTTCTTGACCGAGAACGGCCGGTTTCTGGCCCGGGTCCAGGGGCCTGTTTCCGGAAATGTCCTGCTGAGGCGCGAGCATTACCGAAGAGCCGACGACCCGGTTGCCTCAGCCGCCATGGCACGGACCGTCCTCACAGCCAAGATTGCGAATTCCCGCACGGTGCTGCTGCGCGCTGTCCGTGACCATGGCGACAAGACTGATTCAACCGCCTTGGGAGATGCGTGCGATTACCTCTCCCGCCTTCTTGCCAGGCTTGGCGGAGCGTTTGGGTTGGATGAGTTGCGCGGCTTGGAGGGCGAGGCCGCCAGGACCTATTTTGGAGCTTTCAACCATTGCATCACCACGGGCAAGGAGAGCTTTTTCTTCAATGAGCGCAGCCGAAGACCGCCGCTCGACAACATGAACGCGCTGCTTTCGTTCCTTTACACGCTGCTCGCGCATGACGTGTCGGCTGCGCTGGAAGGCGTGGGGCTCGATCCGGCGGTCGGCTTCCTGCACCGCGATCGCCCCGGCCGGCCGAGCCTGGCATTGGACATCATGGAGGAGTTCCGGCCGTTTCTCGCGGATCGGCTGGCCCTGTCCTTGGTGAACCGCCGGCAGATCAACGCCAAGGGCTTTCGGAAAACCGAGACCGGCTCCGTCATGATGTCGGACGATACCAGAAAAGAGGTCATCGTGGCCTGGCAGAAACGCAAGCAGGAAGAGATCAAGCATCCGTTCCTGGATGAGACTGTCCCGATCGGCCTGCTGCCGCATCTTCAGGCCATGCTGCTTGCCCGCCACCTACGGGGGGATTTGGATGGCTACCCCCCGTTTCTTTGGAGGTGAGCTAAAATGATGGTGCTGGTGACCTACGATGTGAATACGGAAAGCACAAGCGGTAAACGACGGCTCAGAAGAGTTGCCAAGATCTGCAAGAACTACGGCCAGCGAGTTCAGTATTCAGTTTTCGAGTGCCTTGTAGACCCCGCGCAATGGGCGGTTTTCAGGGAACGCCTTGTTGAAGCAAGCGACCCCGGCCAGGACAGCCTTCGGTTCTATTTCTTGGGGGCGAACTGGAAGGGCAGGATAGAGCATGTCGGTGCAAAGCCGGCGTATGACCCGGAGGGACCTTTGATCGTATAGAATGCCCGCGCGAACCTGAAGCAGGCATCAAATTCCCGGCAGGTTCGCAGGTCGCGCAGCTCTTTGAGAATCAAATCGAATTCGTCTTTGACAGGCATTCGAGCAGCTTTTTTCGGCTGCGCAAAATGGGATTCGCGCATTTTTGATTTTAATAGATTGATTTTAAACAGAATCTCTCTTGTACTGTCGCCCCCCGCGCGGGGGCGTGGATTGAAACCTG
>CAZQUP010000004.1:72941-88147 GCA_964596545.1 uncultured Desulfatibacillum sp. | reverse complement strand
GGCTGATCATGCTGATCTGGATGGTCTACATCTTCAACTACTGGCCCTTCAAGCGGAGCTGGCTCGAGAACACGCACCCGCTGGTCAAGGGGGCGGTGCTGACGGCGATCTCGGTCGTGATCCTGTGGGTCCTGATCAAGGGCTTCTTCGAGTCGGTGCTCGGCAACTTCGGCATCGCCTATTTCAACCCCGAGCGGCTGATGAAGCTGCCGCGCATGACCGAGTTCTTCGCCCTCGAGTACGCCTCGCTCGCTTGTCTCATGTTCGCCGCCATCGCCTCCTGGCTGAGCCCGGCCTGGGTGGTCGCCTGCGAGGAGGTGCCTTGGCAGAACATGAGCCAGCCGGCCAAGGGGATCAGCATCCTCGTCTTCACGTTCTTCTTGAGCACGCTTATCTACTTCATGACCATGCACTCCCACATGGGCATTCTCTACTACCCCTGGCAGTACTTCACCTCGATCGCCCCGCCCTACTGGGAGAAGTTCGCGAACACCGTGTCGGGGAACTTCCATGTGGCCTGGATCATGTGCTGCACGGTCACGGTCTGGCTAGTCGAGACGATCTGGGAGCGCTTCCCCTTCAAGCTGATCCGCACGAACTGGCTGCGCCGGGTGGTCGCCTTCTTCGGCATCATCGCCATCGCCTGGGCGATGCACTTCTTCTTCTACTTCGCCCAGGAGCTGACCTGGGGGCCGGCGATCCGTGGCACCCGCCTGATCAACGCCCCCGACTGGCGTTGGCTGCACGTGGGGGAGATGGCGGTCTTCTTCCTCGTCCCGGCCCTTTTCCTCACCTTCTACGGCAACAACTGGCCGCGCCGCTTCAGCCTGCCGGTGAACGTGTTGGTACGCACGGTGATCACGCTCGCCGCGGCGATCGTGCTCTATATCTTCTACTACAAGACCTCCCACGATTATCTCGGGACCCAGAAGGGTTTCATGCATGAGCAGCAGTTCCCCATGATCCCGACCATCTGGCTGATCAACATCTGGCTCGTGCACCACTGGTTCATGGACAACTGGCCGGCCTGGAAGATGGTGCCCAAGACCGCCGAGGAGATCGCCGCCGATCATGCCGCGGAGAAGGCGAAACTCGCCGAGGTCCGCTGGAGCCCGGCGCTCGGCTGGGGTCTGGGGGCCGGGGCGCTCTGCGGCATCGCGGTCTATTTCATCACCTTGAGTGTCCTGCCCTGGGCTTACAAGAACATCACGGTCATCAAGTGACCGTGCCCCGACAAGGAGGAGTTATGTCCGAGGAGAAGACCACGATCAGCCGCCGCGGCTTCCTCAAGGGCGCCGCGATGGGCGTGATGGGAGGAACGATCCTGGGGATGGGGGTGTACTCGTATTCCCCCTGGCGGAAATCCTATTTCCCGGAAGTCAAGCGCAAGCTCGCCGACATCGGCGCCTGCAAGTCCCTCAAGGTGACGAACATCTCGGAGACAAGCTGGTTCGAAAACGCCGTTCTCATGAAGGACATCAAGGAGGCGGGCGGCCTGCTCGTCAACCAGTACAGCTACAACTGGCCACCCTTCGGCGACGGGACCGGTCTCGGGAAAGGCAGCTACGAAAAGGGGATCGCCAAGATCAAGCATTTGCTCCCGAACAACCTGGAGGAGGCCTGGGCGCTGACCGAAAAGCTCTCCGTCAGCCCGGAGAATGCCGGCGGCTTCTCCGCCCTGATCGAGATCGAGGAACTGGACGGGCGCAAGCGCAAGTTCCTCCTCGATTCCGGCTGGTCCTACAAGTGGATGGACGAGTGCTTCAAGCGCGAAGGGATCGATCGGATGCTCAAAGACAACGAGATCGAGGCCTTCATCATCTCGCACGAGCACTTCGACCACTTCTGGGGCATCCCTGTCGTCTTCAAGTACAACCCGAACATCACCACCTACTACCCCCAGGGCTTCTACCCCGAGGGGCTACAGTACCTGAAGGACGCCGGTCACAAGGGAAAACTGATCGAGGTCAAGTCCGGGGAGGTGAACCGCCTGATCCCCGGGATGGCCACGTACAATTTCCCGGTGCCGATCATCTGCCGCGTCTACGGCGAGCAGTCGATCTACGTGAACGTGAAAGACCACGGCCTCGTCAGCATCACCGGATGTTGTCACTTCGGGATTATCCAGTTCTCGGAGACCGCCTATCGCGAGATCAAGTACGAGAAAGACCAGCTCTACGGCATCTACGGCGGGCTTCACATCTCGCCCTTCGAGGACTGGGACCCCAAGTACGACGACCTGGTGCTCTCGCTCGGCAAGTACGGCTTCAAGAAGATCGGCTGCAATCACTGCACCGGAATCCTTTGCGCCAAGAAGTTCATCGAGGCGGGGTATCCGGTCGTCAAGGGTACGGCCCGCAACCGCTCGAAGGACACGGCCTACCTCGGAAACGGGGACAAGATCGGCTACGGGATAGAAGTCTAAAGCCGGGGGCAAGGGAATTTCATTCGGGCGGCGCCGGGGGGAGCCCCATGGCGCCGCTCTCGAGGGGAGGATGCCATGAGACGAAGCCGATGGACGTGGGCGCGGTTTCTGGTCGTTTTCGCCCTGCTGCCGTTCGTGGTTGCGTTCTTGGGGAGGAAACCCATTCCCCAGATGCAGGAAGTGATCGATGCCTTCGCCGACCGCGCCAAGCGGGCGGCGGTGCTGGAGAAATACGGCGACCCGGGGGTAGTGCCCCCCGAGCTCACCAAGTGCGAGATGGCCAAGCCCGTAATCAAAAAGACCGAGGAGAAGCAGGGGCTGACCGTCTACACCGTCGAGTCCCGGGTCGAGGAGTGCAAGGATTCCCCTGCCGCCAAGGGCACGGTCCGAATCTTCTCGCTCGGCTGGAAAGACGGCCGGATCCGGAGCTTCGCCTGGGGTGGCCCGAAGGGCGGCAAGGTGGAATATTGAGCCTGCGGAGAAAGGCGTAAGCCGTGGTCGCTGCCCTCCCCTTGGAGGAGATCGCCAACCTCGACCTGGACACCGACTCCGGGCTTGTCCTGCCCGCGTTCCTGCGGGCGCTGCTCATGCGCGCCCACTTCGTCCCCGCCGTGCGGCACGCGCTGGGGTGGCGCGGCCTGAGCGTGACCCCGGGCGCGGCGGAAGCCTGGACGGCCAGGATCGCCGCCGCCCCCGGCGTCTTCGGCGTCTTCTTCCAGGAAGCCGAAGAGGACGCCCCCGCGGATTGGGCCGCCGGCCGCTTCGGGCTGTGCTATTTCCCGGACCCCGAAGAGGAGCGGGTGGAGTCCCTTTCCATACGGGCCGCGGTCGAAACCCGGCGCGAAGGCTATCGCGAACGGGTGCGGCGCTTCACCGAAGAAGCGGGCTTCGCCGATCTCTTCGGCATCGCCCTCGTCCGCCTGGGGCTGCGCCGTGACCGGCGGGCTGCGGCGCTGGCGCTCGAGGCCCCCGAGCGCCTGCGCGTCCTCGCCCCGGAGGGGATTCGCATCGCCGGCGGAAAGGAGCTGCGCTGGCTCGTCGCTCCCGGCGGCGTGGACGAGGATTTCCCCGCCTGGGAGACGGCGCTGTTTTTTTTCGAGACGCTTTCGGCTTCGCTCACTTTTCACCTCGGCCGGCCCCCGGAGCGGCTGCGGGAATCGCGGCACCCGGCTTTCGAGAGGACCGGAAGAACGGGCTCCGGGGAAAGCCTGCGCTTGGCTGCCGATTTTCACACCCGCCTGCTTCGCCTGGACTTCGGACAATCGGCTGAAGCCTTTCCCTTTACCCGGCCCGCGCTGGTGGACCTTGAGCCGATCTCCGCCGTAGTCGCGGCGACAGGCCCGGAGGACGCCCCGCAGGAATATCGGGGGCGCCTCTGGTGGCGGGCACACAACTTCCAAGCAAGGCCAAGCATCGAGAAACGGCTCCTCGGCGTCGACGAGCGGCCGCCTTTCATTCTGCTTACCGGTTTCCTGGGGGCGGGCAAGACGAGCTTCCTCAAACATTTCCTGGAATACCAAAGCCGGCGGCACCGTTTCGTCGCCGTCATCCAAAACGAGATCGGCGAGGTCGGTCTGGATGGTAAGCTCCTCGACTGCGAGGTGACCGAGGTCGACGAGGGTTGCGTCTGCTGCACCCTTTCGGGGAACCTGAAACGCGCCTTGAAAGAGATCCGGGCGCGCTTTTCCCCGGATTGCGTGATCCTCGAGACCACCGGGCTCGCCAACCCGCTTCCCCTGCTCGCGGAAGAGCCCGACTGGGGGGAGCTCGTGCGCTACGACTGCACCGTGACCCTCGTCGATGCGGCGCACGCCGTGCGGCTGCTCTCCGAGGAGCCGCTCGCCGTCGACCAAGTCCGGGCGGCGGACATTCTGGTGATCAATAAACGCGATCTCGTGGACGAGGCGCGCCTGGCGGAGGTGGAGCGTCTGCTGGAAGGGATCAACCCCCGAGCGCTTCGATTTCCGGCCGTCCGCGGGGATCTGAACCCCGCCTGGATCCTCGACTTCGAGCCCGCCCGTCCGCGATCCGGCGGAGGCCCTCCCGCCGCGGCGGGCCTGAGCCATACCGCCTTCGGCCTCTGGAGCCGCACGCTTCGTCTCGCCGGACCCTGCGAGCGCAAGAGTCTGCTGCAAGCGCTCGAGGACCTCCCCCCTCAGGTGTTCCGGGCGAAGGGCCTGGTCTCCTTCACGGACACCCCCGGCGTCCATACCCTCCAATACGTCTGCGGGCGCTTCGAGATCGCGAAGTTCGCCCGGCCCGACATCCCCGAGCGGTTCATCACGATCATCGGCAAGGGCCCCGCCGATCTTCCCGACGCCTTGCTCCAAGCCGTCCGCGCCGCCGCCTGAGCCCCTCCTCGCGGTGCGGGGTTTGAATTCGCGGTCGGTTTTGCTTAGATTTCCTATAGCGGCGTCCGGCACAGGGCGCCGACCCGGAGGAGGGGAGGGATGGCCGAGAGTCTTGCCTGTCCCGGTTGCGGCGAGGCCGTTCAACCGGAATGGAGCTTCTGCCCGGCCTGTGAGCGGCCGCTGGCCGAAGCCCGCTGTCCCGGATGCGGCGATGCGGTCAAGTCTCACTGGAAGCGCTGCCCCGCGTGCGGCAGGCGCCTTGTCTGCTCCGCCTGCGGCAGGAGACTTCCGCCTGCCGCGACCGACTGCCCGCACTGCCTCACGGCCTCCATCCCCGGCGCAGGCGAAAGACTCTGCGTCGAACCGGTGACGGGCATGGAATTCGTCTTCGTGAAAGGCGGTACGTTTTCCATGGGTGATCTCTTCGAGGTCGGCTGGGACAACGAGACCCCGCCGCGCGAAGTGCGGATCGAGGATTTCTACCTCGCCAAGACCCCCGTGACCCAAGGGCAATGGATGAAGATCATGCCCGAGAATCCCTCCCATTTCCGGCTGGGGGAGGATTATCCGGTGGAGCAGGTGAGCTGGGCCGACGTCCAGGAGTTCATCCGCCGATTGCACGCGCGCTCCTCCGGTCTGGGCGAGTTTCGGCTTCCGACCGAGGCGGAGTGGGAATACGCCGCCCGCAGCGGCGGGAAACGCGAGCTCTACGCCGGCGGCGACGAGATCGACCGTGTCGCCTGGTACGCCGAAAACAGCGGCGGCACGACCCAGCCGGTCGGCCGCAAGGCGCCGAACGGCCTGGGCCTCCACGACATGAGCGGAAACGTCTGGGAGTGGTGCGCGGACATCTACATCCCGGGCGCGGTCGCCGTCGCGCCGCAGGCCCGCAGCGCCCGGCGCGGGGTGACCGAACGCGTCATCCGCGGCGGCTCCTGGAGCCTGGATGACTGGAGCGCCCGCTGCAGCCGCCGCTTCGGCTTCCCCGAGGACTACTACGGGGCCGGACTCGGCTTCCGCCTCGCCTTCTCGCCGCGCCGACATCCTTGAGTCCGGCCGTCCTCCGGCCCGCCGAATCCGTTTGACGATTACCGCCGGCTCGGTTAGGAAACCCCATACGCGATCCATGTGGAGCCCGAGTCGTGAACGCTGCCGTTTCTCCTTCCGAATTGCCGTCGCCTTTGCTTTCGATCCGCGGTCTCGAGGTCCACTTCCGCACTCCCCAGGGCAGGGCAGTCGCCGTCGACCGTGTCGACCTTGACCTCGCCGCGGGTGAGGTCATGGGGCTCGTCGGCGAATCGGGTTGCGGCAAGAGTGTGCTTGCCCTCTCGGTTCTGCGGCTTCTCCCCGTTCCCCCGGCTCTCTTCGCGGGCGGTGAGATCCGCTTCGAAGGCCGCGACCTGCTGCAGGCCGATCCGCGTGAGATCCTCTCCCTTCGCGGCAATCGGATCAGCATGATCTTCCAGGAACCGATGACCGCACTTAACCCCGTCTTCACCATCGGCGACCAGCTGGCCGAGGTCTTCCGCATTCACCGCGGGCAGAGCCGCTCCCAGGCCCTGGAGAGCGCCGTCGAAATGCTCGGCCGCGTTGGGGTGCCCGCGCCCGTGCGCCGCGTACGCGAGTACCCCTTCCAGCTCTCCGGCGGCATGCGTCAACGGGTGATGATCGCGATCGCCCTCGCCTGCCGACCGGCGCTTCTTCTCGCCGACGAGCCGACCACCGCCCTCGATGTGAGCATTCAGGCGCAGATCCTCGATCTGATGATCTCGCTCAACGTCGAGCTGAACACGGCGATACTGCTGATCACCCATGATCTCGCCGTCGTGGCTGAGGTCACACAGCGGGTCGCCGTGATGTACACCGGCCGCCTGGTGGAGGAGGCCCCCACGGAGGCTCTCTTCGTCTCTCCCCTCCACCCTTACACGCGGGGGCTTCTGGGATCGATCCCGCGGGCCGACGCCTCGTTCCAGACCGAGAGCCTGAACGAGATCCCGGGGGTGGTGCCGAGCGCCGTCGCTCTCCCGCCGGGTTGCCATTTCGCACCCCGCTGCCCGCGGGCAGTCGACCTCTGCCGCCGAGAGGTTCCCACCCTGGGGGAGCTTCTTCCGGGCCACCGGGTCGCTTGTTGGAGGCCGGGCGATGGCTGAGCTCTTGCGGGTGGAAGGACTCGTCAAGCATTACCGCGTGCGCCGCGGGTGGGGCGGCCGCGGTGCGTGGGTGCATGCCGTGGACGGAGTGAGTTTCGAGATCGCGGAAAACGAGACCTTCGCCCTTGTAGGCGAGTCGGGCTGCGGCAAGTCGACCACGGGATTCAGCATCCTGCGGCTGATCGAGCCCACGGCCGGCCGAGTCTGGTTCCGCGGGGAAAACGTCCTCACGCTCGATTCCGAGGCTCTGCGCCGGCTGCGGCGCGAGATGCAGATCGTCTTTCAGGACCCCTTCGGCTCGCTCAACCCGCGGCTCACGGTCGAGCGCACCCTCGAGGAGCCGCTGCTCAACCACGAGCGGCTGACCGCCGCCGAGCGGCGCGAGCGGATCGCGGAGATGCTCGAGGTGGTGGGTCTTCTTGCCGAGCACCGGGGCCGCTTTCCCCACGAGTTCTCGGGGGGGCAACGCCAGCGGATTGGAATCGCCCGGGCGCTGATGCTGCGGCCGCGTCTGGTCGTGGGCGACGAGCCGGTTTCGGCGCTGGATGTCTCGGTACGCGCTCAGATCCTGAACCTGCTCGTGAAGCTGCAGCGGCGTTTCGGCATCTCGCTGCTATTCATTTCGCACGATCTCGCGGTCGTCCGCTACGTGAGCCATCGGGTGGGGGTGATGTATCTCGGCCGGATCGTGGAGACGGCGCCGGTGCGGGAGCTCTACGAAAGTCCCCTCCACCCCTACACGCGCGCTCTGCTGTCGGCCGTCCCCGTCCCTGACCCTCGGCGCAGGCGGCGACGGATTCTGCTCCAGGGGGATGTCCCCTCGCCGATCGAACCGCCCTCCGGATGCCGCTTCCATCCGCGATGTCCGGAGGCGATGGCCTTTTGCCGCGAGGAGGAGCCCCGGCCGCGGCGGCCGGCTGAAGGCCGCATCGTCTGCTGCCATCTCTACGACGGATCCCCCCCCGGGGATCCTCCGACCCCGGCGCCCGGAGAGGGCGCCTCCACCCCAGCCATGGAAGAGAGGAGGACATGATGCGCAAGACGGCAATCGCAATGGCGGCTCTCTGGGCCCTGGTCCTGGCCGTGCAGCCTGCCGCCGCCAAGGACCCGAATACGCTCGTCGTCGTGCAGGAGGCCGAACCCGTCGGGCTGGACATCATGCAGAGCTCGATCCAGACCACGATGAGCGTGGGCTATAACCTCCACGACACGATCCTCAAACCTCAGGAGGATGCGACCGTCAAGCCGGGCCTGGTCGAGAAATGGGAGAAGGTGGACGACCTCACCTGGAAGTTCACCCTCGTCAAGGGGGCGACCTTCCACAACGGCGAGCCGATCGACGCCGCGGCGGTGAAGTTTTCTTTCGAGCGGCTGATGAGCGACGCTCTGAAGAGCCCCCATCGCGGCAAGCTCAACCTTTTCAAAGGGGTCGAGGTGATCGACGAGCGGACCTTCACGATGTCCACCACCGAGCCATATGCCCCCGGGCTCTACATGCTGGCGCAGTACTTCTTCATCGTGCCGCCGAAGTACGTCCAGCAGGTGGGAGATGCCGAATACAACCTGAAGCCCGTGGGCTGCGGTCCCTACAAGCTCGAAAAATGGGCCAAGGGGCAGGAGGTCGTCATGACCGCCTACGAGAACTACTACGGGTCGAAACCCGCTTACAAACGGCTGATTTTCCGCGGGGTGCCCGAGGAGGCCTCGAGGATCGCCGCGCTGCTCACGGGCGAGGCCGATGTCGTGAGCGGGATTCCCGTGCACCAACGCCAGAAAATCCTCGCTTCGGGCAAGGCCTATCTCACCGACCAGATGGGCTCCATGAACTATCTCGGGCTGAACACCTACGAGAAGCCCTTCGACGACGTGCGCGTGCGGCAGGCGGTCAACCACGGCGTGAACCGTGATCTCATCAACCAGGCCCTCTTCCAGGGCAAGGCCATCCTCTGCCGCGGTCCGATCAGCCCGCGCACTTTCGGCGCCGACCCCGCGCTCAAGCCCTATCCCTACGACCCCGAGAAGGCGAAGAGGCTCCTTGCCGAGGCGGGGTACCCGAACGGTTTCGAGGTGCGGCTCGCCTACGGGACCTACATGCCCCAGATCCAAGAGCAGGCTGAGGCCATCGCCGCCGATTTGGGGAAGATCGGCATCCGCGTCAAGCTCGAGCCCTACGAGCGGGCGGTGATGTGGGAGCGCTACAAGAACCGACAGCACCAGATGTTCATCTATTTTTGGGACGACGCGCCCGAACCCGACCGGTATATGTACTCGCTCTTCCACTCCAAAAGCCGCGATTACTACTACAAGAACGAGAAGGTTGATCGCCTGCTCGAAAAGGGGCGCACGACGCTCGACCCCGTGGAGCGCGCTAAAGTCTACAACGAGCTCGACCGTTTTCTCTACGCCGAGGCTCCCTGGGTTTACCTCTACGTCATTCCCGAGGTCTACGCGGTGTCGAACGCCGTGGAATACAAGGGCCTGCGGGACGGCTACCTCATCATGAGCACGGCGAAGCCGCGCAAGTGATTTCCCCTGCTTCCGGGGCGGGGTCGGTTTCCGCCCCGGAAGCCATTCCAAGAAACGGAAACGCGCTGCATGGCACGCTATATCTTGAAACGTATTTGGCACACGGTCTACGTAGCCGTCGGCATCTCGATCATCAGTTTCTTCTTCATTCATCTCTCCGGGGACCCGGTCATGCTCATGTTGCCGCCGGATGCCTCGAAGGCTGAGGTCGAGGCTCTGCGCGAGCAGCTCGGTTTCAACGACCCCCTGGCCGTTCAGTACCTGCGCTTCGCGGCGCACGCCCTGCGCGGGGACCTGGGGATATCCCTGGTTCACCGCGTGCCGGCCTTGGATTTGATTCTCGAGCGGCTGCCCGCCAGCCTTGAGCTCGCCGGGGCCGCGATGCTCTTAGCGCTCGCTGTCGCCGTTCCCCTCGGCATCCTCGCTGCCGTTAGGCGGGGCTCGCTCATCGATCTCGGCTCCATGCTGGCTGCGCTCTTCGGGCTTTCCATGCCCCATTTCTGGCTGGGGATCATGCTGGTGCTCCTCTTTTCCGTGCATCTCGGGTGGTTTCCCACCTCGGGGCGCGGGAGCTTCTCGCAGCTTGTGCTCCCGGCGCTCGCGTTGGGTTTGAGTTTGCTTGCGATGTTCGCGCGGCTTACGCGCTCGGTCATGCTCGAGGTGCTGGGGCAGGACTACGTGCGTACCGCACGCGCCAAAGGGTTGCGCGAGCGCATCGTGATCGGCAAGCATGCGCTAAAAAACGCTCTCATTCCGCTCGTCACCGTGGCCGGGATGCAGTTCGGCTTCCTGATTGGCGGCACGGTGATCATCGAGACCGTCTTCGCCTGGCCGGGGGTGGGGCGGCTTGTCGTGCAGGCGATCTTCAGCCGGGACTACCCCCTCGTCCAGGCGGCGGTGTTGGTCCTCGCCGTGATCTTTGTCTTGATCAATCTGATGGTCGACCTGCTCTACGTGCTGCTCGACCCGCAGATCAGCTATGGGGGCGACAGATGATCGCCGCGGCGAATCGGCTCTCCGACCGGGGCGGCGTCCTACGGCGGGGGGGGGAAACGCTCCGGGCGCTCGCTCGCTCGCCCGGCGCCGTGATCGGCGGCGTGCTGCTCCTCGCCATCCTTGGCACGAGCCTATCGTTTCCCTTTTTCACCGCGGCCGACCCGCTCTCCCAAGACCTCCTTGCACGGCTCACCCCGCCCTTCTGGCAGGAGGGCGGAAGCCTCGCCCATCCCCTCGGAACCGACAACCTCGGACGCGACGTTCTCGTGCGTATCCTCTACGGCAGCCGGGTGAGCCTGTTCGTCGGCTTCGCCGCGGTGCTGGTCGCTTGCGGGGCGGGGATCCTGCTCGGGTTGCTTGCAGGATATTACGGGGGACGGCTCGACAGCCTGATCATGCGCGTGGCCGACGTCTTCATGGCCTACCCCTTCATGCTGCTCACGATCTCCGTAATCGCCGTTCTCGGAAACTCGATCTTCAACTTGATCCTCGTCTTGGGGCTCTCCGACTGGGTGACCTACGCCCGCACGGTGCGGGGCAGCGTGTTGAGCATCAAGGAAAAGGAGTTCGTCACCGCCGCACGCAGTGTGGGGTCACGAGACCCGGTGATTCTGCGACGTCACATTTTCCCCAACGTGCTTTCTCCCGTGCTCGTCCTGGGGACGGTGCGGGTCGCGAACATCATCATCTGGGAAAGCGGATTGTCGTTTCTCGGCATGGGCGTTCCGCCCCCGATGCCCACCTGGGGTCGCATGCTCGCCGAGGGTCGAGTCTATATCACCGACGCCTGGTGGCTGGTGACGCTGCCGGGGTTGGCGATCATGGTGACGATTTTGGCGATCAACCTGCTGGGGGACGGTCTGCGGGACGCCTTCGATCCGCGCCTGAGAAACATTCCCCGCTGACGGAAAGGAGCCTTGTGCCGCCATGGAGCCGACCGTGCTCGTTCTGGGAATGGGCCTGCAGGGAAAGGCCGTCGTCGAAGATCTCGAACGCTGGGGCACCCCGGTGCGCATCGTTGTCGCCGACGCCGCCTGGGAGCAGGCGCGTGACCACGCGGTGCGGCGGGGATTCCGCCGCACCCGAATCTTTCCCCTGGATGCAGCGGACGGAGCGGCCCTGCGGCGGCTGATCCGGGAGGTCCAGCCGGGGGTCGTGGTCAACATGCTGCCCCCCGATTTCCAACCCGCTGTCGCCGCCGCGGCGCTCGAGGCGGGGGTCCCTTATACAAGCTCGAGCTACACCGGGGTGCTGTCGGATCTCGATGCGGAGGCGCGCCGGCGGGGTGTTCTCCTTTTGCCGGAGATGGGCATGGATCCGGGGATTGATCTCCTGTTGGGAAGGCTCGCCGTGGAGGAACTCGACAGCGTCCACGGCATGCGTTCCTACGGGGCCGGGCTTCCCGAGCCTGCCTGCGCTCGCGACAACCCGATCGGCTACAAGATCAGCTGGACCTTCGAGGGCGTGCTCAAGGCCTACATGCGCCCGGCGCGCTTCCTGCAAGACGGACGCGAAAGGGCGATCCCCCCGGGTCAAGTGCTGCGGCCGGAAAACCGCCACCGCCTGGTCGTGGAGGGCGTTGGCGAGCTTGACGCCTACTACAACGGGGATGCGCTGCGCTACATCGGCCTCTTCGGTCTGGGCCCCGAGCTGCGCGAGATGGGCCGCTTCGCCATGCGCTGGCCGGGGCACAACGACTTCTGGTGGATCATGGCCGAGCTCGGCTTCCTCGACGAGGGGCCGGAGACGATCGCGGGCAGGGCGATCTCCCCGCGGCGCTTCGTCGTCGAGCACCTAAGCCCCCGGCTGCAATTCCGCGACGACGAACGCGACCTCGTGATTCTGCGCGTGGAGGCCTGGGGGACGAAGGAGGGTCGGCCGCGTCGTGTGGTCCATCAGCTGATCGACACTCGGGACCTCGTGACGGGGCTTTTCGCCATGAACCGCACCGTGGGGTTCACGGCCGCCATTGCTGCGCGGATGGTTCTCGAGGGCCGGATCGCGGGCGCCGGGGTTCTCAGCCCCGTGCGTGATGTTCCTGCCCGCGAGGTGCTGCGGGAGCTGGAGGCGCACGGCATGCGCTTCGAAAGGCGGGTCGAATGAAGGCCCAAAGGGAAGGCGCGCAGGGCACGATCAGGCGGGGCGCCTGGACGACGGAGTTCCTCGCCGATTACGCCCTTTCGCTTCGGGGGGAGGGGCTTCCCGCGCCGGTCGGCGACAAGATCGTCGACTGCCTGATCGACCTGGTTGGGGCTTCCGCTGCGGGCCGGCAGTCGACGGCGGCCGAAATCGCCCGCCGCGTCGCGACGTACTTTGCGGCGCCGGGCCCGGCCGGACTGTGGTTCGGCGGCGGAAAACGCCAAGCCTTCGCCGCCGCCTTCGCCAACAGCGCCGCAGGAAGTGCCCTCGACCTCGACGACGGGCACCGCGCTGCGGGCGGGCATCCCGGGGCGGCTGTGCTGCCGGCCGTCATCGCTCTTGCACAGGAGAAAGACGTGCCAGCCGCGGAGATCCTTGCTGCGATCACGGTCGGCTACGAGGTCGGAGTGCGCGTCGCCGCAGCGCGCGATTTCGCCCGCCTTGACACGCTTTCGACCGGCCGCTGGTGCGCTTACGGTGTCGCCGCGGCCGCCAGTCGCCTTTGCGGTCTTGACCGGCGCCGCACGGCCGAGGCCCTCGCCGTAGCCGGTGTCCTCTCCCCGGGGCTCTCCGCGGCGGGCTACAGCCGGCGTATGGGAAACCAGACCAAGGAAGGGATCCCTTGGGCGGTCCTGACGGGGATTTGGGCGACAAAGCTCGCCGCATCCGGTTTCACCGGCCCGCTCGATATCCTGGATCACCCGGATTATTACGACGCCCGCCGCATCCGCGAGGGCCCGGGCCGGAGCTTCGCCGTCGAAAGCGTCTATTTCAAACCCTACGGCTGCTGCCGCTGGGCGCACGCCGCGCTCGAAGCTCTGGAGACGATCCTGCGTGAAGAGGGTATCCCCGCCGGAAATCTCGAGGCGATCGAGGTCCACACCTTTGAGCGTGCCCTGCGGCTGACCAACGAAGTCAACCCTGAATCAGTCGAGGCGGCCCAGTACAGCCTGCCTTTTTGCCTCGGTTTGCTTGCCGTGGAGGGAAGAGAAGCCTTGCTGCCGATCCGCCCCCGAAGCCTTCACCATCCCGAGGCGGTGTCGCTGGCCGCACGCGTGTCGCTCCGGGTGGACCCCGAGCTCGACCGGGGATTTCCCGCCGAGACCGCAGCCCGGGTCGTGGTACGTGCTTGCGGGCGGGCTCACGCCGCCCTCTGCCGCCATCCCGCCGGGGACCCCATGCGTCCGATGGATCGTGCGGCGCTGATCGCGAAATTCCGTCACCTCGGCCGCGGCTGCTTTTCGCCCGCAGTCCAGGATGCGATTGTGGCCGCCGTACAGGCCGTGCCGCGGAAGGGGACGGCGGACCTCGCCGAGCTTTTATCCGCGCCTCCTGACGCGGAGGCCGCCCCGACGGGAAGAGAGGAAGCATGAAAATCGGAATCCGCAGCGAAGACAAGGGGCCTTGGGAGCGGAGAACCCCGCTCGTCCCCGCCGACGCCGCCCGACTCCGGGCGGCGGGCTTGGAAGTGGTCGTGCAGTCGAGCGCCCGCCGGGCGTTTTCGGACGCGGAGTACCGGGCCTCGGGGGTGCCAGTCCAGGAAACGCTTTCCGATTGCGGGATGATCGTCGGCATCAAAGAAATCCCGCCGGAGAAGATCGAGGAGGGCAAGACCTACCTCTTTTTCCCGCACGTCATCAAGGGCCAGGCCGCGAACATGCCCATGCTGCGCCGTATTCTCGAGCGGCGGGCGACCCTGATCGACTTCGAGCGCATCGTGGATGAACATAACCGGCGACTCATCTTTTTCGGCCGTCACGCCGGTCTGGCGGGGATGATCAACACCCTCTGGGCGCTTGGGTTGCGGCTGGCGGAGGAGGGGATCGCCTCGCCCTTTGCCGGACTGCGTCAGGCGTGCACTTACGCTGACCTTGCGGCGGCGAGACGGGATCTGGAGGCGGCTGCAGCGGCCGTCGCTTCTCACGGCGTGCCCCCTGAGATTCACCCCCTGATCGTGGGTTTCACCGGAAGCGGAAACGTCTCCCGAGGCGCGCAGGAGATTCTCGATCTCTTTCCCGTCGAGGAAGTCCGGCCGGGGGAGCTTCTTGCAGGCGCTCCGGCGCGCTTTGCGAACCCTCGCCGGGTTTACAAGGCGGTTTTCGCCGAAGAGGACCTCTTCGTTCCGTACCAGGCCGGGGAGCGATTCGACCTCGCCGATTATTATCGCCGCGGGGCCGAGGGCTACGAGAGCCTCTTCGAAAACTTCCTTCCCCACCTGGTCGTCTGGGTGAACGGCGTTTACTGGGACAGCCGCTATCCCCGCCTGCTCACCCTCGTGGGCTGCCACAGGCTCTGGGGAAGGGAATCCGTTCCGCGCCTGCGCGTCATCGGCGACATCAGCTGCGACGTGAAGGGCGCGGTCGAATGCACGCTCCGCGCGAGCGATCCCGGAAACCCCCTCTACGTCTACGAGCCCGAAAGGGGCGGCGTGCGCGACGGTGTCCGGGGACGGGGGCCGGTGATCCTGGCCGTCGACATCCTGCCGGCGGAGATCCCGCGCGAATCCTCGATCGATTTCAGCCGCGTCTTGAGCGGTCTGCTGCCCCTCCTGGTGCAGAGCGGGCCCGGCGGGGACTTCGCCTCCTGGGGACTTCCCCCCGAGCTCAAGCGGGCCGTCAT
>CAZQUP010000004.1:15867-72924 GCA_964596545.1 uncultured Desulfatibacillum sp. | reverse complement strand
GATGCTCGCCCCCGACTACGCGTCGCTCGCGCGATTCCTCTGAACGGCGGCCGAAGGCTCTTTCCGCCCGGCGGATCGCTCAGAACCCTGCGGCGGGCTTGAAGACGCCCACGATGACGGGACGGAAGGCGGGGTTCACCTCGAGGCGGCGGCGGGAATAGCGGCGCAGCAGGAGAAAGCAGGCGGCCGTGGCGGTCAGACCGCCCGCCGCGGCCGACAGGTCCGCATCCCCCAGGAAGGCGCTCACCTGGCCGAGGACGGCGCCGGCGAGTAGGGCGGCAAGCGGCAGGAGATAGAGCAAAACGACGGCCCGCGTTTTTCCGGCTGTACGGTAGGCGACTTCGACCTCATCGCCGATCTGCGCGTGGAGGGGGTTTTCGACACTCAGCACCATCCAATCGCGGCCGAAGGGGCTGCAGAGGGCGGCACAGGAACAGGCGGCGCATTGCCCCTCGCGGCGAAGCTTCACGCGGGCGCGCCCGCCGTCCTCGAGGGCGAGGACTTCGCCGTGTTTTCGCGGTGCGGCGGGGGAGATCCCGGAAAAGGGGAGCGTGTCCACGGGTCCGCCCCTTCCTCACCCTCAGGCGGCCGCCTGCCGTCGCACGGGGGCTTCCCCCGTCGGGGGGCGGATGATCCCGGTCGGGCACTTCTCGAAGCATTTCCCGCAGCCGGTGCATTTCGCCGGGTCCACGACGGCCAGAAACGAGACGATCTCGATCGCCTTTTCAGGGCAGACCTTCTTGCACAGCCCGCAGGCGATGCAGCCTACCTCGCAGACCTCTTTGACCGCTTTGCCCGGGTCGTGGGAGGTGCAGAAGGCGATCGCCTTCTGGGAGACGGGAACCAGCCGCGGGATGTGCCGCGGGCAGATGCGCACACAGACCCCGCAGGCCGTGCAACGGTCGGGGTCGACGACCGGCAGCCCATCTTCCCCCATCCGCAGGGCGTCGAAGATGCAGGCGGCGACGCAGGTTCCCAGACCCAGGCAGCCGTAGCGGCACGCCTTGTCGCCGCCGGCGACGATCTCGGCGGCCCGGCAGTCGGCGATGCCGAGATAACGGAAGCGACGCCGTGCGTGGGCCGCGTCCCCCTTGCAGAAGATGCAGGCGACCTCGCGTTCCCGTTCTTCGAGCGCGGCGCCGATCAAGGCCGCGATCCGGCGGTTCGCCTCTTGGGAGGCGCAGCGGCAGGCGTTGGGGGGAACCTGCCCGTTGACGATCGCGCCGGCGAGATCGAGACAGCCCGCGAAGCCGCAGCCTCCGCAGTTCGCCCCGGGCAGCAGATCGCCGATCTGACTCACGCGCGGGTCGACCGGGACATAAAAGACCTTGGCGGCGATGCTGAGCAGCGCTCCGGCGATAAGGCCGATGGCGCCTACCGCGAGCATCGCGATGAGGACGGGTTCCATGTTCCTCTCCCGAATTTACTTCGCCATGCCGAGCAGCCCGGCGAAGCTCAAGCCCATCATACCGGCCGTGATCAGGGTGATGGGAACACCGCAGAGCGCGGTCGGCACCTTGCCGGCGGCTTCCATGCGTTCGCGCAGCCCGGCCATGAACACCAGCACCAGGGAGAAACCGACCGCCGAGGCGAGCGAGAAGACGAGCGTCTGCATGAAGGAGTGGTCCTGTTTGATGTTGAGGATGGAGGATCCGAAGACCATGCAATTGGTAGTGATGAGGGGGAGGTAGATACCGAGGGTGCGGTAAAGCGGAGGGGCCGTTTTCTGAAGGACGATTTCCACGAATTGCACGAGGCTGGCGATGATCAGGATGAAGACGAGGGTCTGGAGGTACTCGATCCCGAGCGGCTCGAGGACGAGGCGCTGCACGATCCAGCAGGCGGTCCCCGCGAGGGTGGTCACGAAGACGACCGCGGCTCCCATCCCGAAGGCGCTTTCCATGGAGCTCGTAACCCCGACGAGAGGGCAGTTGCCCATGAACCGGATCAAGACGATGTTGTTGATGAAGACCGCGGCCACGATCATGAGGAGATAGTCCTGCATGGCGACACCCTCAGGCGTTTTGTTTTTCGATCCGGCGGGAGATGACGTTCATCGAAGCGAGCAGCAGCCCGAAAATCACGAAGGCCCCCGGCGGCCGCAGAAGAAACCCGAATCCCGGGTAGCCGGCGGGGAACACCGGGATTCCCAGCCAGGTTCCGCTCCCCAGAACTTCGCGGATGCTGGCGATGACCACCAGCGAAAGCGTGAAGCCCAATCCCATCCCCAATCCGTCGGAGAGCGAAAGACCGATGGGGTTCTTGCGGGCGAAGGCCTCGGCCCGGCCGAGCACGATGCAGTTCACCACGATGAGCGGGATCCAGATGCCGAGCACGAGAAAGAGCGGGTAGAAGTAAGCCTGCATCACGAGTTCCACGATCACCACCGCGGTGGCGATGATGCTGATGAAGACCGCGATCCGCACCTTGTCGGGGACGATGTGGCGAACGAGCGAGATAAGGCCGTTGCTCAGGCAGAGGACGAAGACCACCGCGAAGCCCATCCCCAGAGCGCTTTCCACCTTGGTGGAGACGGCAAGCGCCGGGCAGATGCCCAGGGCGAAACGCAACGGGGCGATTTCCTTCCAGAACCCCTTGGTGAACTCCTGGACGATGCGTGCAGCCATAGGGCCTCCGGATCTCCGGTTAGAATTTCAGTTCCGGTTTGACGCTCTGGTAGAGTCCCACGGCGCGGATGACGGCCTGGCTTACGCCGTTGGACGATACCGTGGCCCCGGAGATGGCCTGGATGTCTCCGCCGGCCGAGGCGAGTTGGAAGTTGGCGCCGAGGGGTTTGCCGGCGAACTGGGCACCGAAGGAAGGATCATCGATGATCTTGGTTCCGAGGCCCGGCGTCTCCGACTGGGTGGTGACGGCGATGCCCTGCAGCCGATCGTTTTTCGGGTCGATCGCCACCATGACCCCGATCGGACCGCCGTAACCGGGGGCACTCGCCTCGAGGACCACCGTGACCACCGCCCCCCCTTTCTTCGCCGGAAACAGGGTCGTGTACACCGGGCGGCCGCGGGCGTCCTTGCCGGTTGCGATCTGGATGCGGTCGGCCACGGGATCGTTTTCGTAATCGGTGAGGATCTTCTTGAGGGCCGGCTCCTTGATGAACTTGATCTGCTGGTAGTCGATCTGCTCCCGGGTGACCAGGCGCACAGCGGCCAGGCTGCCGGCACAGACCACGGTCACGCAGGTCAGGACCACGATCATGCGGATCATTTCGCGCAACGTCACGGGAACGTTTCCTCCGGCTGGGGTTTAGGCGATCTCCGGCGGAGCCCCCCGCCCTCAAACCCCGGCGGGCCGGTGGCGCACCGGCCGCCGGCGGGTGAAGCGCGCGCCGAAGACGGCCGGGCGCAGGCGGTCGAAGAGGGGGGTCGCCAGGCTGGCGAGGAACACGCCGAAGTAGGCCCCCTCGGGCCACTGCGACCAGGCACGGATGGCGAAGGTCAACGCCCCGGCGAGAAGCCCGTAGCAGATCATCCCCGCCCGCGTCACCGGCGAGGTCGGCCAGTCCGGGGCGATCATGAACGCCCCCAGAAAAGCGCCCCCCGCCAGGAGATGAAACAGCGGGGAGGCGTAGGTTTCGGGGTCGAGGAACCGGAACAGGCCCGCGAGAGCGGCCAGCCCGGCGAAAAAGGCGGCCGGAATGATCCAGGGGATCGTCCGCGTGGCGATGAGAAAGATCCCGCCCGCCAGCACCGCGAGCGGGGAGATTTCCCCGAGCGCGCCGGTCACCTTGCGGGAGCCGAAGAAGAGTTCCGCCGGCGGGAAGGCTTCTGCGGCGTCCTCCGGGCCCTTGTCCTTGAGTTCCACGAGGGGCGCCGACTCGGTCATGATGTCTTCGGCCGTGGGGGCGGGAAAGTCCTGCATGAGCCCCGGGTAGGAGAGCATCAAGGCGGCATAGGCGATCAGGATGCCGTTGAAGGGATTGCATCCGAGCCCGCCGTAGACGTGCTTGCCGAGGAGCAAAAGAACGAGGGTCCCCACGGCGATGAGCCACCAGGGCGCCGTCGCGGGAAGGAGCATGGCGAAAAGCAGCCCGTAGGCGGCGGCGCTGCCGTCGGTGAGGGAGAGCGGCTTGCCGAAAACCCGCTGCAGCAGGAGATCCCACGCTCCTGCGGTGACGACGGCGATCCCCGCCACCCGCAGCGCATCGAGACCGAAGGCCCAAAACGCGGCGGCGAGGACCGGGAGCAGCGAGGTGAACAGGGCGAGCATCAGGCGCCGCACGGAATAGGCGCTGTGGACGTGCGGCGGGGCGGAGACGACGAATTCGGGAGCGTTCATGCGCCTTTCCTCAGGCCGAGAATCTGCTGCTTGCCGAAGCGGATGAACTGCAGAAGCGGGAGGCCGACCGGGCAGAGGTAGGCACAGCAACCGCACTCGATGCAGGCGAAGAGGTCGTAGCGCTCGGCTTCGGCGAAGCGGCATTTTTCGGAGAAGCCCGCGATCAGAAAAGGCATCAGCCGCATGGGGCACTTCTCGACGCAGAGTCCGCACTTGATGCAAACGGCTTCCGCGGGCCGGTTCACCTCGGCGGGGCCCTGGACGAAGATGCCGGCCGTCTCTTTGGTGACCGGCAGACCGGGGTCGGCGGCCGCCGGCCCGCTCATGGGCCCGCCGGCGATGATCTTCCCCCCCGCCGAGGGAGCGATGCCGCAGCGTTCGAGGACGTGGCCGATCGGGGTCCCGAGAGCGACCCGGACGTTGTGAAGGGTTCCACGGCCCCCGCTCACGGTGAGAAAGCGCTCCGTCAACGGCCGGCCGCGGCCCAGCGCCGCGACCGCCTCGACATCCACGATCAGGCCGCCGACGTCGGCCACGGTGACCCCCGCGGTGTAGGGGATCTCCGCCCCGAGCACGGCGCGGGCGAGCATCCGAGCGGCCGCCTGAGGGTAGCGGTTCGCGAGCGGGAAGACGTGGGTCGTGCCCCCGGCGAGCGCCGCCGCCGCCCGACGCACGGCCGGGACGCGCGATTCGACGACGACGACGGTCTTCGCGGGGGAAAGCATCCTTTGCAACGACGCGATCCCCTGCAAAAGCGCCTCCCCCTCTTCTTGAATCAATCGGCCTCGGCTGCAGAGGAAGGGCTCCTGGTCGAGCGCGTTCACGATCAGAGTTTCGATCTGCCGGCCCGCGGCGTCTTTCAGTTTGGCGGCGAGCGGCTGGGTCCGGCGGTCGAAGTCGACGATGCCCAAGACCGCGGGCAGCGAAGCCGGGTCGGCCTCGAGCGAGGGAAAGTCGGCCCTTTCCGGGGAGCCTTCGGGCTCGATCACGACGGCCGGAACGAGGCGGCCCAAGATGTCGCGAAAGGAAGAGAGGATCTCCACCACTTTCCCCGCGGTCGGAGCGTGGAGCGAGGCCCTGTGCGGGTGGGGGTTCTCGGCGATGAGCTGCCCGGCCTGGACCACTTCGTTTTTCTTGACTCTCGCTTCGAGAAGACCTCCTTCGTCCTGGATCAGGGGCAGGATCAGCCGGGAGGGCAGGGAGAGGGCTTCGAAGGGGCGTGCGAAGCCCCCCACGGCGAGCGGCAGCGCGATTCCACCGCGCATTCGGGATGGAGCCATAGGAATCATCCTTGCGGCGGTTGCCCCCCGGCATTGCGGCGCCGGAGATGGATGGAAAAAGAGAGCTTTCTAATGCATTTCGCCGCGGCGTGTCAAATGTCGGCGGCGCCGGCGGCCCGGGGCCTCAGTCTCCCTCCATCGTCCAGACCTGGTGCAGGTCGAGGATGGTCTGGCGGATGTTCTTGATGGCGCTCGCGGTCCGTGTGTAGGTCATGGCGAGCCCGAAAGCCTCGGCGAGCACCATCAGCGAGTCCAGATCCTCCTCGGGGATGTCCCAGACGTCGCGGTGGTAGAGGCGCAAGGCCCCAATCACCTTGCCGGCGAAAAGGATGGGGATGGAGACGATGGCGCGGATGCCTTCCTTCTTGGCGTCCTCGGGGTACTGGAGGCGGTCGGTGTGTTGGGTGTCGCGGATGACCGTGGGTTTGCCCAGGATGCTCTCGGCGAGGCTGCGGTCGCGTTTGACCGGCCCCTTGTGAAGGTAATCCATGCTGAGCCCGAAGCTGGCCAGGTGTTCCAGCTCGCCGGCTTGCGGGTTCAGGACGAAGACGGCGCTTCCCTTGATCTCGAGCGAGGCCACCAGCAGCTGGGCGAAATGGTTGGCCATGATCTCCAGGTGGTCCGATTCCGCCATGGCGCGGAAGACCAGCTTGAAGACGGCGAAGTCGATTTTTCTGTGGCGTTCCATGCGACAACCTCCTCCTGCGGGCGGATCGTTCGGGTCAGCAGACGACGCACACCGTCGTGTCGCTTAGCGTGGCCAGGACTTTCTGGGAGACGCTGCCGGAAAAAAAACGGGTGACCCTTCCCGCCCGACGGTTCAGAACGACCACATCGAAATGGCCGCGGGCGACCTGTTCGATGATTTCATCGGCGACATCCTTCCGGCGCGGCGCGAAGACGACTTTCACCCGTTCGGGGGCGAAGCCGCGTTCCGCCAGTATGCCCCGCACTTCCTCGAGACGCGATTCGAGCTGGGAGATCTGCTGCGAGATCTGGGCGAGGCTTCCCTTGAGCTTGCCCGTGACCAGACTGTCCATCGTCTCCACCCGCGGCGGGGGGGTGTAGACGTGGAAGAGGGTGACCTCGGCGTCCGGGTTGTGGCCGAAGGCCTCACCGACGAACTTCAATGCGCGGCCGTCCAGCGGCGTGAAGTTGTACGGCAGGAGGATCTTTTGCGTGGCCATCGGATCATCCTTTCTTCAAGCGTCGGACAGGATCGCGGCGCCCGGCGAAGTGCGGGGCATGCCGGATGTCAGGGACTTCGATCTGACCCACGATGTCCGCTGCCTACCCGAGGCCCTCCTTTGCACGGTGCGGAGCGGCTGTCAAGGAGCCCGGCCCCCGGCGGTTTCGCCCCGTCCAGCGCGCGGCGCACGGCGTGGGCGAGTTCCTCGCGCAGAAACGGCTTCAGCAGCAGTCCGGCGGCCCCGAGGCGGCGGGCGCCCTCCTCGGTGATGCGCTCGCTGTAGCCGGTGCACAGGAGCACGGGGAACCCCGGGCGCAGCCGGAGCATCTCGCGGGCGATCCGGTCGCCGGTGAACTGCGGCATGGTCATGTCGGTGATCGCGAGCGCGAAGCCGTGGGGATCGGAGCGGAAGAGCTCGAGCGCCGCGCAGGCGTCCGAGGAGGCGATCACGCGGTAGTTCAGCCCACCGAGGAGGGCCTCCACGACGGCGACGAGCGCGGGCTCGTCGTCGATCACGAGAATGCGCTCGCCGCCTCCGGTCGGCACGGAGCCGACCTCGCCTGACGGCCGGTCGCCGGGCTCTTCCGCAAGCAACGGAAAATAGACATCGAAGGTCGCTCCTTCGCCGGGACGGCTGGCCACCTCGATCCGGCCGCGGTGTTGTTTGACGATCCCGTGCACCACGGCGAGCCCCAGCCCGGTTCCCTTCCCCGTTTCCTTGGTGGTGAAGTAGGGATCGAAAATGCGGTTCAGGATCGACGGCTCGATCCCCGTCCCGGTGTCGCGCACGCGCAGACGCACCCATCGCCCCGCGGCATCCGGGCCGGGGTTCCCCTCGTCCAGGGCGACCTCCAGCTCCCCTCCCTCGTCCTGCATGGCCTGAAAAGCGTTGGTGCACAGATTCATCACCATCTGGTGAATCTGGGTCGGATCCCCGAGGATGCGCCCCTCCGCGTCGAGCCGCAGGCTCAGGCGGATCGTGGCGGGGAGCGTGGCCCGGAGCAGCTTCAAGGCCTCGCTTGCGATCGGCTTGAGGGACACGGGAGCGAAGGCGGATTCGGTGCGTCGGCTGAAGGCCAGGATTTGACGCACGAGATCCCGGGCGCGGTAAGAGGCCTGGAGAATCTCGAGGATGTGAGGGCCGGCGTCTTCGCCCTCCGCCGCGGCGATGCGGGCGAGCTCGGAAAATCCGAGGATTGCGGCCAGGATGTTGTTGAAGTCGTGGGCGATGCCGCCCGCGAGGGTCCCGAGGGCCTCCATCTTCTGGGCTTGGCGGAGCTGGGCTTCGAGGCGAAGCCTCTCGGACTCGGCGCGCCGCGCGGCGGTCAGGTCCAAGGCGGTGAACATGACCCCGCGGCTCCACTCCGCGGCGTCCAGGGGAGTGAAGCTCAGGCGCACCTCGACGGGGGTTCCGTTGCGGTGCCGCCAACGGGCGTCGACCGTGCCACCGCCCCGCTCGCGGATCGACCAGTAGACGTCACGGGAAATCTGCTCGAATTCCTCGGCGCTCTCGAAAAGGCGGCCGAAGCTTTCTCCGAGGAGTTCCTCTCCGGGGATGCCGAGGAGTTCCGCAATCCAGGCGTTCGCCTGCAGGAGGATCCGGTCCTTCACCACGCCGATGCCGACCGGGGCGACCCGCAGGATCCTCTGAAGCGCCGCTTCACGGTCCTCCAGGGCGAGCGCGGTTTTCTGCAGCTCCGCGTGCAAAAGCGCGTTGGCGACCGCGCCGCTCACCTGGAGCGCGACGTGCTCCGCCGTCCGCAGATCCTCGAGGCCGTAGGCGCGGGGCTTGCGGCTGGAGAGAACGAGCGCACCGGTGATCTCGTCACGGTGGAAAAGGGGAGCCAGCAGGAAAGAGCGGAACCCCGCCTCCCACATCGGCCGTACGGCGGGGTAGCGGCGCAGCAGCTCCGTGAGCGAACCCGGGCAGAAACGGATCCCGCGGCGGCTGACGAGGAGCCGCTCGGAGATCGTCCCTTGCAGGGGATAGGTCTGGCGCAGGCGTCGTTCGGTGACCGGCGGGCCTGCGGAAAAAAGAATTTCCACGATCCCCGGCTCGCAAAGGATCCGCGTCAGGGTGATGCGGTCGAAGGGGAGGATGCGGGCGACCTGCCGAGCGAAATTCTCGTAGACGTCCTCGATCGCCAGCGTCGAACCCACGACGCGGCCGATCCGCGCGAGCACGGCCTGGCGCCGCGCCGCCCGGCGGGCCGCTTGCCGGCTGTGGCGCAGGTCTTCCTCGACCTCGCGGCGTTCGACGGCCGAGGCGAGTACGTTGGCGACCGCGGTGAGAAAGTGGACTTCGGTTTCCGAGAATTCGCGGCGGCGGCGACTGCTCGCATTCAACACCCCGAAGGGACGTCCCCGGCCTTCGATCACGACGCTCATTCCGCTCACGATGCCGTGGGCGTGCATGAGGGCATGGGGGGTGAAGCGCGACTCCGCCGCGATGTCGGCCATGACCACGGGCCCGCGGCATTGCAGGGTGTAGCCCGCCTGCGACTCCCGCCCGGTGTCGATCACCGGCTTTCCGATCCAGGCTTCGACGCCGGGCAGGCCGGCGCGCATGCAGAGCCGGTTCTGCGAGGGCAAAAGTTCGAGCACCTCGCAGCAATCGACGTCCAGAATGCGCCCGACGACCGTTACGGCATCGGCGAACAACTCCTGCAAGCCGGTCTTCCCGAGCGCTTTCTGCCCCAGTCGGGCGATCGCCTCCTGCTGGCGCGCGCGCTCCCGCAGGATTTCCTCGTTGCGGCCGCTTTCGGCCATGGCTCCTCCCCGGGGCCCCTCGACGGGCCCGTGCGTATTCTATCCGCAGGTGAGACCGAGAGGCAACGGCGCCGACGAAGAACCGGATTTACAGGCCGAGGTACGCGCGGCGGATCTCGGGGTCCTCGAGCAGCTCCGCCGCCGGCCCGCTGCGCGCGATCCGGCCGTTTTCGAGGACGTAGGCGCGCTGTGAGAAATGGAGCGCCTGCTCGATGCTCTGCTCGACGAGCAGGATGGTGAGCTCGCGGTCGAGCCCCGCGAGACTCTGATAGATGGTGCGCGTGATCAGCGGGGCAAGCCCGAGGGAGAGCTCGTCCACGAGAAGCAGCCGGGGCCGGCCCATCAGCGCGCGGCCGATCGCGAGCATCTGCTGCTCCCCGCCCGAGAGGGTGCCGGCGCGCTGATGGCGGCGCTCGGCGAGCTTGGGGAAGAGCGCGAAGACCTCTTCGAGGGTGGCGCGCAGGCGGCCGCGTGCGGGCTTCGGGTAGGCCCCCATTTCCAGGTTTTCGAAGACGGTCATGTCCCGGTAGACGCGGCGCCCTTCGGGAACGAGCGCGATGCCCATCGCGCTCACCTCGTGGGCCTTCCGGCCGCGCAGGCTGCGCCCGAAGAAGCGGATGTCCCCGGAGGCGAACGGCAGCGCCCCGGTGATCGCGGCGATCAGGGTCGATTTGCCCGCTCCGTTGCTCCCCAGAATGGCGACCCGCTCGCCGGCCTCGAGGCGAAGGCGGATTTCCCAGAGGATCCGGGTTTCCCCGCGGAAGACGTCCACACGTTCCACTTCCAGACAGGCGCTCATCCTTTCATTCCCCCAAGTAGGCCTGGATGACCCGCGGGTCGCTTACGACCTCGCGCGGCGGAGCCGCGGTCAACACCCGGCCTTGGTCGAGCACGATGACGCGGTCGGCGGCCTGCATGATGGCGCCCATGACGTGCTCGATCCACAGGATCGTGATCCCCCGGCGGTCGCGCAGCGCGCGGATGTCTTCCACCGCCTCCTGGATCTCCTGGGTGTTCAGTCCCCCCAGCACCTCGTCGAGCAGAAGCAGCCGCGGCTCGGTGGCGAGCGCGCGGGCGAGCTCGAGGCGCTTCTTTTGAATGACGTTCAGGTGCCGCGCCTCCTGGTCGGCGAAATCGGCGAGCCCCACCTGCCCGAGAAGATCGCGCGCGGCGGCCTCAAGCGCGGCGCGCGGCCGCTTGGGGTGGCGGTTGACGGCCGCGACCAGCACGTTTTCGAGGCAGCTCATCGAGGCAAACGGCCGGACGATCTGAAAGGTGCGCGCGATCCCGCGGCGGCAGATCTGGTCCGCCGGCAGCCCGGTGATCTCTTGGCCTTCGAAGAAGCTCCGCCCCGAAGTGGGCTTGAGCGCGCCGGCGACGATGCTGAACAGGGTGGTTTTGCCGGCGCCGTTCGGGCCGATCAGCCCCGTGATCGATCCCTCCTCCACATGGAAGTCCACTTCGCTCAACGCCTGGACCCCCCCGAAGCGTTTCGAAATCTTCCGTCCTTCCAGAAGCATCGTTGTTCCCTCTCGACGGTGCTCTTGCCGTCCCCGCCGCGCGTTCGGGCCCTTCAGCGGGCGAACCTGCGGCGAAGCGAGCGCCACACGCCGATCAACCCTTCGGGAGCGAACCGGGCCGTGACGAGCGCAACCAGCCCAAAGACCAGCACGTGGTACTCTCCGTAATCGCGGATCTTTTCCGCGAGAATGTTGATCGCAAAGGCCCCGAGGATCGGCCCGACGAACGAGCCCATGCCGCCGATCACGGTCATGGCGAGCACGTAAAACTGGAGATCGAGCGAGGGGATCTCGGGGGTGACGAGCAGCAGGTAGTGGCCGTAGAGGCTCCCGGCGAAACCCGCGATGGCGCTCGCCGCCGTGAACGCGAGCACCCGGAGGTGCAGCACCCGCACGCCCACCGCACGCGCCGCCGTTTCGTCGTTTTGCACGGCGCGGAAATTCAACCCGAGGTTGGAATGGATCATGCGGTACAAGATGATGAGCACGAGCACGGTGGCGGCGAGCAGGATATAGTAATAGGCGAGCTTGGAGTACTCGGGGATGAGGCCGGGCACCTGCAAACCCATCGTGCCGCGGGTGACTTCGTATTCGTTCACGATGATGATGTGCAGGATCTGCGAGAAGGCGAGCGTGGTGAGCGAAAGGTAAATGCCCCCCATCTTGAGGCACAGCGCTCCGAGGCCGAGCCCGAGAAGCGCGGCGAGGAGCGTGCCGGCGGCGATCCCCATCCAGGGGTTCAGCCCCGTCTGGGCGGCGAGAATGCCCGAGGTGTAGGCGCCGATTCCGGCCATGGCCGCATGCCCGAAGGAAACCTGGCCGGTGTACCCCGCGAGCAGGTTCCAGCTGGCGGCCATCATGACATAGAAGAGGCTCACGATCAGGACATGCTGCGGGTAGATGCCGACTCCCAGCGGCAAGAGGCACATGCCCGCCAGCACCGCGGGCCAGATCCATTTCACGGACGTTGTCATGGCGGCATCCTGTTCCGGTGAACCCGTTCCGCTGCCGTTTACAGTTTCGCCCGGCCGAAGAGGCCGGAAGGCCGGACGAGCAACACCAGGATGAGAATGATGAAGCCGAAGACGTTCTTGTAGCCCGAAGAGATGAACGCCGCGCCGAGGTTTTCGACCAGTCCGAGGAGCAGCCCCCCCACGACGCAGCCCCACATCGAGCCCATCCCCCCGAGGACGACGACGACGAAGGCGGTGAGCGCGATCGGCACCCCCGCCGTGGGGGTTACGGGAAAAACGGGGCTCAAGATCACCCCGGCGGCGGCGGCGAGCGCGCACCCCAGACCGAAGCTCAGCATGTTGAGGCGCGTCGTGTTCACCCCGTTCCACTCGGCCATCGCGCGGTCCTGGCTGGTCGCGCGGATGATGCGGCCGAACCAGGTTTTCTGAATGACGAGAAAGACGAGGGCGATCAGCGCCGCCCCGCTTCCCAGGGCGGCGAGCCGCTGGTTGCCGTAGGAAAACAGCCCGAAGATCTCGCTCGCCCCCCGCACCCAGAGAGGCGGCTTGTTCGGGTAGGGGCCGAAGATCAGGAGAAAGGCGTTTTGCAAAACGATCGAGAGGATGAACGTGAGGATCAGCGAGTACATGTCGTTGCCGTAAGTCGGGCGAATGAGCAGCCGCTCGATCAAAAGGCCGAAAAGAAATACGAGGGCGACCGCAAGCCCCATCGCCGGGGCGGAAGGCATGCCGAGGGTGGAGGCGAAGAGAAAGCTGAAGTATCCCGCCAGAATGTAGAGTTCGCCGTGGGCGAAATTGATCACGTTCATGATGCCGACGACGAGCGAAACTCCCAGGGCCGCAAGCGCGTAGATCACGCCGATGACCAAGCCGTTCATGACCGAGATGGCGAGCATGGGCGGGACTCCTTCCTCAAGAACCCCCGTGCGCTCACCGGTTCGGGGGCCGGGGCGCCCCGGTTCCGGGTCCGCCCCGCCCCGATCCGGCCTTGCGGCAGCGGGACTATCGCTTCAACTTCCCGGTCGCCGCCTGCGCCGGGTAGAGCACGACCTGTTGCTTGTTCTGCCACTGAATGACGAGCATCGGCGGCATCCACTGGTGATAGTCGGCACCGCCCTTGGTCAGGCCGAACTTGGCCGTGCCGCGGGTGGTCTCGAGATTCGTCTTTTCCAGCGCCTCCACGAGCCGTTCGGCGTCGGTCGCCTTGGCGCGGTTGATCGCATCGGCGGCGATCAGGATGCCGTCGAAAATGGAGCGCGACTTGTAATCGGTCGGCGCTTTGCCGAACTTCTTCGTGTAGGCCTCGCGGAAGTACTTCGCCAAGGGGGTGAGCTCGACCTTCTCGTGCATCGAGGAGACGAAGCACTCGAGGTCGCCGTAGTCGCCCACGTTTTTCCAGTAGTCGGGCCACAGGCTGGGGGGACCGGCGCCGTCGAGGACGACCGCCTTGGGGCTCACCCCGGTTTCCCCGGCCTGGGCGACGAAGTAGTGCAGGCCGACGCCGTAAATGTAGGCGAGCACCACATCGGGCTTGAAGGCTTTGATCTTGGTCAGCTCGACGTAATGATCCTGGCTGTTTCTCTCGGTGATCATCGACTCGTAGGGGATGCCCGACTTGGCGAGCGCGTTCTCGGTCAACTTCCCGATGCCGATGCCCCAGTCGGTGTTCTCGGCGATCACGAAGGCGCGCTTGAAGTTCTCGGCCTTGACCCACTGGGCGATCGTCTGGTTGACGACCCCGGAGTTCGAGGGACCGGCGCGGAAGACGTAGCGGTAGTTCTTGGCGGTGATCTCATCGGCCCAGGCCTCGACTACAATGAAGGGGATCTTCATGCGGTTGGCCACCTCGATCTGGGCGAGCGCCGAGGAGGAGTGGCTCTCCCCCAGGACCATCACGACCTTGTCGCGGGTGACCAGGCGCTCGAAGCCCGAGGCCGCCTTGTCCGGGGCGCCCGCGGTGTCTTCGAAGGCCACCTCGAGCTTCTTGCCGAGGACGCCGCCCTTGCCGTTCACGTACTCGGCGGCGAGCTTGATGCCCTCATCGAAGGCCGCACCGGTCGCCGCCGCGGGGCCCGTGCGCGGGCCGACGACCCCGATCTTGACCGTCTCCTGGGCCCCGGCGGCGCTGCAGAGCGCAAACGCCAGCACGAGCCCGATGGCCATCCCTTTGCCGTGTCTCTTCATGGGTTCCTCCTTTCGACCGAGCGGTTTTCCGGCCGGATTCGTCTCTTCCCCGGGCCGGCGGGGGATCTCGCCTCCGAAGCCCTTCGGATAGAAGCGGCGTAGCCTGCCCGATTCCGGAGCGTCTGTCAAATTGCGGACCCCGCGACGCCGGTTGACGCGACCGGAAGCGCGCGGCTATAGTCCGCGCCCATCCGCGGCCGCGCCGACCGCGAGACCCGGCTCCAGGAGGACTCATGGAAAAGCTCGTCATCACCGTGGCCGTCACCGGATCGCTGCCCAAGCGCAACAAGACGCCCTATGTGCCGATCACTCCCGAGGAAATCGTCGCCGCCGGGGTACGCTGCGAGGAGGCCGGGGCGGCCGTGATCCATGTCCACGCCCGCAACCCGAAGGACGAGTCGCCTTCCACCGATTTCCGCCTCTTCGAGGACATGGTCCAGGGGCTGCGGGAGAAGACGCGGCTCATCGTCCAGATCTCCACCGGCGGCCGCGCCGGCATGGCCTACGAGCAGCGCTCCGACCGGCTCGCCCTGCGCCCGGAGATGGCGAGCCTCACCACCGGCTCGGTCAATTTCCCGGATACCGTGTACGCGAACTCCCCCGAGCTGATCGAGCGGCTCGCCCGGGACATGAAAGCTTACGGCATCAAGCCGGAGATGGAGATCTTCGATGTCAGCATGATCCGCAACGCGGTCGAGCTGGCCGAGCGGGGGCTTGCGGAACCGCCGCTGCACTTCGATTTCGTCCTGGGGCTGAAGGGGGCGATCCCGGCCACGATCGAAAACCTCGTGCACCTGAAAAACACGATCCCGCCGGGGTCGACCTGGACCGCGGCGGGGATCGGAGCCGCCCAGCTGCCGATGAACGTGCACGCCCTGCTCATGGGCGGGCACGTGCGCGTCGGCCTCGAGGACAACATCTATTTCCGCAAAGGGGAGCTCGCTCCCAACGAGCGCTTCGTGGAGCGGATGGTGCGGCTGGCGGCCGAGTTCGGCCGCGGGGTGGCCACCCCCGACGAGGCCCGTCGCATCCTCTCCCTGAAGACTCCGACGCCGCCTCCGGCCTGACCGGGCCCTTCATCCGCCCTCCATCGGCGGAAAGAGGGTCAGGCGGTCGCCGGAGGCGAGGGGGGTCTGCGCCGCGGCGCGTTTGCCGTTCACGAGGGCCACGACCTCGACCGTGGGGGGGATCCCCAGCCGCTCGAGCAGCTCCTGCAGCGTCGTTCCTTCCGGGACGCTCAGGAGAGTCTCCCCCGCGCCGCCGGGCGCGTAGACCTTGAGGTTGGCGAAGGCCTGGATCCAAACCTCCATGTCCTTCCCCCTTGCCTCGGGGCTCAGAGCAGGCCCAAGGAAGCCAGCTTTTCCCGCGTCGGAACCCCCTCGGGGCTCCAGCCGCGCACGCGGTAATAGGGGCCGAGCATCTCCTCGAGGCGGCAGACCATGCCCTTCGCCGGGCCGGAAGGCATGGGCTCCCGCAGGATCCGCGGCGGCAGCGTGTCGTCCTTCGCGCTGAAGCCGGAGGCGAGGAGGTAGAGGCGCTCGGCGTTGAAGATGCGCTCGCCGATCCGCTCCACCTCCTCGGGGCTGTAGCCGGCCCCGGTGGCGCCGTTCAGGAGCTCCGTGATGCCGACGGGGCGGATCCAAAGGTCGGGCTCGACGAGGTAGCGCACGCTGAAAAAAACGCACAGCCCGGCCGCGTCGATGACGCAGAAGACGTCCTGCCACTTGGCGATCAGCGGCGGCTTGTCCTCCCAGCTGTGGGGGTCCGCCGCCACCGGGACCCCCAGGAGCTCGAAGTAAGCGGGGTCCCCGCGCATGTGCGAGCCGCCGATCGGCGAGGTAGCGTAGGCCAGTCCCATGCCCTGCTCGCCGCGCGGGTCGTAGCCCGCGAAGTCCAGCCCCTTGGCCACCATGGCGAGCTCCGGCGCCCCGTAGCGGGCGGCCAGCCGCAGACTGCCCTCGGCGAGCCGGTCGCCGAACCCCTCGCGCAGCCCCGTGCGGCGCGTCAGCTCGACGAGCGCGGCCCCGTCGCCCCAGCGCAGCGGCATCCCCGCCTCGGCCTCCGGCAGCAGGCCGCGTTCGAAGAGCTCCATGGCGCAGGCGATCGCCCCGCCCATGCTGATCGTGTCCAGACCGAGCTCGTTGCAGAGGTAGTTCGCCTTGGTGAGGGCGGCGAGGTCGTCCACGCCGCAGTTCGAACCGAGCGCATAGACCGTTTCGTACTCCGGCCCCTCGCCCTCGCCCTGAAAAGGACCCTCCGGAACGCGGGTCACGCGGCCGCAGGCGATGGGGCAGCTGAAGCAGGCCTTGGGGCGGACGAGGAAGCGACGGGAAAGCGTTTCCCCGTAGATCGCCTCCCAGCCCTCGAACTGGCCCTCGCGGAAATTGCGCGTCGGAAAGACCCCATGGCTCTGGGTGCCGACGACGGTGATCGCCGTCCCGTGGAGGCGCAGCGGCGGTGGGTTGTCGCGGGTCTTTTCCTTGAAACGGCCGCGGTACTCGGCGTTTGCGGCCTTGAACGCCGCCGGGTCGGCGAGCGCGACCTCGCGCTCCCCGCGCACGGCGATCCCTTTCAGGTTCTTCGCGCCCAGCACGGCGCCCACCCCGGCGCGGCCGGCGGCGCGGTCGCGGTCGTTCATGATCGCGGCGAAGCGCACGCGGCGCTCGCCCGCCGGCCCGATGACCGCGGTTCGGGCTTCGGCATGGGTTTCCGCCCGCAGCAGATCGTCGGTCTCGTGGGTGGTCTTCCCCCAGAAGCGCCCGGCGGGCCGCAGCTCGGCCCGTTCCCCGTCGATCCAAACGTAGACCGGTTCGGGGGAGACGCCCTCGACGATCAGGGCGTCCCAGCCGCTTTTTTTGAGCTCCGCCGGGAAATAGCCGCCGGAGTTGGAGCAGGTGATCGCCCCCGTGAGCGGCGAGCGGGTCGTGACCACATAACGGGCCCCCGTCGGCGCCGCCGTCCCGGTGAGCGGGCCGGTGGCCATCACCACCTTGTTCTCGGGACCGAAGGGGTCGCACCCCGGCGGGACCTCCTTCCGCAGGAAGTGGATACCGAAGCCCCGCCCGCCGATCCAGCCGCGGGCGGTCCCGGGGTCGAGGGCCTCGGGCGTGATCCGCCCGCGCGTGAGGTCCACCCGCAGCACCTTGCCGCACCAGCCGTACATGAAGCACCTCCCCTGGGCCGTGAAGTTCCGCGGACGCTTCCCGGCTCCGCGGGCCGTTTGAAAAATCTATCAGCGAAGGCGGTTGCTCCGCAAGGGGGGGCGCCCGCTTGATCCGGGGGCGCAACTCGGCTTACAAGAACGACAATGCCCGACGGGCGTCCCCGTGGGCGCCCGTTTCCAGGGAGGGACGCGCCATGGACTGGATTCCTTTCGCTGAAGGCCGCTATGCGATCGCGCGCGCCTTTCTCGTGCGCGCCTCCCAACCGGTGGGCGTTCCCCTCGAGGAGGCCGTGCTCGAGGTAGCCGAGGGCCGCGCGGGCCGCCGCAGCCTTTCGGGCCGCGGCCGTCTGCGCCCGCTGCTCCTGGTCGAGCTGCTCGAGGAGGGGGAGGATCTCGAGCTGTGGCTCGACCTGGGCGAGGGGTTCAAGTACCGGATGAGCGCACCGCGCATCCAGTCGGGCAAGGTCTTCACTCCCGGGACTTCCTCCTTTTTGCAGTTTCTGCCGAGCCGGCCCTGGGAGCCGGTCGAAGAGCCCGAATTCGAGCGCTTCGTCTCCCGCCTCCGGCTGCTCACGGAGGAGTCTTCCCCGCTTTGAAACGGCTCCGCCCCCGTGCCGACGACCGCGACAGGACGACCGCTCATGCGCTATCCGCCCTTCATCGAGAACGATTTCGTTTTTCCGCTATTTCACCGCGTGCGCATGCACTTCCCGCACCGGGGGCTCCCCGACCCCGTGGGCGAGCTTCGCCGGGTGCTGCGGGAAGCGCTGCCGGAAGCCGGCATCCGTTCCGGGGACCGGGTGGGGATCGGGGTCGGCAGCCGAGGGATCCGCCATTTGCCCGCTTTCGTCCGGGAGATCTGCCGCGTGCTGCGGGAACAGGGGGCGCAGCCGGTGATTCTGCCCGCCATGGGCAGTCACGGCGGAGCGACGGCGGAAGGGCAAACGGCGGTGCTCCGGCGCTTGGGCGTGAGCGAGGAGTCCTGCGGGGCGCCGGTCGTCTCCTCGCTTGCCGTGCGGCAAGTCGGGACCGTTTTCGGGGAAGTCCCCCTCTACTACAGCGAGGATGCCCTCGCGCTCGACCACGCGATCGCGCTCAACCGCATCAAGCCCCACACCAAGTTCCGCGGGCCGGCCGAGTCGGGTATCCTCAAGATGCTCTGCGTCGGGCTGGGCAAGCACGAGGGGGCGCTCGCCTTCCACCGCTTCGCAATGAAACACGGCTTTTTCCCGCTGCTTCGCGAGATGGGAACGGCGCTCGCCCAGGCCGCCAACTTCCGCTTCGGCATCGCCGTGGTCGAGGACGCCTACGACGAGCCGACCCGGATCGAGGCCGTCTTCGCCGCGCGGCTGCTCGGGGAGGAAGCGCGACTGAACGCGCTCGCCAACGAGCTCATCCCCCGCCTTCCCTTCCGCACCCTCGATGTGCTCGTGATCGGCCGGATCGGCAAAGACCTCAGCGGCGCGGGGATGGACCCGAACGTCACCGGCCGGGCCTTCGACCTCATGGAAAGCGATTTTTCGGATATCCTGCGCGTCACCCGGATCGCCGTCCTCGGGCTTTCGCCCGCGACGGGGGGAAACGCGATCGGCCTGGGCAACGCCGACTTCATCACCGAGGCCGTCTTCCGCGCCATGGACTACGAGGCGACGGTCATGAACGCGCTGACCAGCCTTTCGTTGCGCAAAGCCTTCCTTCCCGTGCGCCTGCCCGACGACCGCAAGGCGATCCAGGCTTGCTTCACCACCCTCGGCCCGGTCCCGCCCGAGGACGTGCGTGCCGTGATCCTGCGCGACACCCTGCATCTCGGCGAGTGGCGGGCGAGTGCGGCGCTCGCCGCCGAGCTCGCCGCGTTGCCGCACGCCGAAATCCTGGAGGCGGCCCCGCTTTCCTTCGACGGGGAGGGGAGGCTGCTCCTCGATTAGGCCTCCGCTCCCGGCCGGTTCGCCCGGACGCAGGCGAGGAAGTCCCGGCAGGCGGCGAGGATCGCGGGAGGATCCTCGGGGGAAAACCAGCGGATCCCGGGGGTGGCGCGAAACCAGGTCATCTGGCGCTTGGCGTAGCGCCGCGTGTCGCGCTTCATCGTGCGCACGGCCTCCTCGCGGGAGAGGCTCCCCTCCAGCCAGGCAGCGATGTGGCGGTAGCCGAGCGCCTGCATCGCCTTGAGGGCGGGGGAGAAGCCGGCGGCAAGCAGCCCGCGAACCTCCTCCTCGAGCCCCGCGGCCAGCATCTCCTCGACCCGACGGTCGATGCGGGCGTAAAGGACCGACCGCTCGAGCCGCAGCCCGAGAATCCGAGAGACGTAAGGGGAGTCGGCGAAGCGGTGGGCCCGCTGGAGGGCGGAGATCGGCCGCCCGGTCGCCGCGAAGACCTCCAGGGCGCGCAGGATGCGCGCGCTGTCGCGGGGATGGAGGCGGCGGGCGGCCTCGGGGTCGCATTGCGCGAGCCGCGCGTGCATCGCCTCCACCCCCCGGGCCGTGAGCTCGGCCGCCAGCCGCACGCGCACCGTCGGGTCGACCGCGGGCGCGGGGAAGAGCCCGTGGAGGAGCGCCCGGATGTAGAGCCCCGTTCCCCCCACGACCAAAGGGACCTTGCCGCGCCGCAGGATATCCTCTACGGCCGGCCGGGCGAGAGCGACATAGCGGGCGGCGTCGAAGGGCTGGTCGGGCTCGACGACATCGATCAGGTGGTGGGGCACGAGCGCCCGCTCCGCCGCGGTCGGCTTGGCGGTCCCGATATCCATGCGGCGATAGACCTGCAAGGCGTCCGCGCTGACGATCTCGCCGTCCAGCTCGCGGGCGAGACGGATGCCGACCGTGGTCTTTCCCGCCGCCGTCGGGCCGCAGAGGACGATCACGAAAGGCGTTGCGCGACGGGAGTCGCACCCGGGCGCGGGGGGGGGCATGGCGGAGGTGGGCATGGCGTCTTTTGCCTCCATAACACGGGGGTGGCCGCTCCTCAACGGCCGAGGAACCCTCCGATCTCTATTGACATTCCCGATTGCTCCGCGTAGAGAAGTCCTCTTGTCGTCTCTATCCGCCGGCGGCTCCTCGTCCGCCCGGGGATGAAGGGATCGGATCCCGAAGGTTGCCCCCCCGCATCGGTCCAGGGGCGGTTTTCCCGACAAGGAGGGAAGAGCGAAAATGCCTCAAGAAGTCATCGGTTCGGCCATGGTGGTCGGCGGCGGTATCGCCGGCATGCAAGCGGCGCTCGATCTCGCCGACGCGGGATACTACGTCTACCTCGTCGAAAAAGGGCCCTCCATCGGGGGGGTCATGTCGCAGCTGGACAAGACCTTTCCCACCTGCGACTGCGCGATGTGAATCATCTCGCCCAAACTGGTCGAGGTCGGCCGGCATTTGAACATCGAGCTGAAAACGCTCACCGAGGTGAAGGACATCCGCGGCGTGGCGGGGGATTTCGAAGTCGAGCTGTTGCAACACCCGCGCTACATCGACGTGGAGAAGTGCATCGGCTGCGGCGCCTGCGCCGAGAAATGCCCCAAGAAGACCGTGGACACCTACAACATGGGGCTGGCCAAGCGTAAGGCCGCCTATGTGGAGTACCCCCAGGCGGTGCCGCTCAAGTATGCGATCGACCCGAACGAGTGCATTTTCCTGCAGAAAGGCAAATGCGGCGCCTGCAAGAAGATCTGCCCGACGGGAGCCGTGGATTTCGACCAGAAACCGGCGGTCTCCACGGTGCGCGTGGGCGCGGTGGTCCTCGCACCGGGATTCGTCCCCTTCGATCCGGCGCGCTACGACAACTACCAGTACGCGAAGCTGCCCAACGTCATGACCGCCATGGAGTTCGAGCGCATGCTCTCCGCTTCGGGGCCCACGCAAGGCCACGTCAAGCGGCTCTCCAAGGACGGCCGGGAGCCGAAGAAGATCGCCTGGTTCCAGTGCGTGGGCTCGCGCGATTTGAACCGCTGCGACAACGCCTACTGCTCCGCGGTCTGCTGCATGTACGCGGTCAAGGAGGCGGTGATCGCCAAGGAGCACGTGGGTCCCGGGCTCGACTGCGCGGTCTTCTTCATGGACATGCGCACCCACGGCAAGGAGTTCGAACGTTTCTACGATGACGCCCGCGAACGCCACGGCGTGCGCTTCATCCGCAGCCGCGTGCACTCGGTGACGCCGGTGGGGACGAGCGACGATCTCGAGGTGCGCTACATCGCCGAAGATGGAAGCCTTCACACCGAGGTTTTCGATCTCGTCGTGCTCTCGATCGGCATGGAGGTGTCCCCGCCGGTGCTCGACCTCGCCCGGCGCCTGGGGCTGGAGCTCACCCCGGGCCGTTTCTGCCGCACCGCAAGCCTCACCCCCGTCGCCTCCTCGCGGGAGGGCATCTACGTCTGCGGCGCCTTCCAGGGCCCCAAGGACATCCCTCAGTCGGTAATCGACGCCAGTGCTGCGGCGACGGCGGCGGGAGAGGTCCTCGCCCCCGCCCGAGGCAGCCGGACGCGCACGAAGGAAAAGGTCCCCGAGGTGAACGTGGCAAACGAGCGGCCGCGGATCGGAGTGTTCGTCTGCCGTTGCGGGACGAACATCGCCGGCGTGGTCGATGTCCCCGCGGTCGCCGAATACGCGAAGTCCCTGCCCTACGTCGAGTTCGCCACCGACAACCTGTACTCCTGTTCCCAGGACACCCAGGAGACCATCTCCAAGATCATCCGCGAGAAGAACCTGAACCGGGTCGTGGTTGCGGCCTGCACGCCGAAGACCCACGAGCCGCTGTTCCAAGAGACCCTCGTCAACGCCGGCTTGAACAAATACCTCTTCGAGATGGCCAACATCCGCAACCAGGACTCCTGGGTGCACAAGAGCAGTCCGGAGCTCGCCACGCGCAAGGCGAAGGATCTCGTGCGCATGGCGGTCGAAAAGGCGGCCCTGCTCTCCCCGCTCAAGGAGGCGGAACTCGAAATCCACCAGAGCGCTCTCGTCGTGGGGGGGGGGCTTTCCGGCATGGCCGCCGCCCGCAGCCTGGCGCGTCAGGGCTACACGGTCCATCTCGTCGAGAAGGAGTCCCGCCTCGGGGGACAGGCCTGGAACCTCCACCGCACCGCCCGCGGCGAACACGTCCCGGAGCTTCTCTCTTCCCTGATCGCCGAGATCGAAGCGGATCCCCGCATTCAGGTGCACCTCGGGGTCGAGATCGCGCGCGTCGAGGGGTTCGTCGGCAACTTCAAGACGACCCTCCAGGGGAAAGACGGCGCCCGGGAGGTCGAACACGGAGTCGCCATCCTCGCCACCGGCGGCCGGCCCTACCGGCCGAGCGAATACGGCTACGGGACCGACCCGCGGATTCTCACCGCCCTGGAGCTCGACCGCCGGATCCTCGATGGGGACCCGGCGCTCGGAAAGCTCTCGAGTGCGGTCTTCATTCAGTGCGTGGGCTCCCGCGAGCCCGAACGACCCTACTGCTCGCGGGTCTGCTGCACGCACGCCGTGGACAACGCCATCCACCTGAAGCAGTTGAATCCGGAGATGAATGTCTTCGTGCTCTATCGGGACATGCGCACCTACGGAGAGCGCGAGCTTCTCTACAAGAAGGCGCGCGAGTCCGGGGTGATCTTCGTGCGCTTCTCCCGGGAGCGCAAACCCGAGGTGCGCGTGGAGGGCGGACGCCTCCTGGTCGGGGTCTTCGATCCCATCCTCGGCCGCGCGCTCGAGCTCGAAGCCGATGTGGTGACGCTCGCCACGGCGATCCTGCCGCAGGACAACGGGGCGCTTGCCCAGTTTTTCAAGGTGCCGTTGAACACCGACGGCTTCTTCGTCGAGCGGCATGCGAAGCTCGGCCCTTCGGAGTTCGCCACCGACGGCGTCTTCCTCTGCGGGCTCGCCCATTACCCCAAGCCGATCGACGAGGCGATCGCCCAGGGGCAGGCCGCGGCCTCCCGGGCCGTCACCCTGCTGGCGCGCAAGACGCTTTACACGAGCGGGACGGTGGCCGAGGTGGACCCCCGGATGTGCAGCCGCTGCGGGGTGTGCGTCTCGATCTGCCCTTACTCGGCTCCCTCGTGGATCGAGAAGGGCCCCTTCGCCGAGCGTGCGCAGATCAACCCGGTCCTCTGCAAGGGCTGCGGCCTGTGCGTGGCCTCCTGCCGCTCGGGGGCCATCCATCTGAAAGGATTCGACAACGACCAGATCTTCGCCCAGATTTTCAGCCTGCGCGAAGCGGTATGAGAGGAGACGGCACGATGTCGGACTGGGAACCCAAGATCGTCGCGTTTCTGTGTAACTGGTGCAGCTACGGGGCCGCGGACCTGGCCGGGGTCGGCCGCATGGAGTACCCCCCGCACATCCGCGTGATCCGCATCCCCTGCACCGGCCGCATGAGCCCCAAGTTTTTCCTGGCCGCCCTGCGGGAGGGGGCCGACGGCGTCTGGGTCTCCGGGTGACACCCCGGGGAATGCCATTACCTGGAAGGTAATTACTATGCCCGTCGCAAATTCGCGCTGTTCAAGAATCTGATGGAGCACATGGGAATCGAGCCCGGACGCCTGCACTTCTCGTGGATCTCCTCGGCGGAGTCGACCAAATTCGTCACGGTCGCCACCCAGGTCGTCGAGGCCGTCCGCGCGCTCGGTCCGAACACGCGGTTCATCCAGCCGCCACTGGCCGAGGTCGCCTGACATGACGAGCACAACCGCAATCCTCCGCGAAATCGCCGCACGGCTGCTTTCCTCCGGCGCGGTGGAGATGGTGATCGGTTTCCGGCAGGGAACGATTCCGATGATGAACGAGCCCTGCTTCGTGCGCAAACCGGACGAGGTGGGGCTTCTCGTCTGGGACAGCCACTGCGGCATCAACCTCGCCAACTACCTGACCGACCGCAAGGAAAAAATCGGGATCGTCGCCAAGGGATGCGACTCGCGGAACATCGTGACGCACATCCTGGAGAACAAGATCCGCCGCGAACAGCTCGTCGTGATCGGGGTCCCCTGCCGCGGGATGGTCGACAAGCGCAAGATCGCGATGAAGTGCCCCGGCGAGATCCTCCGCGTGAGCGAAACCGCGACCGCGATCACCGCCGAGGGCGAGGGTTTCAGCCGGACCTTCGAAAAGGCCGACGTGCTCCAGCACAACTGCAGCCTCTGTATCCACCGCAACCCGGTGATCTACGACGAGCTGGCCGGCGATCTCGTGGAGGAGCAACAGGGGGTGGACCGCTACGCCGACGTGCGCGCCGTCGAGGACATGAGCCCCGAGCAGCGCTGGAAGTATTTCGAGGATCTTCTCGCTCCCTGCATCCGCTGCTACGCCTGCCGCAACGCCTGCCCGCTGTGCTACTGTCCGACCTGCTTCGTGGACGAGTCGCGTCCCCAGTGGGTGGGCAAGGGCCAGGACCCGATCGATGTGCGCACCTTTCATTTCCTGCGGGCCTATCACTGCGCCGGCCGCTGCACGGACTGCGGTGCCTGCGAGCGCGCCTGCCCGGTGGGGATCAACATGCGCCTGTTCACGAAAAAACTCGAGAAGGACTGCCGGGAGCTTTTCGGCTGGGAAGCCGGCCTGAGCCTCGAGGCGCGGCCGGCGCTCGACCAGTACCGGCCGAACGACCCGAACGATTTCATCCGTTGACGTCTTCGTCGCAAAGGAACCCGCCATGAGGATGCTGCTGATCGACCGCCGGGCCTGGGAGGAGGGGCTGAAACGGGCCTCCGGGGACTACCGCCTGATCGGGCCGGTCAAGGAAAAGGAGTTTCACAGCTTCCGGCCGCTGGCCGCCGGGCAGCTGCCCGATTTCGCTTTCCAGAACAGCCGGCTTTCCCCCAAGCACGTCATCTATCCGCAGACCGAGCCGATGTTCACCTACACCCTCGACGAGACCCGCGAGGATCGCCATCTTCTCCGGGAGGTCGCCCGGGACATCCCGCCTACGGCCGTGGTGGGCATCCGGCCTTGCGACGCCAAAGCCTTCGTCTTGGTGCGCCTCAACTTCGACACCCCTGATGTGCAGGATCCTTACTGGCTCAGGGCTTACGAGGCGACGACCCTCATTGGTCTGGGATGCAACGCCCCTTGCAGTTCCTGTTTTTGCACTACGGCGGGCTGCGGCCCCTTCCACGAGGAGGGGCTGGACATCCTCCTCGCTGAGACGGGCGAGGGGTATACCGCGAAGGTGCTCACTCCGAAGGGCGAGGCCTTCGCCCGCGCGGCGGGCTGGGAGAAACGGGCCCCGGACGGAACGGAAGCCGCCCTCCAGGAACTCGTCCGTGCCGTCGAGGGCCGGATCACCTCCTTCGTCCAGACCGAGCATCTGAAGTCCATCCCCGTGAACGATCTCTACAACGCGCCGTTCTGGGACGAGGTTTCCTTTGCCTGCATCAACTGCGGCACGTGCACCTACTCGTGTCCCACCTGCTGGTGCTTCGACATCCAGGACGAGACCCGCGGGAAGACCGGCGTGCGCCTCAAGCTCTGGGATTCTTGCATGTACCCGCTGTTTACCCTGCACGGGTCGGGGCACAACCCGCGCGGGACGAAGCTCCACCGCGTGCGCCAGCGTTTCATGCACAAGCTCAAGTACTTCGTCGAAAAGTACGACCGCGGGATCCAGTGCGTCGGCTGCGGCCGCTGCGTGCGGCTGTGCCCCGTGAACATCGACATTCGACGCGTCTGCAACATGATGAACGGCTATGCCGTCTCCGGCGAAGCCTGTGCGATTCCCTGAGCCCCCAGGAGAGCCTGCCGTGCGAAACCCGTATCAACCCTACCCGGTGCGCATCGACGCCGTCACGGTCGAAACCGAGGACCGCAACCTCAAGACGTTCCGCTTCACGTTCCTGAACCCCGGCGACGAGGAGCGCTTTTCCTATCGGGCCGGTCAGTTCGCGGAGCTGTCGATCGCCGGCAAGGGCGAGATCCCGATCGGGATCGCCTCCTCGCCGACCGAAAAAGGCTTCGTCATGTTCACCGTCAACAAGGTCGGCCTGGTCTCCTCGCACTTGCACAGCATGAAGGCCGGCGACGTGATGGGCATCCGTGGGCCCCTGGGCAACTGGTATCCCTGGGAGCGGATGGAGGGCAAAAACGTCGTCATCATCGGAGGGGGGTTTGCCTTCACGACGTTGCGCTCCTCGATCGTCTACATGCTCGACCCCGCCAACCGCGGCCGATTCGGGGAGATCCACGTGATCTACGGTGCGCGCACGCCGGGGATGCTCCTCTACCGCGAGGAGCTCGCCGCCTGGGAGCGGCGCGACGACATCCACATGCACATCACGGTGGATGCGACCCAGGATCCCGGCTGGAAGTACAACGTCGGCTTCGTGCCTGCGATCACGGAAAAAAAAGCGCCGCCGGCCGGCGAGGACACCTACGCCATCATCTGCGGACCGCCGATCATGATCAAGTTCACCCTGCCGGTCCTGGAGAAGCTGGGCTATCCCAACGACCGCATCATCATGTCCCTCGAAAACCGCATGAAATGCGGGATCGGAATGTGCGGTCGCTGCAACATCGGCAAAGAGTTCGTCTGCAAGGACGGTCCGGTCTTCACCCTGGAGCAGCTCAACCGGACGCCGCGCGAGTACTGATCTCGGCCGACCTCTTCTGCCGAGGCTGCCGGAGCCGTCGGGGGATCGGCCGGAGCCCCCGCGCTCTTGACAGGAACGGGTCGTTCTTCTACACAGTACCGGCTGAGCCTGCACCCGGCGTCACAGGCCGACCGCCTTGTTCAACGTCGAAATCCAGCAAAGGAGGACAGATTTCATGCCGACAGTCGAATGGATGGGAAAGACGTTCAACGTGGATGAAGACGGCTTCATCGATTCGTATGCGAACTGGTGCCCGGAGTGGGTCCAGTACGTGAAGAGCCAGGAAGGAATCGAGGAGCTCACCGAGGATCACAAGAAGATCATCGAGGTGCTGCGGGATTACTACGAAAAGAACGGCATCGCCCCCATGGTGCGCGTGCTCTCCAAGGTCACCGGCTTCAAGCTGAAGCAGATCTACGAGCTGTTTCCCTCCGGGCCGGGCAAGGGTGCCTGCAAGATGGCGGGTCTGCCCAAGCCGACGGGTTGCGTGTAAGCCCTTCCCGCGTCCGCGATACATCCTCGACCCGGCAAAGCCCCGCCGATTCCCGCGGCGGGGCTTTGCACTTGGCAGGGCTGAAAACGGCATGGTGCTCACCCTCCGCACACGCCGCAGGTCCGAATTTGTGGACATCACCCAGGCGCTCAACCGCTGGATCGCCGAGCGCGGGCTGCGCGAGGGGATCCTGCTGCTCTTCGTCCCCCACACCACGGCGGGACTGACGATCAACGAGAACGCCGATCCGGATGTCGCCGAAGACCTGCTTGCCGCCCTCGAGCGGCTTGCGCCCGCGGAAGCGCCCTGGCGCCACCGCGAAGGCAATGCCCCGGCCCACCTCAAGGCCCTGTTCACGGGCGGCTCCCAGCTGGTGGCGATCGAGGACGGCCGCCTGGCGCTGGGGACCTGGCAGGGGGTGTTTTTCTGCGAGTTCGACGGCCCGCGGGAGCGCCGCGTGCATCTGCACTGGATCCCGGCGGCCGAGGGGGAGGGGCCACGGCGAAACCGATGATGCCCGGCGGGGAAAACGACTGGGATGAGACCGATCGCCGGATCCTCAACCGGATCCAGTCGGATTTTCCGATCGAGGCGAGGCCTTACCTCGTGCTCGCCTCCGAGCTGGGCCTCTCCGAGGAGGAGATGATCCGGCGGGTCCAACGGCTCAAGGCGAAGGGCTGGATCCGTCGCATCGGAGGCAATTTCGTCCCCGACCGGCTGGGTTACGTGAGTACCCTTTGCGCCGCCCGTGTGCCCGAGGACCGGCTGCCCCTCTTCATCGAGGCCGTGAACCGCCACCCCGGCGTCACCCACAACTACCGGCGCGAAAACGCCTGGAACGTCTGGTTCACCTTCATCGCCCCATCCATGGCGGAAATCGAGGAGAAACTCGAGCGCCTCCGGGCGGAGACGGGGGTGACGGACATTTTGAACCTCCCCGCCACCCGGGTATTCAAGATCCGGGCTCATTTCGATGTCTGAAGCCCGCGCGATGAAGACGCGACGGATCGCCGCCGTCGTTCTGGCGGCACCGCGCCGCAGGGCGGCGGAGACCCTGGAACGGATGGAGGCGTGGGTTGCGGCGGCGAGGCGGAAAGATGCCGAGCTGGTCTGCTTCCCCGAGATGAACGTCACCGGCTACGGCGTCGATCCCGGCTTCGCGGCCGAGATCGATGCCTGCGGTGCCGCGATCCCGGAGCGGATCGCGGAGATGGCCGCGCGTTACGGCAGGGTCGTGCTCGCGGGTTTTGCGGAGCGTGCTCCCGGCGGCGGCCTGTATGCCACCCATCTCGTCGCCGGCCCGGAGGGCGTGATCGGCTCCTACCGCAAGCTGCACATCGCCCCCCCGGAGGAAGCCCTGTTCCGCGCCGGAGACACCGTGCCGCTCTTTTCGGCCGCCGGCATGCGCTTCGGCATTCAACTCTGTTACGACGCGCATTTCCCGGAGCTCTCCACGCGGATGGCGCTTGAGGGAGCGGACCTGCTGTTCATCCCGCATGCCTCGCCGCACGGCAGCCCGGAGGAAAAGCGCGTTTCCTGGCTGCGGCATCTTCCCGCGCGGGCCTTCGACAACGGAGTCTATGTCGTCGCCTGCAACCCCGTCGGGGAAAACGGCGCCGGCCTTCATTTTCCGGGTGTGGCTCTCGCGATCGGTCCGGAGGGTCGGGTCCTGGCCGAGCACGGCGGAGGGGAAGGGATGATGATCTTCGAGTTCGAGGAACGCCGCTTGGCCCAGGTCCGCAGCCACCCGCTGCGCTATTTTTTACCTCGTCGTCGCCCGGAGCTTTACGCTTCCGTCCCTTGAGGGCGGCGGGCGGGCCTGGCCTTCCGCGTCAATAGGAAGGCAGGTAGCGCAATCCCGCCTCGTACCAGATCTCCTCCCCCCGGGGACGGAGCTTCAGCCAGCGAACCTCCGCCAAGGCCACGGTGCGCGCGGGTGCCGGCGATCCCGCGCGGCCGGCGGTTCGGACGAGAACGATCGTTCCGGGGGCGACCGGCGAGCGCAGATCGGCCGCAAATCCGTTTTCGCAGCAGTTGCGAAGGGTCCCCTCGATCTCTTCGGTCCGGGGGTGGGACTGCAGGCGCGAACAGACGATGGTGGTGGAGACGCGGCGTCGGAGGGCGGATCGTTTTTCCATCTTCGGGCTCCTTTCGTCCGCCGGCGTGACCCAAGGCGACCGGCGAAGCCTGCGGACCCCTGCACCCCCGGCTGCGCGAAGCCGTGGGCTTCACCGATACACCAGAACGGGGATGGAGGAATGGGTCAGCACCTTCTGGGTTTCGCTGCCCAGCAGCAGCGCGCTGACGCCGCGCCGCCCGTGCGAAGCCATCAGAATGAGATCGCAGCCCTGCTTCGTCGCCGTCTCAATGATGGCCCGCCAGGGTTGATCGTGGTTGACGACGAGGGTCTCACAATCCCCCCCTTCCGCGGCGGCGGTCTCCCGCAGCCCTCGAAGCGCGTTTTCCGCGAGTTGCCGCCAGTGGGTCTGAAGCTTGTCGCGCAAATCCATCGGGCTGTCGCTTCCTTCGTAAACGCGGAAGGTGGCTGGAATGACAAAGATCGCCGTCGCTCCGGCCCCGAGGCGGCGGGCGAGCTGGATGCCCTTTCGGGCCGCGTTTTGGGAGAGTTCCGAACCGTCCGTGGGGAGCAGAAGATGACGAAACACGATCTCCTCCTTTCCCGGCGTTGCCGCCGCCCGGCTTTCCGCGAGGATCTCGCCCGCCGCCCGCTGCAGCGCTGCGGCGGCACCTCGCTTCCGGTCCCTCTCCGCCACCGGCTTCGTGCGCGCTCAGGAGATCCTCTTGCGCGGGTTGTTTAGACCTCCGCTCCTTCCCTCCAGTCGATTCATTTGCCTCCTGGATGGTTTATGAGGCGGGATGCAGTCTTTGTCCATAGGGGCGGGGCCTCATTTCGGCGGGAGGAGATCCCGGAGGTGGGAGATTTTCCCGTGCGGCCGGAGATCCCGCAGGGGAAGGCGGCTTTACTCTTTCCAGAGATCGAGGTCGATGATGCCCACGCGGGCGGCGTACCGGATGAGCTCGAGGCTGCTGCGCAGGCCGAGCTTCCGCAGGATGCGGCTGCGATGGTTTTCGACCGTCTTGGGGCTGATGAAGAGCCGCTCGGCGATGTGCCGAGGGGGGTGTCCCTCGGCGAGAAGGGCGAGGATCTCCTGCTCACGGGGGGTGAGCGTCTCGTAGGCGGCATCCGGCCGGGTGCCGGGCGGGGAGGGGACGACACCGGACAGGCGCGCGAGCACCTGCTGCGACACGGCGGAGTCAAGGAACGTTTCCCCTTGTAGCACGATCTCAATCGCCTGCAGCAGGCGCTCCGGGGCGGAGTCCTTGGTCACGAAGCCCGTGGCGCCGGCGCGGAAGGCGTTCACGATGTACTCGATCTTGGAGTGCATGGTGACGATCAGGAGCGAGGTCCGGGGTAGCGACCGTTTGATCTCCCGGGTGACGTCGATTCCGCTCCGATCCGGAAGCGAGATGTCGATCAGGGCGAGACGAGGTCGGAATTCGCGGGCCAGACGGATCGCCTCGTCCCCGCGGCCGGTCTCGGCGATCACCTCGTAGGCGGGGTTGCGGCCGATGATGGCCTTGAGTCCCTCGCGGAACAGGGTGTGGTCGTCCACGATCAGAATCGTCTTTTTTCCCCCCATGGGTCCTCTCCGTCGGGACAGGGCAGGCGGGCGAGGATCTTGGTCCCCCGCCCCGGGGCCGAGGTCACGAGCAGGACCCCGCCGAGGACCTCGGCGCGTTCCTGAAGGCTCCTCAGCCCCATCCGCTTTTCGGCGTCGATCGCACGGGCCCGCTCGGCGACGTCGAACCCCCGGCCGTCATCCTCGACCCGCAGCAGCAGGTGCGGCCGGACCGCCGCCAGCTTGACGACGGCGCAGCGGGCGTGGGCGTGCTTTTGAACGTTGTTCAGCGCCTCCTGAATCATGCGGTAGAGCTGGATCTGAACCTGGAAGTCGAGCCGCAGGCGTTCCACCCCCACGGCCCGGAAGTCCACGGTGAGACCGGTCTTTTCCGCGAATTCCCGGCAGAACATGGCGATCGCCTGCACCAGTCCCATCTCCTCCAGTCCGGGGGGACGCAGTTCGTAGGCGAGGTCCCGGACGGTGAAAATGGCGCGTTCCAGCAGCTGGCCCAGACGGCGGACGTCCTCTTGAAGGGCGGCCGGGGCGCTGGGATGCCGATCGGGGAGCGTTTCCAGCGCGATCTTGATCCCGCTCAGGTCTTGGCCGAGGCGATCGTGAAGTTCGCGGGAGATCATGCGCCGCTCGTCCTCTTGGGTCTTCATCAGCTTGCGGGTGAGGGAGCGGATCTGGGTTTCGGAACGCTTGCGTTCCTGGAGGTGCCCGATCCAGCGCGTGAGCCGTGCGGCGGCGGGATCGGGCCCGGCGGCCTCGTCCGGCGGCAGAAAATAGAAGTTGTCGTAGAGCTCGGGGCCGATCAAGACCCGGGGATGGATGCCGAGGACGTCGAGGAGGAAGCCGGCCGGAGTGCGGCGCCGGTCGTAGTGGCAGGCCAAGAGCGCCGGGAGCGCGGACAGATGCGGATTGAGCGCCGCCCCCCATCGCAGGAGGCCGGCCGGATCGAAGGCGGCGAGCAGACCGGAGTCGATGTCCGCCGAGATGCGCAGCGCCGCATAGCCTTCCGCGATCCGCCGGCCGGCGATTCGGCGCAAGGTGCGAAGAATCGGCGCGGCGTCGCGTCCCGAGCCCGCCGACAGGAAGTCCAGGGCCCGGACGATTTCGAGTTGCCGGCGTTTGCGCAAAGGGGCGGGCTCCACACCTTGTTCGCGAAGGGCGCGCTCGAGGTCCTCTTCCCCCTTTTCCCCCGTCAGCGCGAGCGCCGCCTCGTGCCGCTCCAGACCCTGGCGGATGAAGATCGCCCGCACGAGATCGCGCTCGGCGGGGGACTCATAGAGGGCGCACAGGTGGTCGCCGGCCTGGAGCTTCCAGAGCTCCCGCTCAAGCTCGCGTTGCGGGTCGGAAAGAACCATGGTGCGCTCCCGCCGGAGAGTCGGGGCGGCCCGCTCCGGCCGGTAGGGCCGGCGGCCCGCCTCGCGAGGGACGGCCCATTATCGCCGGTCGCCGCGAAAAATCAAACCCGACGGGAAATCCGCCGATGGGCCCGGAGAGCATCCAGGCTGTAAAGGGCAAGCGCCGTCCAGATCAGGACGAAGGCGAAACCCTGGGAGGGGGAAAACGGCTCTCGGTAATGGAGCACGGCAAGGAGAAACATGCCGCTCGGCGCGAGGTACTGCATCAGGCCGAGGGTCGCAAGCGTGATGCGTCGGGCCCCGACGACGAAAAGCAAAAGCGGGATCGTGGTGAAGGCTCCGGTGCCGACGAGCCAGAGATCCCGAGCGGGGCCGCCGTGGAGAAAGGCCGCCGTTCCGCGGAGTTCGAGGGCTGCCAGAAAGGCGAGACAGGCGGGGGCCAGAAGAAGGGTCTCCACGGTCAGCCCGACGAGCGCCCCCGCGGCGGCGGTTTTGCGCAACAGGCCGTAAAACCCGAAGGTGATCCCGAGGAAGAGCGCGATCCACGGCGGCTCGCCGAGCGACAGGGTGCGCAGCAGGACGGCCAAGACGGCGATGGCTACGGCGATAATCTGGGCGCGGCGCAACCGCTCGCGCAGGAAAATCACCCCCAGCACGACGTTCACCAGTGGGTTGATGTAGTAGCCGAGGCTTCCCTGAAGGATGAAACCGTGGTTCACGGCCCAGATGTAGATGATCCAGTTTCCGGTCAGCAGCAGCGTCGTGAGGGCGAACGTGCCCCGCAACCTCCGGTCGCGCAAGGCGTCGAAGGTCTCGCCCAGCCGGCCCGTGAGCGCACCCGTCCCGAGCAGCAGCAGTGCGGACCAGAACACACGGTGGGCCACGATCTCGAGGGGGGAGACGTCCTCGAGGGCCTTCCAGTAGAGGGGGCTCGCACCCCAGAGGGCAAACGCCCCTCCGGCGGCGAGGACTCCCGCGGCCGACCCTCCCCCCTCCCGGCCGGACCGCGGCGGATTTTGCGCGCCGGCTTTACCCCGCATCGCGGCCGAGCAGCTCCTCGACGGTCATGGCCACGCGCTCGGCCGTGATGCCGTAGCGCTCCATCACCAAGGCGCCCGGAGCCGAGGCGCCGAACCGGTCGACGCCGATGACGCGGCCGTGCGGTCCCACATAGCGTTCCCAGCCGAAGGAAACCCCCGCCTCGACGGCGACCCGCGCCTTCACTTCCGGCGGCAGCACGGCCGAGCGCAGCGCGGCGGGGGCGGCTTCGAAGAGCTCCCAGCTCGGCATGCTGACCACGCGAACGGAGCGGCCGCGTTCGTCAAGGAGGGCCTGGGCCGCAAGTGCCGTGTGCACCTCGGAGCCGCTGGCGATGGGCACGGCCGCGAGCCCGCCCTTCTCGGGGGAGAGCACATAGGCTCCTTGGCGCAGGCCCCGCGCTGGCGCGAGCCGCGTGCGGTCGAGAACCGGAAGGTTCTGCCGGCTGAGGATCAGGGCCGTGGGCCCCGCGGTCCGCTCCAGGGCGAGGCGGAAGGCCTCGGCCGTCTCGGTCGCATCGGCCGGCCGGAGGACCACCAGGCCGGGGATGATCCGCAGCGAGGCCAGATGTTCGACGGGCTGATGGGTAGGGCCGTCCTCGCCCACGGCGATGCTGTCGTGGGTGAAGACGTAAAGGACGGGAAGGCGCATCAGGGCGGACAGGCGGATCGCCGGCCGCAGATAGTCGGCGAAAACGAGGAACGTCCCGCCGTAGGGTCTCAACCCTCCGTGCAGCGCGAGTCCCGAGAGAACTGCGCCCATGGCGTGCTCGCGCACTCCGAAGCGGAGGTAGCGGCCTCCGGGGCTTGCGCGCTGAAAGTCGACCGCTCCCGGATAACGCGTGTTGTTCGAGGGGGTGAGGTCGGCTGAACCCCCGATCAGGGCGGGTACGCGCGGAGCGGCGGCCTCGAGCACCTTGCCGAAGGCGCTTCGGGTGGCGATGGGCGGGGAGCCGGTGAAATCGGGTTCTTGGGCGTCCCACCCCGCGGGGAGCCGCCCGGCGAGCGCCTCCTCCCACGCGGCGGCGAGCGCCGGGTGGCGGCGCGACCAAGCCTCGAAGCGGCGCCTCCAGGCCGCATGAAGTTTCGCACCGCGGGCGACGCAGGCGCGGAAACGGCGCCGGGCCTCGTCGGGGATGAAGAAGGAGGTCTCGGGGGGAAAACCCAGGCGCTGCTTGGTCAGGCGCACTTCCTCGGCCCCGAGGGGTGCGCCGTGCGCTTCGCTCGATCCCTCCTTGTTCGGGCTGCCCCAGGCGATCCGCGTGCGGCAGCAGATGAGCGTGGGGTGCTCCGTGTCCGCCCGGGCGGCGCGGAAGGCCGCCAGGATCGCCGCCGGATCGTTTCCGTCGCGCACGCGCAGCACCTGCCAGCCGTAAGCGCGGAAACGGCGGGCGACGTCCTCGGTGAAGGCGAGATCGGTCGGGCCGTCGATGGTGACGCGGTTGTCGTCGTAGAGGCAGATCAGCCGCCCCAGGCCGAGATGGCCGGCGAGTGAAGCCGCTTCGGCGGCCACCCCTTCCATCAGATCGCCGTCGCCGCAGAAGACGTAGGTGAAATGATCGATGATCCGATCCCGGCCGCGGTTGTAGCGCGCGGCGAGGTGCCGCTCGGCGATCGCCAGGCCAACGGCGTTGGCGATCCCCTGGCCCAGCGGTCCGGTCGTCGTCTCGACGCCGGGGGTGTGCCCGTACTCCGGGTGCCCCGGGGTCTTGCTTCCCCACTGGCGGAACCGCCGCAGGTCCTCCAAGGAAAGGTCGTAGCCGCAGAGGTGGAGCAGGCTGTAGAGCAGGGCCGAGGCATGCCCGTTCGAGAGAATGAAGCGGTCCCGATCGGGCCAGACGGGATCGGCGGGGTCGTGGCGCAGAAGGCGCGTGAAGAGCACGTAGCCCGCCGGGGCGAGCCCCATCGGGGCTCCGGGGTGTCCGGAACGGGCCTCCTCCACCATGTCCATCGCCAGCGCGCGTAGGGTGTGGATGCAGACGGTGTCGAGATGGGCACGGGATCCGGGCATACCCTGTCCTTTCCTTGGGCGTCGGTCGTGCGCCGTTCAGCCGGCGTGGAGCGCCTCGAACTGCCGGGCGATGAAGTCCACGGTGTGGCGGGTGGCGCGGGCGAATTCGGCTGCGGTCGCGATGAGGGCGGCGTGCCGGTTGAACTGTTCGGGTTTCAGCCCGTCGGGCTCGCAGGCTTCGACGAAGTAGGGCAGGCGGCGCAGTTTCGCGAGCGTCGCCGGGGGTGCCTCTTCATCCACCGCGTCGGGGCGGAAGGGCTTGAGCTCGTCCTCGATCGCCATCAGGGCTTCGATGAACGGCGGCGGACAAGCGTAGACGACCTCCGCGCCCGCGGTCTTCTCGATGTGCCAGCTGGCCGCGCCGCCCGGGCCGTTGCAGGGCCCGATGCACATGCTGCTGATCAGCAGCTTGACCGGCAGGCCCCGCGCGCGGACCAGGCGGTAGGCGTGCTGGAAAATCGTGATTTCGGCCCAGCGCAGGTCGGCCTCCTCGAGCGGAATCCCCCGCGCCTCGGCCTGGGCGGCGAGGTCGCCCAGCCGCCCGTAGCGGCCCGACATGTGGGTGATGACGGAGCGGAAGCGCGAGAGATCGACGCCGTCCCGGCGGGCACGGGTGAGCCCGCGCTCGAGGGCGTCGAGGCAGGCCGCAAACTGGGGCACGGTGAAGGAGAGGGTGTTGTTCACGCCGATGCCCCGGGCGGCGAGCTCCTCGATGACCCGGTAGCCTTCGCGCGTCCCCGGGACCTTGATCAGGAGGTTCGGGGCGAGAAGGGCGAGGTCGAGGCCCTGGGCGAGCATGCGCTCGGCGTCGAAGCAGTCACGCGGATCGACCTGGGCACACAGAAAGCCGAAGCGCCCGCCGCTGGCCTCCCAGAGGGGACGCATGAACTGCGCGCCCTGGCGGATGATCTCGCGGTAGGTGCGCCAGTAGACGGCTTCCACTCCCTGCGCGGCGTCCTCGCGGATGAAGGCACGCACGATTTCGGTCCAGCGTGAGAGGTCCTGGCGCAAGGCGGCGAGGCTGAGCGGCGGGTTGGTGGTCACGCCGCGGAAGAGGTTGCGTTCGGGCGCGGCGGGGTTGAAGAGCCGCGCGAGCTGGTCGCGCCAACGGTCGCGCTTGGCGGGCGGAGCCGCGGCGACCACGCCTTCGGCCCAGGAGGCGTAGACCATCGGGGCCGAGTCCCACCAGATTTCGGCCTGCGGGTTCACCGCCTGAAGTTTTTCGAGAACATGCCGATTGTGCATGGGCATGGGTTCGAATCGGCCTCTGCCGGGAGTCTTCGCGGGCGTGCGCGAGGCTGCGGCTTTCGGCCGGCAAAACAAAACCCCGCCCGCCGGCGGATCGGAAGCGGCCGGCGCGGTTTGCCCCCGCCGGTGGATGGGGGTATAGACACCTTTTCCCGGCGCAACGGTTCCGAATACGGGAAAAGGAGGAAGGATGCAATCGAAAATCGAGTTGCGGGCCGTCATCCTCGATCTGGCGGGCACCTGCGTCGACTACGGCAGCCGGGCCCCGCTCGCGGCCTTTGTAGAACTTTTCCGGCGCCGGGGGGTGGCCCTCGACTTCGCGAGCGCTCGGGGTCCGATGGGACTGGGAAAACGCGAGCACATCGCCGCCCTGCTTGCGCGGCCCGAAATCGCGGCGCGCTGGCGTGCGGTTTACGGAAGAGATGCGGAAGCGGCGGACATCGAGGATCTCTACCGGGAGTTCGTGCCTCTGCAAATCGAGTTGCTGCCGCGCTTGAGCCGACTCATCCCGGGCACGCTTGAGGCCGTCGAAAGGCTTTGTGCCGTGGGGATCCGAATCGGGGTCACGACCGGATACAACCGCGCGATGATGGAAGTGGTGCTCGGCGAGGCCGCCCGCCAGGGGTTTCATCCCGAGGCGGCGGTCTGCGTCGATGACGTTCCCGCTGGGCGGCCCGCCCCGTGGATGATTTTTCGGTGTCTGGAGAGGCTGTCCGTCTGGCCGCCTGCCGCGGCCGCCGCCGTGGGGGACACGATACCGGACGTGGCCGCCGGGCGGAACGCCGGGTGCTGGTCGGTCGGCGTGGCGGCCACCGGCAATCTCGTCGGATGGAGCGAGGAGGAAGCCTTTCGCCTCCCGCCGACCGGGCGGCGGGCGGCCATCGGGGAAGCCCGGCGTGTTTTGCGGGCATCCGGGGCCCACTTCGTCATCGATTGCATCGCCGAGCTCGATCGCCTCTGCGTGCGCATCACGCGCCGCCTGGCTGCAGGGGGAAAGCCCTGATTCCGAATCCTTTTTACTGCCGTCCCGCCGGCGCTTCAGGAGGCATACCCTCCGCACCCCAAATGTATCTATTTTGATACATATTGCCGATGGATGATGCCCAAAAATATTTTCCATAACTGCCAGAATGGCGTTGCTTTTTCTTTGGAAGAAGGTATAATTCAATCTAACCAACGAAGAGAACGGGATATTTATGCATCCCGGACGCTTATTTTATCGTTGACAACCACGATTGGTTGCATTAATTGGCCTTTAAAAACACAACAGGAAGGGTGTCAAAAGGAACTAGAGCAATGATGCGGTTGCATATTTGCCCCTGGGTTCCTTGATTCCCGGGTTACACAAGGGAGGTCCGGTGTAATCGCCGGGCGGAATACAAACGTCCAAGAGCGGTGTCTTCCATCAACACCCATCGCCGGAAAGGAGAATGCAGGTCAGCATGAAACCCGACGCCGCGAAAATGAGCCACAGCGGATTGCCCTCCCTGCCCGCATCCCGCAACGAGGCAGGCTCCGAAAACGATGAAGAGCCTCCGGGTTCACCCGTCTCCGCCGAACCCGCACCTTCCCCGCCCCCGCTTCCGAGTCCCACGCCCCGGCTGACCGTCGTTCCCTTTTTCCGCTCGCGTACCCCGTCTTCACCGCGTGCGGCGGCTTTCCGCCGCGCCTTTTTTCCCGCGGCGACCGAGAAGGAGTGGAACGACTGGCAGTGGCAGGTCCGCAACCGCATCCGCAGCCTCGAGCCGCTGGAACGGATGATCGTGCTCTCCGACTCCGAGCGCCGTGCCGTGCTGCAGGCCCAGGCCAAGCTGCCCCTGGGGATCACGCCCTATTTCATGAGCCTGATTTCGCGCGAAGATCCGGCCGATCCGCTGCGGCGCACGGTGATCCCGACCCTGGAAGAGTTCGTCTCCTCCCCCGGCGAGGACGACGATCCCCTGGGCGAGGAGCACCAGAGCCCGGTTCGCGGTCTGGTGCATCGTTATCCCGACCGCGTGCTGCTGCTGGTCCTCGATTTCTGCTCTACCTATTGCCGCTATTGCACCCGCTCGCGGATCGTCGGCCACGGGGCCATCTACCCCAGCCGCTCGCGCCTCGAGCAGGCGATCGAGTATATTCGCCGTACGCCCACCGTGCGCGATGTGCTGATCTCCGGCGGCGATCCGCTCACGCTGAACGACGAGCGCCTGGCGTGGCTGCTCTCGCGGCTGCGCGCCGTGCCGCACGTGGAGATCATCCGCATCGGAACCAAGATCCCCGCCGTCCTGCCCCAGCGCATCACGCCGGCGCTTGTGCGTATGCTGCGTCATTATCATCCGCTCTGGATGAGTCTGCACTTCACGCATCCCGCCGAGTGCACCCCCGAAGCGATGCGCGCCTGCGAACGGTTGGCCAACGCCGGCATCCCGCTCGGCTCCCAGACCGTGCTGCTCAAAGGGATCAACGACAGTGTGCCGGTGATGAAGGATCTCTGCCAGCGGCTGCTCCGGATGCGTGTGCGGCCCTATTACCTCTACCAGTGCGACCCGATCACCGGCTCGGCGCACTTCCGCACGCCCGTGCGCCGGGGGCTCGAGATCCTGGAGGGGTTGCGCGGCCACACTTCGGGCTACGCCGTTCCGACCTTCGTCGTCGACGCCCCGGGCGGCGGCGGGAAGATCCCCCTCATGCCGAACGGCATCGCGGGCCGCGAAGGGCGGGATCTCCTGCTGCGCAACTTCCGCGGCTGCACTTGCCGTTATCCGGACGTTTTCGGGGAACCGGAGAGCTGAGGCGTGTCGTGCTCATCGGGCTCACCTACGATCTGCGCTCGGAGTACCGTGCGCTCGGCTTCGCGGAGGAGGAGGTCGCCGAGTTCGACCGCGAGGAGACGATCGAGGCGATCGAGCGCACCCTGCAGGATCTGGGTCATGAGACCGAGCGCATCGGCAACCTCCGGAAGTTGGTCGAACGACTGGCCGCGGGACGTCGCTGGGACCTCGTCTTCAACATCGCCGAGGGGCTCTACGGCATGGGGCGGGAGGCCCAGGTGCCCGCCCTGCTCGACGCCTACCGCATTCCTTACACCTTTTCCGACCCGCTGGTGCTCTGCCTGACCCTGCATAAGGCGATGGCCAAGCGGGTGGTGCGCGATGCGCGGATCCCGACCGCGCCGTTTGCCGTCGTGGAGACCCCCGAAGAGGCCGCGCAGGTGCGTTTCCGGGGGCCCTATTTCGTCAAGCCCGTGGCCGAGGGGACCGGAAAGGGCGTCTCGGCGCGCTCCGTGGTTCGGAAGCGGAAGGATCTCGTCGAGATCTGCGGACGGCTGATCCGCGATTACCGCCAGCCCGCCCTCGTGGAAGCCTTTCTCCCGGGGCGTGAATTTACGGTGGGTTTGGCCGGAACCGGCCGCGAGGCGCGCGTGATCGCGACCGTCGAGGTCTTGCTGCTCGCCGGCGCCGAGGAGGCGGTCTATTCCTTTCACAACAAGGAGCACTTCGAGGATCTCGTCCGCTACCGGCGGATCACCCCCCGGGAAGACCCCCTGATCGGCGAGGTGGAACGGGTCGCCCTCGAGGCCTGGCGCGTTCTCGGCTGCCGCGACGCCGGCCGTCTCGATGTGCGCTGCGACCGCCGGGGAAGGCCCTGCTTTCTCGAGGTCAACCCGCTGGCCGGCCTGCATCCCGAGCATTCCGATCTGCCGATCCTCTGCCGGCTGGCGGGGGTCTCCTTCGAGCGGCTGATCTCCTGGGTGCTCGAATCGGCCGGGCGGCGGATCGATGAAGCCTCCGGCGCCGCCCGAGGCGATGCGGGTCGCGATCGTCCATAACGCCTTGACGGAGAAAGCGGGCCCCGAGGAGCGCGATGTCCTCGCACAGGTCGCGGCCGTCGACCGGGCGTTGCGGCGGCTCGGCCACGCTGCGCTCCGCCTGGAGTGCGATCTCGATCTCGGGCGTTTTCGCCGCCGCCTCCAGGAGATCGCTCCCGATCTGGTCTTCAACCTCGTCGAGTCGCTGGACGGCCGCGGCTGCCTGATTCACTGGGTGCCCGAGCTGCTCGAAGCCTTGGGGGTGCCGTTCACCGGCTCGCCCGCCGAGGCGGTGCGGACCACCTCGCACAAGGTTCTGGCCAAGGAGCGGCTCGTGCTGCTCGGTCTGCCCACCCCCGCTTGGATCGATCCCGCGCCGTCAGGGCCGCCGCGGGTCGCCCCTAGCGCCCCTCCGGAGGATCCGGAGCCGGGGCCCTGGCTCATCAAATCGCTCTGGGAGCACGCCTCGATCGGGCTGGACGAAAAGCGGCTGCCGCTCTGCGAACGCGCCGGGCAGGCGCGGGGGGAGCTTGCGCGCCGCGCGCCCGCGTTGGGTGGAGCCTGTTTCGCCGAACGCTTCATCCCGGGACGGGAATTCAACCTTTCCCTGTTGGGGGGCGGGGGGGGCGGACCGCAGCTGCTCGCGCCGGCGGAGATCCTCTTCGAGGGCTATCCGGAGGGCGCCCCCGCCGTCGTCGGCTACCGCGCCAAGTGGGTCCCGGACTCCTACGAGTTCCTCCACACCCCGCGGCGCTTCGCCTTTTCGGTCGCGGAGAAGCCGTTGCTGGAGAGGCTCTCGGATCTGGCCTGCAGCTGCTGGCGGGGCTTCGGGCTGAAAGGCTGGGCGCGGGTCGATTTCCGCGTGGACGGGCGCGGGGATCCGTGGATCCTCGAGGTGAACGCCAACCCCTGCCTGGCCCCGGACGCCGGATTTGCGGCCGCTCTCGAGGCGTCGGGGATTTCCTTTGCCGAGGCGATCAGCCGGATTCTCGACGAAGCGCTGGCGGGGGGGCCTGCGGCGCCTACCAGTGCGGCTGATTGCCGATTCCCTTGCCCATGACCTCGAGGGTTTCGCTCACCACGAGAAAGGCTTTTGGGTCATACGAGCGCACCATGTCCTTGAAGCGGGAGAGTTCCTGGAAGGTGATCACCGCGTAGAGGATTTTGAGCGGCCGTCCCGTATAGCCTCCCTCGCCGTTGACGATGGTCACCCCCCGGTGCATCGATTCCATGATTTCCCGGGCGATCTCCTCCCAGCGCGAAGAGATCACCATGACGGCTTTGCGCTGGTTGAGGCCGGTCACCACGAGGTTGATCAGCTGCGAGGTGACGAAAAAGTAGATCAGGGTGTAGAGCACGATCTCCAGCGGAAAGCGGAACAGGGCCACGAGCAGCAGCAGCGTATTGAAGGCCATGACCGTGGTCCCGATGCGAACGGACCAGGTTTTCAGCAGAATCACCGACAGGATGTCGAGACCGCCCCCGGAGCCGAAGGAGCGCAGCATCAGGCCGCTGCCCACGCCCGAGAGGATGCCCGCGGCGATCGCCTGGAGCAGCGGGTCCGAAACGGGGCAAGGGGAAAAGGGGATCAAGAGCAATGCGGAGAGCATCCCCATACCGAAGAGGCTGTAGGCGAAGAACCGGCGGCCGACGAACTTCCAGCCCACGGCGAAGAGCGGGATGTTCAGCACGAAATAGACGACCCCGACCGGGAGAGCGGGAACGAGGTAATGAAGAAACAGGCTCAAACCGCCGATTCCTCCGGCCAGAAAGCGGCTGGGCACGAGGATCGCCTGGATCGCGTAAGCGCACAGCAGGGCGCCCGAGACGATCAGCAGGACGTTTTCGAAGAACTTACGCCAGAACGCGAAGCGAAAGGCCATGGGGTGGAGGCTTCACACGGGGAAATGGTAGCGCACGCCGACGCCGAAAGCTCCGCCGGCCTCCAGCTCGCGGCACCACTTCACCTCGCACAGGACGTTGGTGCGTACGCTCAGGCAGCCGTTTGCGGCCGCGGGCGCCAGGCACTCCCGGAGGCGGACCTGGAGGGTGGCCCCCTCGGTCAGGCGCTGGCCGCACTCGAGGTATCCCCCGGCCGGACTCACGTTCCGCAGTCGGGCGGGATGGAATTCGTAGCGGTTGAAAAGCGCCCACTCCACGGCGGCGTCGCACGGAACGCGGGGTTCGCGGCGTTTTTCGGGGATCGGGGCCATCGAGCCTACTCCGATTCTAAAAGAGGACTCTAAGCGTCTCGGTGCGAGATGTCAAATGCGGCGGCGTCTACGGAGCGGCCGCGAAAAAAGCTCTTGAAAAAAACAACGGCATCGGGAATAAAAGGTTTCCCGCCGCCGCCGGAAAGGGCGCGGCAGAGGGCAAACCCGTCCCGGGGGATGCGCTTGAGGCCTACGTCCCATGAAAGAAAAAGACCGCCAGTTCTTCAAGCAACTGCTCACCCGCTGGCTGAACGAACTGCTCACCCACGCGGATCGAACCCGACTCGGGTTGCGCGAAGGCGATGACCTGCCGCCGGATCCGCTCGACCGTGCCGTGTTCGACTCCGAGCGCAATTTCACCCTGCGCATCCGCGACCGGGAGACCATGCTCATCAACAAGATCCGCCGCTCGCTCGAGGACCTCGAGGAGGGGGTCTATGGGATCTGCGAATCCTGCGGGGAGGAAATCGCGATCGAACGACTCAAGGCCCGTCCGGTCACGCGCCATTGCATCCGCTGCAAGACCCAGCTCGAAGCGCGCGAAAAACAGACGGGCACCTGAACGCCGGCCTGAAGGTTTCTCCTCCACAGGGCCGGCCTCGCTGCCAGGAGTGATGACCCATGTCGTCCGCCAAACGCCGTGAACCCGCCGGGGCCGCCAAACGGCCCGCCAAGGAAAACGCACCGGACGAGTGCGAGGCGCTGTTCGACCACGACAAGAGCAAGGTGGAATGCATTTGCCCCAAGTGCGGCAAGAAGCACATTATGAACTTTCACTGGATCGGACGAGGGGTTCCCCGGAAGTACTGCCAGAGTTGTCGGGACAGCATCTGAAACAGCGCAAACTTGAACTCACGCTTAGAAAGGAGCCTACGATGAACAAGGCGGAATTGATCCAGGAAGTCGCCAAGGTGGTCAGCACCAAGAAAGAGGCCCAGGCCGCGGTCGACTGCGTCCTCGAGTCGATCACCAAGTCCCTCAAGAAAGGCCTGCCGGTGACCCTCGTCGGCTTCGGCACCTTCAAGGTGGTCAAGCGCAAGGCCCGCAAAGGCCGAAACCCCCAGACCGGCGCCGAAATCAAGATCAGCGCCTCCAAAGCCCCGAAGTTTGTCGCCGGCAAAGCCCTGAAAGATGCGGTGAAGTAGCCCCCCGTCCGGCGAGAAAGCATCGCGGGGGGCGGTCGGAATTGCGCCGACGAAACCGCAGGTGTGAAAACCGCCCCCCTCCACCCTTCTTCGTCGCGCGCGGCGAGTTCCGTAAAACCCTCCCCGGGAACCGGAGAACGGCCCCGCCGGTTCATCCGGCCGCTTTGCCGCGGGCTAATCGAGCGAGGACCAGCGGCGTTTGCGCCGCGCGTAGAGACCGAGAAGAAATCCCGCCAGCAGGACCCCGGCTCCGGCGAGGAAGGCATAGATCGTCTCCGGGCGCAGGAACCTCTCCGGCAGATCCCCGAGGCGGCGGAGCGCGTTGTCTTTCGCGGCGAATTCGCCCTGAAGGTGCTCCAGGCGGGCGCGCAGGGTTTCCACCTCCGCCGCATCGCGCCGAAACGATTCGAACTCCTCCTGCAGGGACGCGAAGCGATCCGCCCAGGAGCGATTTTCTTCCTCCAGGCGAGCGTTTTCCGCGGAAAGCGCCGCCGTACGCGCCTCAAGTTCGCGGCTCCTCTCGAGCAGGCGGGAGGCCAAAAGCTTCGGCGGCGGCTGCTCGGTGAGGAAGCGCGTCTGAACCCAGCCTTCCACGCCGGCGGAGGAACGGATGAGCGTCCACTCTTCGCCCGCTTTCAGGATTTCCACCGCCTGGCCGCTTTCCACCACCCCCAGCGATTTCTGGTCGGCCGCCGGTCCCGCCCGCAGCGCGAGGCGAAGGGTATCGGTGATGTAGGCGTTCGGCGCGGCGTGGAGGCCGCCGGGGGCGACCGCCAGAAAAACGAGGGCGAGCAATCCCACCCGCATCCGGAAAATCATCTCGCGAACCCGCCTGTTCGGTTTGACGGAGCGCATCGAATCGGCTATTCTGTCATTTACCGTAAGTGATTGCCGGAATCCAGAGGCAAAAGAACGGCAAGCCATGATCGCCTACGACCTCAGGTGCGCCAAGGGCCATGGCTTCGAGGGCTGGTTCGAGGACGCGGAGGCCTTTCTCGATCAGCAGCGTCGAGGCCTCATTGCTTGCCCGGTGTGCAACGACAGCACCATCGAGCGGCTGCCCTCCCGCTTTGCAATCCGCGCTTCCCAGCAACCGCCGGCGGAGGCGGAGGGCCTCGATCCGCAGCGGTTGCTCGGCCGTCTGCAGCGGCGGATCGCCGCTTACGTCCAGACCCATTTCGAGGATGTGGGAAGCGATTTCGCCAAGGAAGCCCTTAAGATCCACTATGGGGTCTCGGAGCCGCGGAACATCCGCGGCGTCAGCACTCCGCAGGAAGAGCGGTTGCTGGTCGAGGAAGGGGTGGCCTTCCTCAAGGTGCCGCTTCCCCCCTCGACCGACACCGATTCCTGAACCCCTTCCCGCTCCGCCCGCGCGAGAATCCACTGCGCCGCCGCGGCGAGATCCGCCACCACCGCATCGGGCTGGACGCCGAGGGCAGGCAGATCCCTGAGCGCGGCATCCCCTTGGCCCGTCCGCACCAGAAGCGCATAGGCCAGCCCCGCCCGCCTGGCGCTCAGGATGTCGCCGGCGCGGTCCCCCACCAGGCCCGCCGCGGAAAGTTCGATCCCGTGCCGCCGGGCCGCCTCGAGCAGCATGCCGGGTGCAGGTTTGCGGCAGGCGCAGCCCGCATCCGGCGGGTGCGGGCAGGCGAGAATGTCGAGCAGATCCCCTCCCGCGGCGCGGATCCCGTCGGCCAGGCGGCGGTGGATTTCGGCCAAGGCTTCCGCGGAGAGCCGCCCCCGGCCTACGGCCGACTGGTTGGTGACGACGACGCAGGCGAAGCCGCCTTCCGCGAGGCGGCGCAGGGCATCCAGGCTGCCGGGGAGAAACTCGAAGTCTTCAAGCCGGGTGACGGCTTCGGGGAGATCGCGGTTGATCACCCCGTCGCGGTCCAGAAAGACCACCCTCCGGCGCATCGCCGAATCCTTCCGGTTCACTCGGCGACCACGAAAGCGTCGCGGAACCCGTCGGCGCGCAGCCGGGCCTCCCACGCCGCGGCCTCGTCGAGGTGGGTGCATCGGCCGACGCGCAGGCGGTAGAAGCGGGTGCCGCCCAGCTCGGTTTCGACGATCTGGGCGTTGCCGTAACGCGGCTCGAGCTCTATCCGCAGCCGCTCCGCGTTTTCCCGCCGCGTGAAGGCGCCGACCTGGAAAGTGAAGACGCCGGAGTAGAGGTCGACGGAGCCCCCTTCGGGCACGGCGACGGCCTCGATTTCCACGGGTGCAGTTCCCGGCCCGAGGATCTCCAGGCGCCGGGCGGCCTCGTAGGAGAGATCCAGGATGCGCTCCCCCACGAAGGGGCCGCGGTCGTTGATGCGCACCTCCACTGTGCGCTGGTTCCGGAGATTGCGCACGCGCACGAGCGTCCCCAGCGGCAGCGTCTTGTGGGCCGCCGTAAGCTCGTGCATATTGTAGGTTTCTCCGCTCGAAGCGCGTTTGCCGTGGAATTCGGGACCGTACCATGAGGCGATTCCGCTCTGCCGAAACCCGCGGGCGTCGGCGAGGGGGACATACCAACGGCCGAAGACGCGGTAGGGGCGCGGCATGCCGGGCGGGATCGCCGGGGCCGGAGTCTGGATCGAAGGGGAAGTCTCCGTCTCCTCAGGAGGGGGGAGGGGAAGCCCGGCGCGGCGGGAGCAGCCGGTGAACCCCATTAGCAGGGCGAGAACGAGGATCCCCCCCACGGGGCCGGGGCGGCGGCCGCCCCCGAAAACGCCGGTCATGGCGGTCCTTCGCATGGCGGAGATGGCCCGAAAACGCTTGCAGACATTTCGCGACTCAACCTAAAACATAGCATGCCCTTCGTTTTCTGTAAACGTCGGCGTCCGTCGCCCATCGCTTCCTTCAAGAAAGCCGCTCCTCCGGTCCCGGCGACCGCCGGGGGCCGCGAAGGCGAGGCCGGCCTGTGAATTGGAAAATCTCCCCGGGCCGCGAAACGGCGGTCCGCCGCAAGGCGATTCTCGGTCTGCAGTATTTTCTCTATTTCGGGGTACTGGGGATCTATCTCCCCTATTTCAACTTGTATGGCTATCACCTCGGGCTGTCCGGCTTCGAAGTCGGTGTGCTCTCCTCGTTGCGCTCGGTCGCTTGGGTGCTCTTTCCGCTCCTCTGGGGAGCGCTCGCCGATCGGACGGGACGCCGCCGTGCGATCGTGCTCCTCTGCCACGCGGCGAGCACGGCCGCCTGGGCGGGCTTTCTCTTCACCGAGCGCTTCGCCGTCATGGCCGTCCTCATGGTGCTCTACGCCATGTTTTACGCGCCGATCATCTCCTTTCTCGAGGCGGCGAGCCTCGAGGTCCTCGGCCGGGAGAAAAACGCCTACGGCCGTGTCCGCCTCTGGGGATCGATCAGCTTCATCGCAATGGTGCTCCTCTTCGGCCTGCTGATCGACGTCTCCACGGAGCGGGTCGTGGTCGTCGCCGTCGCCTGGGGCTCCTGCGCCATGGCCCTCGCCGCCCTCGGTCTGCCGCGGGAGAGCCCGCACCGCCTGCCCCAGCCGCCCGGCGCCGTTCGGCGGCTGCTGCGCGGCGAGGTCCTCGTGTTCCTGGCGAGCGCCTTTCTCATGCTTGCCAGCCACGGGGCGTACTACGGCTTTTTTTCGATTCATCTCGCCGCCCAGGGCCGCTCCACGGTCTTCATCGGCGCCGCCTGGGCGCTCGCCTCGGCGGCCGAAATCGTGGCCATGACGGCCTCTACCGCCCTGTTCCGCCGCTTTTCCCTGGAGCGGGTGCTGCTCGGCGCCTTCGCCGCCGCCGTGCTGCGCTGGGCGATGCTCTCCGTAACCGCATCGACCGCGGCTCTGCTGGCTTCGCAAATCCTGCACGCGCTGACCTACGGGGCCTTTCACATGGCGAGCATTCTTTACATGGATCGGCTCGCCCCTCCGGGGGGGAAGAACCTGGGACAGGCGCTCAACAACGCCCTCACGTACGGCCTGGGGTTGATGGCGGGATTTTTTCTCCAGGGAGCGCTCTTCGCCCGGGTGGGATCCTTCGGCCTCTTCGCGGTCAGCGCCTGGATCGCGCTCGCCGGCGGTCTGCTTTTCGGGCTGTATGTGTATGCGGCAGGCGATCGGCGGGGCGGCGGCCGCGTGGCCGCGGCGGAAACTCAGCGCGAAGGCCCCGTCGCCCAGGGCCGGTGATGGAAGAGATCCGAGGCAGAGGTGAGCCCGAAGAGGGCGTCGGCGGCGAGCAGCACCCCGGCGTTGGTCCAGGAGAAGGACTCCGTCGGCCAGACCGTCATGTCGGGGAAGGTGAATCCGGCGACGTAGGAGCCGTCGGGGAAGCGGCGTTCGGCGATCCACTGGAAGACAAGGCGCGCCCGATCGAGACGCCCCATGGCCGCAAGGGCGAGGGCCAGCTCCGAGGTTTCGGCGATCGTCACCCAGGGCCGGTCGGCGACGCAGCGCACCCCGAGACCTTCGACGACGAATTTGCGCCAACCCCGCGCGATGCGGCGCTCCGCGTCCGCCCCGATCCGCACCCCGGCCAGCACGGGGTAGAACCAGTCCATCGAATAGCGTGCCTTGGCCACGTTGAACAGCCGCGGGCGAAAGCAGATGGCCTCCCCCAGTCGCCGGAGCGCGTCCATCCAGCCCGGCCGCCGCTGCCCAAGAATCTCGCCGACGGCCAGGGCGCAACGCAGGCTGAGAAAGACCGAACTCGAGGCCGTGAGCAACGCCATGGGGTCGATGGCGCCCTCGGGGCTGATCGCCCACCGGATCTCCCCTGTCGGGGCCTGCAGGCGCAGCGCGAACTCGATGCCGGAGACCACCGTGGGCCACATCTCCGCCAGGAAGCCGCTGTCGGAGGTGAGCAGAAAGTCCTGGTAGATCCCGACCGCCGGGTAGGCGGCGAAATGGGCCTCGCGCGTGCGGTCGATGGGAACGCCCTCCCGGTAGGCGCTGTACCAGCTTCCGTCGGCGAGCTGGCGCTCGGCCAGCCAGCGATAGGCACGGCGGGCGCGATCAATCCGGCCGGCTACGGCGAGGCCCATCGCCGCCTCGACGAGATCCCAGGGGTCGGTCTTCATGCCGGGGCTCCAGGGGATATCCCCGTCGGGTCGCTGCATGGCCGCAATCGCCGCGGCGGGGCGCTCGATCTCAATTTCGGCTTCCCGGCTTGCCCGCTGCGTTCGGAAATCCACCGTTCGCCTCCTTGACCTCGCCGCTTTTCGAGCGGAAAGCGATCCTCATAGCGGGGATCGTCCGAAAGCTCAATCCCGAAGCGCCGAGACAGGTCTTTTGGATTATAAGTATTTGATATAAAATATAATGTTGCTTTTTTGGATGGGCCTTGCTTTTCCATTCCGTTGCGCTATAATCGAGGCATCGATCAGTATTCCAGCGATCGATGCTTCGGCCGTCCGCCGGCCGTAGTGGCGGAAACGGGCGGTTGCGGAGCGAAAATCGAAAGGTGTTCCTTTGTGGGCCCTCCTCGGGGCCCATTCCTGCTTGAGGCGATCCCCTTTCGACCGCTGGGGACCTACACCACCCGGGAGTTCAACCGCAATGTCCCTGACACCGCCGAATCCCTGCCTCCGTTCCACCCGCCGCAAGGGAGCCCTCTACATCCGGGGCAAGGAGTTGAAGCCGTTTCATCAGGGGGCGTTGGACGGGCTCTGCGCCGTCTACAGCATCGTCAACTCCGCACGCATCGTCTCCGATCTGAACGCCGAGGAGGCCAAGCGGCTTTTCAGTGAAATTCTGGCCTGGCTGGACGAAAATGAAGACCTGGCCAAAGTCCTCACCGAAGGAATCACCCTCAACACCGTGGGCAGCATTCTGCGGGAGGTCGCCGGCAGCCGTATCCCCGAGCGGACCATGCCTTTCAAGCATCGCCCGGAGACCACCCTCGACGATTTCTGGAACGAGGCCATGGCCTTCCTCGCCGACGGGGAAAAGCGCGCCGTTCTGATCGGCGTGGGAGGACGGTACTGGGACCATTGGACCGTCTCGCATGCGATCAGCGAAAAAGAGATCTATTTCTTCGACTCGCACCGCCTGCGGAACATGAAGCGCAGCCGGTGTACCACCAATCGCCCCACGAAGGCGCGACCCCACCTGCTCTGTCCCACGCACACTTATTTTCTTTCCTGAAGGCGCGGCCTTGACTTGTGGGGTCGCTTTCCGCTATGCGGCGGCTAGCGATCCCGCCGCCACCGCAAACGGTTTTTTTCTTTGCCCCGGGCCGCCGGAGGTCCTGCGGTTTCCGCATCTCCGACGACCCCGATGCTCTCCCTCGACGTTCCGGGCGCGGGCGGCGGCAGCGGATGCAGGCGATTCGGCCTTTCACCGCGCCGCGGACCCCGGCCGCCCGCGGTGACTTCCCCCCAACCCTTCACCGGTTCGAACCGTTTCGGAAAAGGAGGACCCTATGGCCGAGAGCGTCTACAAGATCATCGAACTCGTCGGAACCAGCCCCACTTCCTGGGAGGATGCGGCCCGGCAGGCGGTTGAGACCGCCTCGCGTTCGCTTCGCGACCTGCGCGTGGCCGAGATCACCAAGCTCGACATGAAAATCGAGAAAGGAAAGGTCGTCGCCTATCGCGCCCGGGTCAGCCTTTCCTTCAAGTACCAGAAGGAGGATTGAGCCCTCCGTGAGGGAAGAGCCGAGAGCGTTCCAGGATTTCTACCCCGAGGCGTTCAGCCACTGCTACGGCTGCGGCCGTCTCAACCCCCAGGGCCTGAAGATCCGCAGCTTCTGGGAAGGCGAGGAGAGCGTGTGCCGTTTCCGGCCGCAGCCCTACCACACGGCGTTGCCCGGGACCGTCTACGGCGGGTTGATCGCCTCTCTGATCGACTGCCACGGCACGGGAACGGCCGCGGCGGCGAAACTCCGGGCGGAGGGGCGCGATCCAGGATCCGATCCGCCCGTGCGTTTCGTCACCGCCTCCCTGCACGTCGATTACCTCCGTCCCACGCCGCTATCGGCCGAGCTTGAGCTCCGCGGCCGGGTGAAGGCGCTCGAGGGCCGCCGGGCGGTGATCGAGATTCGACTGCTGGCCGCCGGGGAGGAATGCGCCCGCGGCGAGGTGACGGCGGTGCAGGTGAACGACGCGTGGATCGCGCGCTATCTGCGCTGAGGGCGTCGCGGGTTCAGCGGGAAGGCGAGGGCGTTTTCCCCAGGAGGTGGATGGCGTTGCCGAAGAAGAGCTCGGCGGCCTCGCCCTCGGTTTCGGAAAGCGTCGGGTGCGGATGCAGGATGGCGGCGAGATCCTCGGCGAGCGCCCCCATCTCCACGGCCAGCACACCCTCGGCGATCAGCCCCTCGGCATGTCGGCCGCAGACGCCCATGCCGAGAATGCGGCCGGATCCCGGCTCGACGATCAGTTTGGTCAAACCTTCGGAAGCTCCCAGGGTCACGGCGCGACCGGAAAATCTCCAGGGAAAGCGGGTCACGTGCACCTCGATGCCGAGGCGCCGGGCCTCTTCCTCGGTCAGCCCACACCAGGCGACCTGCGGGTCGGTGTAGACGACGGCCGGCACGGCGCGGGCGTCGAACTGCGCCGGCTTGCCCGCGATTCCCTCGGCGGCCACCTTTCCCTCGGCGCTGGCCTTGTGGGCGAGCATCAAGCCGCCGACCGCATCGCCCACGGCCCGAATCCGCGGGTCGGCGGTCGCCATCCGGGCATCGACGCGGATGAAGCCCCGCTCGTCGCACTCCACCCCGGTCTTCTCCAAACCCAGCCCCTCGGTGGCCGGTCGGCGCCCGACGGCGACGAGCGCGCGCGAAAAGCGCTCCTCGATTTCCCCGGATTCCCCCGCCAGTCGCGCCCGGACGCTTTCTTCTTCTTCGGCGAGCTCGACCACCCGGGTCCCGAGGTGCATCGCGGCGAACAGACCCCGGAGGCGCTCGAAAAGCGGTCGAGCAAGATCACGGTCGACCCCGGCGAGGATCCGCTCCTGCCGCTCGACGAGCGTCACACGGGTTCCGAAGGCGGCGTAGACCATGCCCAGCTCGAGTCCGACATAGCCGCCGCCGATCACGAGCAGCGATTCGGGGATATCGGCCAGAGCGAGCGCCCCGGTCGAGCTCATGATCCGTCCTCCGGGCCGGAACTCCACGCCGGGCGGGGCGATCGGGCGCGACCCCGTGGCGATCACCGCATGGCGGAAGCGGATGCGGCGGATTTCGGCGTCGTGCAGGAGAACGGACTCGGAGGATTCGAATTCGGCGCGACCCTGGATGAGCTGCACGTTGCGCCGCCGGGCGAGAGCGGTGAGTCCCTCGGCCATTTTTTCGATCACTTGGGCCTTCCACCGCCGCAGCCCCTCGAGGTCGATCCGGGGAGCGCCGAAGGTGATCCCGCGGCCGGCGGCCGCGGCCGTGTCGAGGACGAGTTCGGCCAGGTGCAAAAACGTCTTCGAGGGGATGCATCCCCGATAGAGACAAACACCTCCCGGCCGGGGGGCGGTGTCCACGAGCGTCGCCTCGAGACCGAGATCGGCCGCGCGGAAGGCCGCGGCGTAACCTCCGGGGCCGCCGCCGATCACCAAAACTTCGGTCTCCTGACTCAATTCCCCCATGACCATGCGGGTTGTCCTTTCGTTTCGGCCGGGGCGGTCTAGACGAGCGAGAGCAGCAGTTCGTCGGGATCCTCGAGAATCCGCCGGAAAGCCTGCAGGAAACCCACGGCGTCGGCGCCGTCGAGCAGCCGGTGGTCGATGCTCAATACGGCGGGCATCCGCAGCCGTGCCGCCAGGCGCGGCCGCTCGCCCCCGGAGACGACCACGGGCTCCAGCCGCGCTTCGCCCAGCCCGAGGATCGCCGCCTGGGGGTACTGGATGATGGGCGTGAAACTCCAGCCGCCGAGGGCCCCGGCGTTGGTCAGCGTGAAGGTTCCACCCTGGAGCTCCTCACGGGTGAGCTTGCGGGCATGGGCGCGCTCGATCAGCCCCTTCAGCTCGACGGCGATCTCCTTGAGGCTCTTGTCGTCGACATGGCGTACCACGGGGACGACCAGGCCTTCCTCGGTGTTGACGGCGACCCCGAGGTGGTAGTGCTTTTTGAGTACGATCTCGCCTGCGGCCTCATCGAGCGAAGCGTTGATCCGTGGATGGCTCTTGAGCACGGTCGCGGCCGCCTTGAGCGCGAAGACGGTGAGGGTGAGCCGGCCGCCGAGAGCCTCCACCTGCTCCTTGTGCTTTTTGCGGAAGGCCTCCAGCCGGGTCACATCGACCATCTCCAGGCTGCTCACATGCGGAATGCGCGACCAGGAAAGGGTCATCCGCCGCGCCGTCGCACGCCGCAGCGAGCGGAAGGGGATGCGCTCGACGGGTCCCCAGCGGGAAAAGTCCGGCAGGACCTCCGCCTCGTCGACCGCGGGGGAAGCCGGCGCAGCCGGAGGTTGCGCGGCGGCCGGAGCCGAGGCGGGAGAAGGGGTCAGCGCCGCAAACGCCCGCACGTCTTCCGCCGTGACCAGCCCGGCGGGGCCGCTCCCCGGAACCCGGGTGAGATCGACCCCGAGCTCGCGCGCGAGACGCCGCGTGGCGGGCGAGGCGGGAACCGGACCCCGTCGGGGTTCCCCGGGCGGGGGGGAAGGCGCCGGGGGCCTTTGGGGGGATTTCTCCGCCGCGGCCGCCGGCGGCGGTTTGTCCTCCTCCTTCGCCTCCCCGGTCTCAACGGTGACCAGGATCTCACCCACGTGGACCGTCTGTCCCGGGCGGACGCGGATTTCGGTCACGGTACCGGTGAACGGCGAGGGGATCTCGACCGCCGCCTTGTCGGTTTCGACCTCGAGGAGGATTTCCCCCTCGCGCACGGCCTGCCCTACAACGACCCGGACGGAGAGAATCTCGCCCTCGTGAACCCCTTCGCCCAGGTCGGGCAGCTTGAATTCGCGGATCATGGCGGTGGAGACCTTCCTTTCTCCCGAATCAGGGCGTTGCCAGAAGCCTTTGCGCCGCCTGCAGGATGCGCGGAACGTCGGGCAGGTAGTAGCGTTCGCGGCTGAAAAGGGGAATGATGACGTCGTAGCCCGTCACCCGCGCCACGGGCGCCTCGAGATGGTAGAACGCCTTTTCCACGAGACGGGCCACGATTTCGGCACCCGGCCCGAAGCTCCGCGGGGCTTCATGCACCACGGCCACCCGTCCCGTCTTGCGGGCCGAGGCGACGAGCAGCGTGTCGTCGAGGGGCGAGATCGTGAGCAGATCGATCACCTCGGCCTCGGCGCCCCGCGAGCGCTTGAGCTCCTCGGCCGCCTCGAGCGCCGGACGCAGCATCGCCCCGTAGGCGACGAGGGTGAGGTCGGTGCCTTCGCGGGCGATGCGCGAGCGGCCGAGAGGCAAGGTTTCTTCCTCTTCGGGGACCTCCTCGCGGAAAGCGCGGTAGAGGGCTTTCGGCTCGAAGAACATCACCGGGTCGGGGTCGCGGATGGCGCTCACAAGCAGGGCGCGCGCATTGCGGGGCCCCGAAGGGATCACCGTTTTCAGCCCGGGCAGGTGGGCCCATAGGGCTTCGCGGCTCTCCGAGTGGTGCTCGAGGGCGCGCACGCCGCCGCCGTAAGGCGCCCGGACGACGAGCGGGACCTCGTGGCGGCCCTGGGAGCGCCAGCGCAGGCGGGTGGCGTGGGACTCGATCTGGTGCATGGCGTAATAAGTGAACCCGTCGAACTGAATCTCGCAGACCGGACGCAGTCCGGCTACGGCCATGCCGATCGAAGCGCCGACGATCGCCGACTCGGCCAGCGGCGTGTCCACCACGCGCTCCTCGCCGAAGCGCTCGATCAGCCCCTCGGTCACGCGAAAGACCCCGCCGTCGCGGCCGACGTCTTCCCCCAGGACGATGACCCGATCGTCCCGCTCCATTTCCTGCCGGAGGGCGAGGTTGAGGGCCTGCACCAGATTCAGTTTAGCCATGCCTGTCCTCCCTTGGAGGGGCCGACATTCCGGAGATGAACTCCTCGCGTTGTTCGCGCAGCGAGGCGGGCATTTCGGCCCAGAGATGATCGAAGAGGGCGAGCGGGTCCCCAAGGCGCTTCATCTCCTCCTCGGCACGCGCGACGGCCTGCTGGATTTCCCGTCCGACCTCCTCTTCGCTCGTACGGATCTTCTCCTCGGAAAGCAGCCCGCGCTCGGCGAGGTATTTCTGAAAGCGGGTCAACGGATCCCGACGGCGCCAGGCCTCGACCTCCTCGTCGGTGCGGTAGCGGCGGGGGTCGTCGGCGGTGGTGTGCACCGAGAGGCGGTAGGTGACGCACTCGATCAGGGTGGCGCCTTGGCCGACGCGGGCGCGCGCGACCGCCTCGCCGGCCGCGGCGTACACGGCGAGCACATCATTGCCGTCGACCTGAACGCCGTGGATCCCGTAGGCGAGGGCCTTCTGGGCGAGGGTGCGGGAGCGGGTCTGGCGGGAGCGGGGATGGGAAATCGCCCAGTGGTTGTTCTGACAGACGAACACGACCGGAAGCGAAAAGACCCCCGCGAAATTGAGTCCCTCGTGGAAGTCGCCCTGGGAGGTCGCCCCGTCGCCGAAGAAGACCATCGCCACCCGCTCGGTCTTCCGGTAACGCAGCGCCCAGGCGATGCCGACGGCGTGCAGGATTTGCGAGCCGACGGGGATGGAGATCGGCAGGTCGTTACGCTCCGGGGGGATGCGCGCACCTTCGTTGAACCCGGCGTTGTACAGGAGAACGCTCTCGAGGGTCCGGCCGCGCCAGAGCTCGGCGGCGAGCTCACGGAAGGCCGGAACCATCCAGTCTTCCGGCTGCAGCACCGCCGCCGCTCCGAGATGAGCGGCTTCCTGGCCCGAACTCGGAGGAAAGGTCCCGATACGGCCCTGACGCTGCAGGCTGAGAAGGCGCTCGTCGAAGCGCCGGGCGAGCAGCATCGTCCGGTACAGTCGAAGGAGAAGTTCCTCGTCGATGCGGGGCTCGAGCTCGCGGTCGAGACGACCCTCTTCGTCCAGGATGGACAGGAAGGCGATCTCTTCAGGCAGTTCGATCTTGGTTCGGGGCATCGGCCCTCCCTCGGCGGCGAAAACGGCCTTGAGCGGCGGCGGGGCGCCGCACGGTTCGGCTGAATATGAGGCCGCCTTCCGCCCCGTCAAGGGAGGGAGCGGAAACCGCCCGCAAAGAGCCCCGCCGCGGCGAGGGCACGAAGGAGAGCGAACGGGGCCTTCTCTACTCCACGATTTCCAGGACGGCGCGTTTCTTTTCTTTGGCGGCCGCGGCTCCGAGAATGGTGCGGATGGCCTTGGCGGTTCTTCCCTGCTTGCCGATGACCTTGCCGAGGTCCGTCTTGGCGACGCTCAGCTCGAGAACGGTCGCTTGGCTGCCCTCGAGGACATGCACGCTCACCTGTTCCGGGTGGTCGACCAGGGCTTTGGCGATATACTCGATCAGCTCTTTCATGGCGTCTCCCCCTTCCGTAAGCGCTTCCGTTCCGCAGGTCGCCTGATGCCGGCCGGCGCGGCCGACGCCTCCCGGAGGGACTCCGCCCTCCCCGCCGGCCGTATAGGCCGGCGGGAAGCAGATTAGACCAGCTCGGCGCGGAGTTCAAGACTTCTCCATTAACGGAACGTCGTTCATCAAATCTTGTCTTTTCAGCGGAATTCCTCTACAGGGGAGCAAGAACCGGCACGGTAGGCTCCCCTCCGGCGGGAACCCGGGGTCGCGGCACCGGATCGGGGATCCCGCCTGAGGCCTGCCGCAAAGAGGAAATCGTGGATTTCGCTTTGCCCGAAGCGCTGGTCGCCGAGCGCGACCGTTTCCGCCGCTTCCTCACCGGAGGCCCTTTCGCCCAAGCCCTCGCGGCCAGACGGGCGGAGGGTTCTCTCGATCGCCGTTTCTTCACCGACCTCGGCGAAGCGGAATCTTACGGGTTCGCCCTGGAGGAGGGGCGGCTCGTACACCGGGGGGTGCTGCGCGAGGCGCTGCTCTTCGAGGAATTCGCGCGGGTCGCCGCGGGCGCGGCGATCGCGGCGCTCGCCCATGCGGACCTCGGGCTTGCGGCACTGTGGCGTTTCGGGTCCCCCGCGCTTCTGGAGCGCTACGGGCCGGAGGCGGCTGCGGGGCGGGTCATCCTTTGTCTGGCGAACACCGAGGCGCACGCCGGAAGCGACGCCGCGGCGATCCGTCTCACGGCGGAGCCGGACGGGGGGGATTTCCGCCTTTCGGGCGCCAAAGCCTACGTGACCAACGGCGCGCTCGCCGATTTGGCGGTCGTGACGGCGATCACCGATCCC
>CAZQUP010000004.1:0-15844 GCA_964596545.1 uncultured Desulfatibacillum sp. | reverse complement strand
CCCGCGCCGGCGCAGGATTTCCATGTTCCTGGCGGAGCTCAACGTGCCCGGAATCCGCCGCCTGCCGCTCGCCAAGGCCGCCTGGTCGCCCTCGGACCTGACCCGTCTCGAGTTCGACGGCGTCCGCGTCCCGGCGGACCACCTGCTCGGGGAACGCGGCCGCGGTCTGGCGCAGGTGCTCTGTGTCTTCACCGCCTCGCGGGTGCCGATCGCCGGCCTCGCCTTGGGCACGGCGCAGGGGGCCTTCGACCTCGCCCTGGCTCACGGCTGGCGGCGCCACGCCTTCGGTCGCCGGCTGCTCGATTTTCAGGCCAAGGCCTTCGAAGCCGCCGACCTCCATGCCCGCCTCGAGGCGGCGCGGTGGATGGTGCGGCGCGCCGCCTGGGAGGCAGACCGGGGAAACGAGCCGCGGGCGGCGGCGGCGACGGCGAAATACCTGGCGGTCGACGCGGCGCGGCGCGTGACGCAGTGGGCGGCGGATCTCTTCGGGGCGGCTTCTCTGCTGCGGAACCACCCGATTCACCCTTTTCCGCTCGACGCCTGGGCCGCTTCCCTCGGGGAGGGGACTCAGGATGTGCAGAAATGGGTGATCTTCCGCGAGGCGCTCGAGCGCCGCCGGGATTGAGGACCCTTTCCCCCGCAGGCCTCAGTCGGGCAGCAGGAGGATCTTTCCGAAGTGCCCGCCCTCCTCCAGGCGGCGATAGGCCGCGACCCCCTCGCGCAAGGGAAAGGTGCGGTCGATCACCGGACGGAGCTTCCCGCTCCACAGCAGTGCGGTCACGACGCGGAAATCCTGGTGGCTGCCCATGGTGCTGCCGATCAAGCTCACCTGCTTGCCGAAAAGAAAGCGCAGATCGATTTCGGTGAGCGGGCCGCTCGTGTTGCCGACGATGACGATCCGCCCGCCGCGGGCCACGGCCTTGAGACTCGAGGGCAAGGTCGCCCGCCCCACGTTGTCGACGACCACGTCCACGCCGCGTTTCTCCGTCCGCGCGAGCACCTCCCGCACCCAGTCCCCCTGCGTGCGGTCGAACGCCTCCTCGGCCCCGAGCCCGCGCGCGGCTTCCGCTTTTTCGGCCGTTCCCGCGACCACGAACACGCGCGCGCCGGCCAGACGCGCGATTTGAATGGCCATCGTGTTCACCCCGCCGCCCGCGCCGACGACGAGGACGGTCTCGGCCGGCCGCAGGGCGGCGCGGTGGATCAGCATGCGCCAGGCGGTCAGACCGACGAGCAACGGGGCCGCGGCCTCGGCGAAGCCGACGCTTGCGGGCAGCCGATGCAGGTTGCGCGCGGGCACGGCGACGAATTCCGCGGCCCCGCCCCGGCGATGCTCCCCGAGGATGTGGTAGCCCGGGCTGAGCGAATCCTCGCCGCGGCGCGTGAACTCGTCCTCGGTCAGACTGATCCCCGGGTCGACGACTACGCGGGTGCCGACCGGCCAGCCTTCGACGCCCGGGCCGGCCGCCACGACCTCTCCGGCGACATCCGCGCCGCACCAATGGGGCAGCGAGAGCTTCAGCCCCGGCCAGCCGCGGCGCACCCAGATGTCCAGGTAGTTCAAGGCGCAGGCTCGGACCCGGACCAGCACCTCGCCCGGCCCCGCCTGGGGCTCGGGCACCTCGCCGTAGCGCAGGACCTCGATTTCCCCGTGGGTTTCGAAGTAGACGGCTTTCATGACATTTGCTCCTCGAAGGGGGGGGGGAGACGACGGAGCTTTTCCCGGAGCTCCGGAGTCCATGCGAACGTTTCGGTTTTCTTGACAAAAAGCTTCCCGACCTTACGGTCAAAAAGGGTAGCGGCTTTTTCCGCCTGTCGCAAGGAAGAAACCCTTGACCCCCGGAGAGCCGATCATGTCGCCGAACGGACGGTCCCGGCCGCCGGCTTTCGAGGAGGTGGATCACACCGCCGACCGGGCCCTGGTTGTCCGCGGGCGGAGTCTCGAGGAACTCTTCCGGAATGCCGCTTGCGGCATGAACCGCATCCTCGGTTTCCGCCCCGAGCCCCGGGGCGGGAGGCAAACCCGGCGCATCGACCTCGAAGCCATCGACACCGAGAGCCTGCTCGTTTCCTGGCTGAGCGAACTCGCCTACTTCGCGGAAACCGAATCCCTCGGCTTCGAGCGCGTCGAATTCGAGCGTTTTTCGCCGACCGCGCTTTCGGCCGTGGCTTTCGGCCGGAAGGCGGCGGAGATGGAAAAGGCCGTTAAGGCCGTCACCTACCACAACCTCGCCATCCGCCGCGACGGCGGGGAATATTCGGCGACGATCGTCTTCGACGTCTGACGCCCGGAAAGCCGGGCGGAAGGGAGCCGAAACCATGGAGATCCGGCAGATCGCCCCCTTTCTTTTCGAGATCCCCCGGAGTCACCGCGCCGACATGCGGGTTCCCGCACGCTTTTACGCCGACGAGGCGCTCGCCGCGGCGGCGCGGGCCGACCGCAGTCTCGAGCAGCTGATCAACACGGCGACGCTGCCCGGCGTCGTCGGGCACGTGCTCGCGATGCCCGACCTGCACCAGGGATACGGGTTTCCGATCGGCGGGGTCGTGGCGACCGAGCCGCCCGAGGGGGTGATCTCCCCCGGCGGGGTCGGCTACGACATCAACTGCGGGGTGCGCCTGCTCGCCGGCCGAATGACGGCAGGGGAGGTTTCAACCCATCTCGAAGCCCTGGCCTCCGCTCTCTTCGCCGACTGCCCGAGCGGGGTTGGCCGCGGCGGTGATCTGCGGCTTTCCGGGGCCGAGCTCGACCGGGTGATGGTGGAGGGCGCCCGCTGGGCCGTGCGCCGCGGATTGGGCTCCGCGGAGGATCTCGAGCACACCGAGGAGGGCGGCTGCCTGGAGGGTGCCGATCCCGGCGAGGTGAGCGAACGCGCCCGCTCCCGCGGCCGGGACCAGATGGGCACTCTCGGGGCGGGCAACCACTTCATCGAGGTCGACCGCGTCGAGCGGGTCGAGGACGAGGAGCTCACCCGCCGCTTCGGTCTGTTCCCCGATCAGATCGTGGTCCAAATTCACTGCGGCTCGCGAGGCCTGGGGCATCAGGTTTGTAGCGACGCGGTGAGCCGGCTGCAGAAGGCCGCCCGTACCTATGGCTACCGCCTGCCGGACCGGGAGCTTGTTTGCGCTCCGGTCGAGAGCCCCGAGGGCCGGGCCTACCTGGCCGCCATGAAAGCGGCGGCCAACTATGCCTTCGCCAACCGCCAGGTGTTGGCGCACCGCATCCGCGGCAGTTTCGAGCGCGTGCTCTCCCCGGCGGGGATCTCTTTCCGGCTTTTCCAGCTCTACGATATCGCCCACAACATCGCGAAGATGGAAACGCACGAGATCGAAGGACGCCGGCGGACCCTGTGCGTGCACCGCAAGGGGGCCACCCGGGCCTTCGGACCCGGCTCCCCGGAACTGCCCGCCGCCTTCCGCGAACTAGGGCAGCCGGTGCTCGTTCCGGGCTCGATGGGCACTTCGAGCTGGGTGCTTGTCGGCACCGCCGAAGCCATGCGGCAGACCTTCGGCTCGAGCTGCCACGGTGCCGGCCGGACGCTCAGCCGCCACCAGGCCAAGCGCAACGTCCAGGGGGCGGGTCTTTGGCGCACTTTGGAGGAGGAAGGCATTCGGGTCCGCGCCGGCAGCCTGGCCGGGCTTGCCGAGGAGGCCCCCGCGGCATACAAGGATGTCGACCGCGTCGTCGACATCGTCCACGGCGCGGGGATCGCCCGGCGGGTCGCCCGGCTCGTCCCGCTGGCGGTCATCAAGGGATAGGCCGGGGTACGGCGGCAGCGTCCTGCAGCGGCAGGGAGGAGGTGGAGCGATGCGCGTGCAATTCCAACACATTCTCTGTGCGACCGATTTTTCCGAACACGCCAACCGTACGATCCCCTACGGGGTGGCGATCGCGCGGGAGTTCGGCGCGAAGCTCTTCGTCGCCCATGTCGTCGATCTCTCCGCGGTGGCGATCTACGGGGAGTTCCAGCTCGACCCGGTCGGTCAGCAGGAGCGGATCGCGCGCCAGGCCCGGGAGCTCCTCCAAAGGACGCCGGGCCTCCAGGATGTCGCCTGGGAGCCGTTGATCCGCTTTGGCCACCCTGCGAGCGAGATCGCGCGGCTCGTCCAGGAAAAAGATCTCGACCTCGTCATCGCCGCGACCCGGGGGCACTCCGGATTGAAGCGGCTGATCCTCGGGTCGGTGACCCAGCGGCTGATCCGCACGCTCTCCTGTCCGGTGCTCGCTGTCCAGAGCCCTCCCGAGGGGCTCATCGACCCCGAGCGCGGCGGGATTCGCCTGCAGCGGCTGTTGGTCGGGATCGATTTTTCCGCCGATTCCGAAAACGCCCTGCGTTACGGCCTGAGCCTCGCTCAGGAGTTCGAGGCCGAGGTGCACATGCTGCACGTCATGGAGCCGCCCGTCTACCCGGAATTTCTCACCCCCTCCGAGCAGACGCAGGACCTCCTCCAGGTGGACGTGGTCAAGGAAAAACTCGAGGCGCTGGTGCCGCAAGAGGCCCGCCTGTGGTGCACGCCGCGGGTGACCGTGCTTCGCGGCCAACCCTACGAGGAGCTTGTCGCCTACGCCGTGGCCCACGAGATGGACATGATCGTGCTCGGCGTCCGCGGGCACGGCCTGGTCAAGTCGCTTTTGCTCGGATCGACGACCGACCGCGTGGTGCGCCGCGCTCCTTGCCCGGTGCTCGCCGTGGGCTCGCAGGCGCTCGAATGAGACCGGCTCGCCGCAAGCGATGTCAGGGGGCTTTTCCCTCGCGGGCCAGGGCCTCCAAGCCGCCGGGGTCGAGGAGCGCGATGCGGCGGCCCTCGACCCGGATCAGCCCCTGCCCCGATAGCCGGGCGAAGATACGCGAGAGGGTTTCGGGGATCGTCCCCAGAAGGCGGGCGAGCTCCCCCTTGGAGATGCCGAGCGTCACCTCTTTGCCGTTCCCCGCTTGTTCACGGGCGAGATAGAGAAGGTAGGAGGCGAGCCGGGAGGGGATCTCCTTTAAGGCGAGTCCTTCGATCTGCAGCGTGAATTCGCGAAGCTTGCGCGAAAGATCGGCGAGGAGCTTGAGGGCGAGGTCGGGGTGACGGCGCAGAAGCGCGCGGAAGGCCGTGCGCGGAAAGAATACGACGCGGGTTTCCTCGAGGGCCTGCGCGTTCGCCGGAAACGAGCCGCCCTCGAAGACGGGCACCTCGCCGAAGGAGTCCCCCGGTCCGAAGAGATGCAGGATCTGCTCTTTGCCGGCGGGGGAGAGCTTGAAGATTTTGACCCCGCCCATCAGGATGACGAAGAAGCCCTCCCCATCGTCTCCGTCGCTGAAGATCCACTCGCCGCGACCGAAACGTTTCTCCTGGCCGATCGCGTGGAAGCGCAGAAGCTCCTCCCGGCTCAGGCCGTGGAAGAGAGGAATCCGGCTGAGGGCGGCGAGGGTTTTTTCCACGCCGGGCTCTCCGATCGGTGAAGGAATCGACGCGCGGTGCCCCATAAAAACCCAACCCTTGACCCAGGTCAAGGACATCCTGCGACCCCTGCGGGTAGGATGGCGACCGAAATCATCCTTCCCCCTTTCGAGGAGACGCTCCCATGCGCTGCCCGGGACAGGACATGCAATACTGGAAGCCGGGTTCCATCTTCGAGGTGGACTGCCCGCGTTGCGGCCGTCCGGTCGAGTTCTTCAAGGACGACCCGGCGCGGACCTGCGGCGGCTGCGGTTTGCGGTTCGTGAACCCGAAGCTGGATTTCGGCTGTGCCGCCTGGTGCCCGCATGCGGCCCAGTGCCTCGGCGGCCTTCCCGAAGGGCTGGCCGAGCGGCGAAACGAGCTTCTGCGGGAGCGGGTCGCCGCAGCGATGAAACGGCGCTACGGCAAGGATTTCGGCCGTATCGGCCGCGCGGGCCGGGTGGTGCGCCGGGCCGAGCGCATCGGCCGCACGGAGCGGGCCGACCTGGCGGTGGTCCTGTGTGCGGCGCTGCTCCATGAGATCGGGGGCGAGGACCCGGCGGCCGAGGTGCGCGGCATGCTCGGGGATCTGGGGGTCGATCCCGCCCTTGCGGCCGCGGTGGGAGAGACGGTCGCCCGGTTTGCGTCGGCCGGGCCCGGCGACCCCCTCGAATGGCAGGTGCTCCACGACGCCCGGCGGCTCGAGGCGCCGGGAATTGTCGGCGAAAAAGGGCCGGAGGGCGTTCGGCGCGACGCGCTGCTCACCGCCGCCGGCCGAGACGCGGCCGAGGAAAAATCCGGCCCGGAACCCGTGAGGTGAAGATCGATGAAGGTCATCCGCAAAATCATCCAGATCGACGAAGATCTCTGCGACGGCTGCGGCAACTGCGTCCCCGCCTGTGCCGAGGGGGCGATCGAAATCGTCGACGGCAAAGCCCGCGTGGTCGCCGACATTTACTGCGACGGCCTGGGGGCGTGTCTCGGGGAATGCCCCCGAGGGGCCCTCACGCTCGTCGAGCGCGAGGCCGAGGAGTTCGACGAGCATGCGGTCGAGACGCGTCTGGCGGCCCGGCCCCCGGCCGTCTCGCCCGAGGCGCCGGAAGGCCGCATCTTCCCGCTTGCGGGCGAGGGCTGCCCTTCGCGGCGCATGGTGGGCGCGTTCGATCCGCCCGCCGGCGCGGTGCCGGGCGCTCTGGTGGCGGCCGATACCGGCGACGAGGAATCGGCCCTCAGCCACTGGCCGGTCCAGATCCATCTCGTCCCCCCCGACGCCCCCTTTCTCCGGGGAGCCGATCTGCTGGTGATGGCCGATTGCGTCCCGGTCGCCTTCCCCTCGTTGCACCGGCAACTGCTGCGCGGACGGAAAGTCATGATCGGCTGCCCGAAGTTCGACGACCGCGAGGCCTACCTCGAGAAATTCAGCCGCATCTTCCGCGGAGCCGGGATCCGCCGCATCATCTGCGTTACGATGGAGGTTCCCTGCTGCGGCGGGCTGCCGCAGATCGTAAGGCAGGCGCTTCGGCGCTCGGGGGCGGAGATCCCGCTCGACGAGATGGTGATCAGCGTGCGGGGAAAGATTCTCGAGCGCAAACCCTTCCTCCGACCCTAAAAGAGGGAGCCGCAAACCCACCTCGCCGCGTCCCGCGGGACAGCAGCGTCTCGCAATTCCATCCGGGATGGGATTGCAAAGTGTTTTTCACCGTGATATGCAGTGTTTCGGATTTCGGTCCCCGGTCTGCGCCTCCCCGCCCGCCTCGGCGGCGGGCGAGACGCACGAGCGACCCGAAGCGATACTTGTCGAAGCAACCCAACGAAATCAAAAGAGCCTTCCGTCCTGCACCCTCGTCCGCCTTCCGGCATGAATCTTGTATATGTTTTGTCCGGTTTGCCCGCCGGAGACGGGGGAAGGATCGTGAGGCCGTGTAATCGTCACATCTTGGACACGCTCAGGCTCGCCGAGGAGATGATCCGGCTTGCGGACCGCGGCGAAAACGACCGCGAAGACAGCGGGTGCGGCATTCTCTTCGGCGTGCTCCGGGACGCCGGCTGCAAGCTCCGGCGCCTGGCCGAGGCCGAACGAGAGCGACACATCCGCAAGGGCTGGTGGACCGGGGACGAGGAAACGCCATAAACGGAGGGGAGGGGAGTGTGCTTGCCGCTACCGCCCCCTAACATCGACAAGCGCGGAGCGCGAAGGAAAGGAGATGCACATGCCGGAACTGCTGGAAATCTACAAGTGTGACCTCTGCGGCAACATCGTCGAGGTCGTTCACGGAGGAAAGGGCGAGCTGGTCTGCTGCGGGCAGCCGATGAAGCGCTTCATCGAGAACACGGTCGATGCCGCCAAGGAAAAACACGTGCCGGTGATCGAGAAAACCACCGACGGATTCAAAGTGAAGGTCGGCAGCGTCGCCCACCCGATGGAGGAGAAGCACTGGATCGAGTGGATCGAGCTCATCGTCGACGGCAAGGTCTACCGGCAGCACCTCAAACCGGGGCAGGCGCCCGAGGCGGTCTTCTGCATCCAGGCCGACCGGGTGAGCGCCCGCGAATACTGCAACCTGCACGGCTTGTGGAGAGCCTGAACCCGGAGGGTGACCATGCCCAGCTGGAAATGCTCAAACTGCGGCTACACCTTCCAGGCGGACGAGTACCCGAACCAATGTCCGTCCTGTAAGGAGAAATGCGAGTTCGTCGACAACACCTGCTACACGCCGGATTGCACCGCCGAGGGGATCGATCCCCGGATCGCCCGCAAGGATCGGTAGCAGGCGGGAGGCCCCGCGGGCGGAGCCGCCCCGGGGCTTTCGGCCGGATGGAGGCCCGATGGCCAAGGTGTTGGTCGTTTACGCCACGCGTACCGGGGAGACTCAGAACATCGCCGAACTGATCGCCGAGGGCGTGCGCCTGGAGGGGCATGAAGCGCGGGTGGTGGATGCGCGCGCAGTTCAAAACGAAGCCGATCTCCGCGGTTACGACGGCTACGCCTTCGGTTCGGCCACCTACCACGGCGACATGCTTCCGGCGATGAAAACGCTGCTCTTCCTGGCCGAGAAAGCCGATCTGGAGGGCCGGGTCGGCGGCGCCTTCGGAGCCTTCGGTTGGAGCGGGGAAGCCAACGACCGCATTTTCCAGACGATGAAGAACATCTTCCGCATGGACATGCTCGGCGACTGTCTGCGCCTGAAGTCGAGCCGTCTGGGCGGCGGGCTGCAGATGGCCCAGGAGTACGGCCGTCAGCTCGCCCGGAAACTGAAATCCTGAAACCCGATCCGCGAGAGGATGACCGCCATGGCCGGACAGGAGACCACCCCGCAGCATTGCCCGGGTTACGCCACATTCAAGACCTTGAAGTCTTTCGTTTGCCGATGCCAGGAGTGCGGTGCGGAAAAGGAGATCTTCTCCGACGAGTTCGACCGTCCGCACCGCTGCAGCGCCTGCGGGACGGCGATCGATTTCACGACCTGCACGCTGGTCGGCGAAGGCAAAAGCCTCAGCCCGCGCTGAGCCGTCGGAGAAATCGAAGGCCGAAATCCGCAGCGGGCGCAGAGGGAAGAAGGGACGCTCATGCCGAGGGCGGGGGCTCATGCCTGGGGAAGGGGCCTGGTTTGCGCGGCGGCGCTCTATTGCGCCGTTGCCGCGTTGCTGGCTTTTGCCGCCGACGACCGGGGGGCGGCCGAACTCGTGCTCGAGGGGGGAACGAGCGGTCCGGTCCCCTTTCCGCACGCGTTGCACCAGGAGAAGCTCGAGGACTGCCAGCTTTGCCACGCGGTCTTCCCGCAGCGCCGAGGGGCGATCGAAGCACTCAAGGCCCAGGGGTCGCTGGCCCGGAAACAGGTGATGAACGAGCAGTGCACCCGCTGCCACCGCGAGAGGAAGCAGCAGGGAAAGGCCGCGGGGCCGACCGCCTGCACGACCTGCCACCGCAAAGCCTGAAACGGATCCTCCGATGCTCGTTCTGGGACTCCAGGGCAGCCCGCGCCGCAAGGGGAACACGCATTTCCTGCTGTCGGCCTTTCTCGAAGCGGCCGCTCGGCGCGGGGCGCTCACCCGCACCGTCTCGGTGAACGAAGCCGACATTCAGCCCTGCCGTGAGTTGGGCGTTTGCGAGAAGCGGGGCGTCTGCCCCATCCGCGACGACGTCTCGCGCGAGATCTACGGTTTGATCCGGCAGGCGGAGGTCGTGGTGCTTGCCTCGCCGGTTTTCTTCTACGGGATGACCGCCCAGATCAAGGCGCTGGTCGACCGCTGCCAGGTGTTCTGGGCCCGCAAATACCGGCTGGGTCTCGCCGATCCGCGGCAGACGACCCGCCGGGGGTTCGTGCTGAGCCTCGGGGCGACGCGCGGGAAAAACCTTTTCGAGGGTTTGCTGCTCTCGGCGCGCTATTTCCTCGACGCGATCGACGCCCCGCTGGCCGGAAGTCTCCTCTATCGCGGCATCGAAGGGCCGGGCGACATGGCCCGACACGGCTCCGTGCGCGAGGAGGTCGAAGCCGCGGTCGAGGCCCTCCTCGCCCCGATGCTCGCCCGCAAGCGGCTGCTCTTTCTCGGAAGAGAAAACGACCGCCGTAGCCCCATGGCGGCGGCTTTTGCCGGCCGGCGCGCGGCGGCCGCTTGGGAGGTTCTCGCGGCGGGGTTGCGGCCCGCGGCGACGCTCCAGCCGGGGGTGGCGGAGGCGATGGCCGAGAAGGGCGTCGACATCGGCTTCGAGCGGCCCCGGAGCTTGGAAGAGGCCTTGGCCCACGGCCGCCCCGATGTGGTTGTGGCCCTGGACGCCGAGGCGGCCGCCGTGCGGGTGGAGGGGGCGCGACACGAATTCTGGGACCTGCCCCCTGCGGAGACCGAGCCGCTCCCCCGCCTGCGGGATGCCCTCGAAGCCCGGGTGGACGATTTCCTCGGCCGTGAGGCCGGACCGCGATGATGACGAAGGAGTCCTTCCATGTCGAAGCCGGAAGAGATCTATCAGTGCCAGACCGTGAACTGCGGTTGTCTATACGACCCGCAGCGGGGCGACCGCCGCGGCAAGATCCCGAAAGGCACCCGCTTCGAAGAACTTCCCGAATCGTGGTGCTGTCCCGTCTGCGGCGCGGGCAAACGCATGTTCCGGCCGCTCGGCGGGCCCGGGTCGGTCAAGGATGAGGAAGGCTACGTCGAAGCCTGAATTCGGATCCCCAATCCCATCAAGGAGGAAAGAGAAGATGAAACGCTACGTCTGTCAGGTCTGCGGCTATGTCTACGATCCCGCCCAGGGCGACCCCGACAACGGCATCGCCGCCGGCACCCCCTTCGAAAAGCTGCCCGACAGTTGGGAATGCCCGGTCTGCGGCGCTTCCAAGGCCGATTTCGCCCCCGAGGACTGATCCTCCCCGGTTTTTTTTCGGGGGATGGCCCCCGTCTCCGCCTCGTCGGCGAAGAGAGGGGCGCATTCCCCATTTTTTTGCCGCTTGTTTCCCCCGCCGGGGTGATTAGGTTGCGGAACACAACACGGTCAACCGCCGGAAAGGAGAGCCGCGATGGTACCGCTGGAGGTCGCCCCTGGAATTTATTCCGTGGGCGTGCGCGATTGGAACATTCGGGATTTTCACGGGTACTCGACCGACCTTGGGACGACCTACAACGCCTTTTTGATCCTCGACGAGAAAGTGGCGCTGATCGATACGGTGAAACAGGAATTCGCCGATGAGTTGCCCGCGAACATTTCGCGTGTGATCGACCCGCGGCGGATCGATTTCGTGATCAGCAACCACACCGAGCTCGACCATGCCGGAAGTCTGGCGCGGGTGATGCATCGCATCGGCGAGGACAAGCCCCTGATCTGCTCCAAGATGGGGGAGAAAAATCTCGCGCGCCACTTTCCGCGGAAGTGGAACTACCGGGCCGTGGGCTCCGGCGAGGAGATCCGGCTGGGCCGCAGGACGTTGCGTTTCCTCGAAACGCGGATGATCCACTGGCCGGACAGCATGTTCACCTACGCCGTGGAGGACGGCATCCTGTTCTCGAGCGACGGCTTCGGGCAGCACTATGCAGGCCCCGAAACCTTCGACGATGAAGCGGACGATCGCATCCTCCACCACGCGAAGAAATACTTCGCCAACATCCTGTCGCCCTACACGGGGCTGATCGCCAAACTGCTGCAGCAGGTGGCGGAGCTTCGGCTCGACATCCGCATGATCTGCCCCGACCACGGAGTTCTCTGGCGCTCGAACCCCTCCAGGATTCTCGAGGCCTACCGCACCTGGTGCCGCCAGGAGCCCGGACGGAGCGCTGTCGTGGTCTACGATACCATGTGGCACAGCACGGAGAAAATGGCCGAGGCGATCAACGAAGGGATCCTCTCCGAGGGGGTGCCCTCCCGACCCATGAACCTGCGCGCCTGGCACAGAAGCGAAATCGTGACCGAGGTCTTCGACGCCCGCGCGATCGTCGTGGGATCGCCGACCCTGAACAACGGCCTGTTTCCGACCGTGGCCGATTTTCTCTGCTACCTCAAGGGCCTCAAGCCGCAGAACAAGATCGGGGCCGCTTTCGGCTCTTACGGCTGGAGCGGCGAAGCGGTGCGCCAGATCGAGGAGGAACTCGAGCGCATGAAGATCCCCCGCCTCCGGGAGGGGCTGCGCGTGACCTTCGTCCCCGACCCCGAGACGATCGCCGCCTGCCATGCCTTCGGCCGGGCGATCGGCCGCGCGGTGGTCGAAAGCACGGGGGCTTCCTCCTGAGCCGAAAGGACGGGCGGCCCACCATGAAGCGGCCGGTGATCGAGCTTGCGGAGTGCACCCGCTGCGAGGGTTGTATCGCCCTTTGCCCCGGGGTCTTCCGCGTGAACCAAGCGGGGTTCCTGGAGGCCGCCGATTTGGAGTCCTACCCCGTAGAGGAGGTCGACGAGGTGATCAAGAACTGCCCGGCGCGGTGCATCCGCTGGGAGGAGGAGTGAGCCGTGGAAGAGCTGGCCGCGGAAAACGAGGGACGCCTCTGCGGACGGGCGCTGCGGTCCGAGCTCGCCGCCCGGCTCGCGCGGGAGCCCTTCGAGGAGAGCCTCGAGAGAATTCTCGCCCTCCCCCTGCGGCGGGTGGTCAGCCCCTTGATCGGACTCTTCTGCAGCCGGGAGGCGCTGCTTCGCTGGCGGGCCGGTGTGGCCGTGGGAGCGGCGGCCGCGCGGCTGGCGGAAGAGGACCCGGAGTCCGCGCGCGTGGTCATGCGCCGGCTGCTCTGGAATTTGAACGACGAGTCCGGCGGAATCGGCTGGGGTTGCGCCGAAGCCCTGGGGGAGGCGGCGGCGCGAAGCGAGCGGCTGGCTGCGGAATACGGCCGGCTGATCGTCTCGTTTCTTGATCCGGACGTGGTCCTCGTCAACCATCCCAGCCTCCAGCTCGGGGCGCTCTGGGCTCTGGGCCGCCTGGCCGCAGCCCGACCCGCCGTCGCCTCTCCGGCGGGATCCCTTCTGAGTCCTTTCCTGAATTCCGAAGACGCCGCCTGCCGGGGGCTTGCGGCCCGGGCGGCGCGGCGGATCGACCCCGAAGGCCATGCCCGCCGGCTCGCGGAGCTCGCCGCCGACGAGGCACGGCTGCTCTGGTTCGACGGGGTGAGGCTTTTGGAGACGACCGTCGCGGCGATGGCCGCCGCGGCAACGCCGAGGCCCGCTTCCGGCGGGGTGCAGGAACACCATGGAATGGACGGCTGAAGCCGAGGAGGCGCTCAAACGCGTTCCCTTTTTCGTGCGCCGCCGCGTGCGCGGCCGGGTCGAGGAGGAGGCGGCCGCCGAAGGAAAACGCCGTGTGACCCTGGCCGAAGTCCGCGCGGCCCAGGCCCGTTATCTTTCCGGTCAGGCGGCCGAGATCAAAGGCTGGCACCTCGAGACCTGCTTCGGTTCCGGCGGGTGCCCCCACCGGGCGCTTTCGACCGAGCGGCTCCTGGGGCGGCTCGAGCGGGTGCTCCAGGCCGCTCACCTCTACGATTTTTTGCGCCGGCAGGTGAAGGGAGGGATCAAGTTCCACCACGAGTTCCGGGTCGCTCTCGCCGACTGCCCGAACGCCTGCTCCCAGCCCCAGATCCGCGATGTGGGGATCATCGGCGCCTGCATCCCTGAGACCACCGGCGAGGACTGCTCGCGCTGCGGCGCCTGCCGCGACGCCTGCCCCGAGCAAGCGATCCGTCTCTCTGCCGAAGAGGGGCGACCGCCGACGATCGATCTCGACCGATGTCTGAACTGCGGGCTCTGCATCCGCCGTTGCCCGACGGGAACCCTCGCCGAGGCCTGGAGCGGATACCGCGTACTGCTCGGCGGGCGGCTCGGGCGTCATCCGCGGCTCGCCTTCGAGCTTCCGGGCATTTTCGAGGAGGACCGGGTGGTGGAGATCCTCCAGGAATGCTTGGAGTTCTACAAGAGCCGCAGCCGGGGCGGGGAGCGATTCGCCCGGCTTTTCGGGGAAGAGGAGGTTGCGGCATGGACCCGGCGCTTCTGCGGCGAACGCCGAGGCGGCGGCTCCGACCGTCAGGAGGGATGATCCCATGAACCGGCAGACGTTCCAGGTTCCCAACATTTCCTGCGGCCACTGCGTGCGCACCATCGAGCGCGAGCTTCGGACACTGGAGGGGGTGCGGCGGATCGCGGGCGACCCCGGCGGCAAGCGCCTCACCGTCGAGTGGGAATCCCCGGCGGACGAGGAGGCGATCCGCGCGCGCCTGCGCGAGATCGGCTACCCCCCGACATGAGCTTCCCGCTCGAGGCCCTTCTGCAAACGGCGCTTCAGGCGGCGCTCGCCGCAGGGGCGGCCGCCCTCGAGGTCTACGACTCCCCCGGGGCCGAGGTCTCCTACAAGGAGGACCGCTCGCCGCTCACGCTGGCCGACCGGCGGGCGCACGCGATCCTCGAGCGTGAGCTCCGGACGACCGAGCTTCCGGTGCTGAGCGAGGAGGGCCGCGAGATCCCCTGGGCCGAGCGCCGGAATTGGCGCCGGCTGTGGATCGTCGATCCGCTGGACGGCACCAAGGAGTTCATCGGACGCCGCGGGGAATTCACGGTGAACGTCGCCCTGGTCGAGGAGGGCCGTCCCGGCCTCGGGGTGGTCTTTCTCCCCGTGCCCGACCGGATCTATTTCGGCCTGCGGGGCAAGGGGGCCTTTCGCCTCGACGCGGCCGCGGGGCTGGCCCCGCGGCTTGCGGAGCCGGGGGGGCTGGCGAGGCTCGAGTCGTTCGTTCGCAGTCTTCCCCTGCCGCGGGAGCGCGGCCCGACCCTGGTCATCGTCGGCAGCCGCTCTCATGCCACCCCCGAGCTCGAGGCCTTCGTGGCGCAGAAGCGGCGCGAACTCGGGGAGGTCGAATTCGTGCCCGCCGGCAGCGCGCTCAAGTATTGCCTCGTCGCCGAAGACCGTGCCGATCTCTACCCGCGTCTGGGGCCCACGATGGAGTGGGATACGGCCGCCGGGCAGGCGGTCGTCGAGGCCGCAGGAGGTCTCGTGGTGCGTCAGGACACGGGCGAGCCTCTCACCTACAACAAGGAAGACTTACGCAACCCCTGGCATCTCGCGTGTCGCCCGGAGGTCCTGGGCAGAGCCTTCCGTCCCGGAGTCCCGTCGTCATGAGCCTCGCCGAGCTTCGGCTCCCCATCCGGGGCATGAGCTGTACGAACTGCGCCTCCGGCCTCGAGCGGGCGCTGCGCTCGCTTGCGGGAGTCGTCGAAGCGCGGGTCGATTTCGCCTCCGAGGAGGCGCTCCTGCGCTACGATCCCGCCCTTCTCGCTCCGGGACGGATCGTCAGGCAGGTGGCCGCGGCCGGCTATACGGTGCCGACCGCGCGGATCACCCTGCGGGTCTTCGGGATGAGCTGCGCCAACTGCCGCGCCGCGGTCGAGCGGGCGTTGCGCCACAAGGTCCCCGGGGTTCTGCAGGCCGAAGTCAATTTCGCCGCCGAGCTGGCGACCGTCGAACTGGTGCCGGCGCTCGGCTCGACCGCCGATCTTGTGCGCGCGGTCGAAGAGGCGGGTTACCGCGCCGAGCCCTTCTCCGGGGACGAGGCGGAAACCGAGGACGCCGAGGCCCGGGCACGGCGGCGGGAGACCGAAGACCAGATCCGCAAGTTCGCGGTGGGCGCCGCCTGCGCGCTGCCGCTCTTTCTGCTCAGCATGGGACGTGACTTCGGGCTGACCGGTCCCTGGAGCCATGCCGCCTGGGTCGACGGCCTCTTCTTCGCGCTTGCCACGCCGGTCCAGTTCTACACCGGTCTCGATTTCTACCGCGGCGCCTGGAAGAGCCTGAGGAACCGCAGCGCGAACATGGACGTCCTGGTCGCTCTCGGCTCCACGGCCGCCTACGCCTACTCGGTCGCCGTGCTGGTCTTCTCCGGGCTGGGCCACCACGTCTACTTCGAGACTTCCGCCGTGATCCTCACCCTGATCCGGATCGGCAAGCTCCTCGAATCGCGCACC
>CAZQUP010000003.1:73164-96536 GCA_964596545.1 uncultured Desulfatibacillum sp. | reverse complement strand
CCCGGGGGGGAACACCTCGCGGCGGATACGCGTCTTCGTGAGCTCGAACCGTCTGGGTCAGGTCCGGACCATCGAACTGACCACCCTTACCCGAGGAAACGGCACATGACCTCCCGGTCTCCATTCGCCAGCCGTCAGCGGCAGGCCGGTTTCAGTCTGGCCGAGCTGGTCGTCGCTTTAGGGCTTGCCGGCATGGTGCTCGCCGTGCTGGTCGGTTTTTTCATCGATTTCAGCCGGGCGAGCACCCTGCAGCAAGCCTCCGCCGGCGCCCAGCAGTCCGCGCGCGCCGCCTTGGACTACCTGCTTCAAGACCTGCGCATGGCGGGCTTCGACCCTTTGCGCCGGGCGGGGGCCGGCATCGAGGAAATCAGCGTGAGCGGGCGCAAGCTGCGGTTCACCGCCGACCGCTGCGATCAGCCTCCGGGTTCCGCGGGCTGCCCCCAGCCGAAGCCCGACGGGGATCTGGACGATGCCGGGGAGCGGGTCACCTACTTCTTCGAGACGGCGCAGGGGCGCTTGCGGCGCTGCCTTTACGAGGATGCGGCGACCTGGGGAAGCGATGCCGTCAGCGGAAGCTGCCAGCCGCTGGTTGACCGCGTAGTCCCCAATCCGGACCAGGTGCCGCTTTTCGTCTTTTTAGACGAGGACGGCGCCCAAATCACCGACAACACTGAACGAGACCGAATCCGCTCGGTCATCGTCACGCTGACCGTGGCCGAACCGGGCGGGGCGGGCCGCACGGTTTCGCGGACCTACGTCTCCCGCCTGCGTTTCCGAAACATCGGGCTGTAAAGGTCCGGGAGGGGAAGATGGTCGGGGAACAGACGGGATCCCGAATGCTCCGCAACGAGAACGGCTACCTTACGATCGTCGCCGCCCTGGTGATCCTCGCCCTGATATCTCTGATCGGGTTTTCTTCCTCGCGTATCGCCGGCACCGAGGTCACCCTCGCCCGCAACGAGTATGTCTACAAGCGCAATTTTTACCGTGCCGAGGGAGCCGCTCTGGAAGCGGCCGACCGGTTGCTTCGGATCAGCGATCTGCGTGCCAACCCCCCGCGCTGGATGGAGACGGTCAGCGGGGCCCTCGACGAGGAGACGCTTCCGGCCTACTGGGAACATACCACCGCGGGAGGAGATCCGGTGGTGCCCGAGCCTGCACACATCGACCCCGAACATGCGCTTTTTCTCGCCGGCCACGAGGGCGTCGCCCCGGGGGCCTCGCTCGACATGAGCCGACCGACAATTCATGCCATCTCGATTTTCGGCCGCTGCACCGGAGATGGGACAAGCATCATCAAGATGGGATTTCGGGCCGCTTACTAAAAACCGCAAGCGACTGAGGACGACATGAGAACACACCTGCGCTGCCTGAAAGAGGGCGAACCGTTTTCCGCCTTCAGGGGACGGGCCGCCGTGGCGGCGGCGATCGCCCTTTTGGCCATCCTGATTCCAAGCGCCGCGACCGCCGAACTCGAGCTTTCGGACATGCCCCTTTTTTCGCGGGTCATCCCGCCTCCGGCAAACATCATGTTCTTGCTCGACGACTCAGGAAGCATGAACTTCGACATCCTTGTCCGCGGGCAGTATGATGGAAGCTTTCCCGACCCCACCCGCACCCCGGAGCAGCTGGCGATCGATCCCCACGGCTTCTGCTACGTTTTCGACAACCCCGGGGACAATGTCTACCCGCAGACCTCCCAGCCTGCCTGGTACGCCGGCAGCGAAGGGCGAAAGTATTGGAAATCGCAATGGTATCAAGTAAATGTGCTCTACTACAACCCCGGGGTGCAATATACACCCTGGCCGTCCTACGGCACGGTCGTATTCCCCGACGCCGATCCCGACAACCCGCGCAGCCACCCGGTACGCAACCCAAGCCTTACCGTCAATCTGCAGGCGGCCTCTTTCACCGTGGGCGCCCTGACCGTCCCCATCGCCCACTACTTCGTCTACTCGGCTGCCGAAGGCTCCGCTTACTTGGTGGTGCTCGACCATGCGAGCCAATCGATCCTCTACTACCGGGCCACGGTCAGCGGAACGGGGCTCGCCGAAAAGGTGACCGCCCTGACACCAGTCGCCATTCCCCCCGCGGACATCGTCACCGGTAGAAGCTACACCGCCGAGAAGCAGAACTTCGCCAATTGGTTCACTTATTTTCGCCGTCGGGAATTCGTCGCCAAAAATGCCATCGCCCGGGTGATCCAGAGTATGGCCGGGGTGCGCATGGGCTTCTACGGCATCAACCAGCGGATCGTTGCCACCCTCGAGCCGGTCATGGTGCAGCAGGGGACCACGATCACCGACCGTTCCGCCGTGCTTCTGGCCAAGCTATATGACTATGTGTCCGGCGGCGGGACCCCACTGAAGCGTGGATTGCACACGGTCGGGCAGTTCTACAAAGACAACACGGGAAATCTGGGCGGGCTTTCCGGCCCTAAACCATACGATCCGAATGTCCCCGGAGCGGCCTGCCAGCAGTCCTTCACCGTGATCCTGACCGACGGCTACTACAGCGACCTTTCCTACACGCCGAGCGGTATCGGCAACGCCGACGGCGACAACGGGCATCCCTTCGCCGACAGCTACGCCAACACGCTCGCCGACATCGCCATGTACTATTACGAAAACGACCTCAACACGCTGCCGAACAGTGTGCCGGTTTCGCGCTGGGACCGGGCCACCCACCAGCACATGGCGACCTATGCCGTGGCCTTCGGCGTCAGCGGCACCCTCGATCCGGCCGACTACGACACCGCTTTTCATCATCGCACGACCGGCCAGCCGATCGCCTGGCCGGCGGTGCCGGGGAATTACCGCCCCGAGGCGATCGACGACCTGTGGCACGCCACGGTGAACGGCCGCGGCCGCTTTCTGAACGCGAACAACCCCGAAGAGCTCGCCGCGGCGCTGAGCGAACTGGCTCGCGCGATCCAGGAGATCCTCATCGGCTCAGCCTCTTCGGTCACGGTCAACGGAGACTTTCTTTTCGGCAAACTCGGCTCCGACAGCGTCATCTATCAAGGGGTTTACAGCAACCGCGACGAGGAGTGGACCGGAGATGTGCGCGCTTTCCGCCTCGATCCCCTGACAGGGGACATCATCGCCGGTCCGTTGCGCTGGTCGGCGGCCGAACGGCTCGCCGCCCGCAGCCCGGATACCCGGCGCATCGCCACCTATAACGGCACCGGCGGCATTCCCTTCCGCTACGGATCGTTGAACGAAGAGCTGCGCATGGCGCTCGGGACCCCGACCGAATCGCTCGTTCGCTACCTGCGGGGCGAGGAGATCAGCGGTTTCCGTGTGCGCTCGTCCAAACTAGGGGACATCGTCAACTCGGCACCCGTTTTCATGGCCGAGGAAACCGGGGGCGTGATCTACTGCGGGGCGAACGACGGCCTGCTCCATGCCTTTGACGCCGCTACGGGGGAAGAACTTTTCGCCTATGTGCCGCGTCTTCTCTTCGGCCAGCTCCGCCATCTCGCGGATCCCGGCTACACGCACCGCTTCTACGTCGACCTTACTCCCACGGTGATCCGCGGCCCGGGGGTCCTTGGCGGCGATACGGTCAAAACGCTTCTCGTCGGCGGCCTGCGCAAAGGCGGCAAAGGCTATTTCGCCCTCGATGTGAGCAACCCCCACAGCATCGACTCCGAAAGTGCGCTTGCGGGACGGGTGCTCTGGGAATTCCCCGCCGCATCCGATCCGGATCTGGGGTACTCTTTCAGTCGACCGGTGATCGTGCGCACCAACTCCAGTACCCATCCGTGGTTGGTGATCTTCGGCAACGGCTACGCCAGCGAAAACGGGCGCGCGGCTCTCTACCTCGTGGATCCCGGAAGCGGCAGCCTTGTCCGCAGCATCGTGGCCGGGCCGGGCCCCGACAACGGCCTGTCAAGCCCCCTTGCCGTCGACGTCACCAACGACGGCAAGGTCGATTTCATTTACGCGGGCGATCTCCAGGGAAATCTTTGGAAGTTCGATCTGAGCCGTTCTTCCGTCGCCGAATGGTCCGTCGCTTATCACGACGGCGGCAATCCCCAGCAGCTTTTCCAGGCCCGCGGCCCCGGGGGCGTGCCTCAGCCCATCACCACCCGGCCGGATGCCATGACGCACCCTGAAAAACACGGCTTGATCGTGACCTTCGGTACCGGGCGGCTGCTCGGAGACGGCGACTTGAGCGACGAGAGCATCCAGTCGATCTACGGGGTCTGGGATTACGGCGATCGGGTATACGCCCCTCGCGCCCGGACCTGGAGTCCGGACGACGACCGCGAATATCTGGGAGCTCTGCAGCGCGAAGGGGGCAACACTTTGAGCAATCAGCCCAGCGCCGTGAGCCTGCTCCGCCAGACGCAAAAAACCTTCACCGTGATGCGCGGCGCCCTGGAACAGCGTTTCCGGGTTTTGAGCCGCCTCGAGCCCGTCTGGGTCACCGCCCCGGATCCGCAGAGCGGTCAGCGGCCCGACCCCAGCGCCACGGTCGGCAATCACGCCGGATTCTTCATCGATCTTGACCCCGGCGAACGGGTGATCAGCGATGTGATTTTGCGCGGCGGGCTGCTCCTTGCCGTCGGGTTTCGACCGAACAGCGATCCCTGCGGACCCGGCGGAAACTCTATCTTTATGGAAATCAACGCTTTTACGGGAGGGCGCCTGGAGCGGGGCGTTCTTGACATCACCGACGACCGCCGGGTAGACCCGGCCGACGTCATCCGAGTTGACTTCGATGGGGACGGCGTACTAGAAGAAATCTATCCTTCCGGCCTCGAGTTCGGCGGAAACCTTCAGCCGCCCGCCATCCTGAGGCTGGGGGAGGGCGGGATGGAACGAAAGTACCTGAGCTCTTCGAGCGGAACCATCGAGGTCATCACCGAACGAGGGCCGCGTCTCGGTGTCATCTACTGGATGGAAGTCCGCTATTGAGAATAACGCGGTTCCGGCCGGGGGGTTTGCCGCCGTAGGTTCACGGCCTTCCTTCGCGGGGTGCGGCGCACGGGATCTTTTCCGATGGTCGTCTCCTTTCACCCCATGCTCCGCGGGGACATAAATTTCCTCTGCGCCGGACGCCTTCCGGTGAGAGAAGAAATTGCGGCCATGCGCTCCGCGCGGGCGGTGCTTCTTCCTCAGGGCTGCCCCGCTCCTCTCTACCATGCGGCCCGAGAGGCCTGCCCCCACCTCTTTCCCGATTACGACGCCCGTTTCGGTTATCCCGGAAAAATCGGCCAGATAGCGCTCTTCCGCTCTTTCCGCCTGCCACACCCGCAGACCTTCGTTTTCCGCTCGGTGCGGGAATTCGTCGCCAGCCGCGACATGTTCAAACCCACACGCCGGCAGCCGATCGTGTTCAAATTCGACTGGGGAGGGGAGGGCGAAACCGTATTTCTGGTCTGCTCCCGCAAGGAACTCGACGCCCGGATCGCCTGGAGCGAACGCCTGGAGGGCAGCGGTCAGCGGGGCTTTCTGCTCCAGGAATTCGTCCCCTGCGGCGCCCGCTCGTTGCGTGTGGTGGTGATTGGCGGTCGCCGGCTCGCCTATTGGAGGAAACAGGAAAATGCCGCCGAATTCCGAGCCGGCCTGGCGGCCGGAGCGCGGATTGATCGTCGCTCGGAGCCGGCGCTTCGCCGACGCGGCGTGGAGCTCGTCTCCAGACTGTGTCGCTTGACGGGCATCAACCTTGCCGGCATCGATCTGATCTTCGACGAACGGGAAGACCCGCCGGCACCGCTTCTGCTTGAGGTCAACTATCGCTTCGGCCGCACCGGAATCGGCGGCTCGGCGGGATTCTACCGCTTGCTGCGGGAAGCGGCGCGACGCTGGCTGCAGGAAATCGGGATCGTTACGCCCAAGAAAAGGGGCCGGAGAGAAACACGATGAAGCCCTTTCGAACTTCCGGTTCCGAGCCCTGGTGTGAGCCTGATATCGAGGACCTTCGCCGCGAGCGCGCCCGGGCGCGGGAAATCCGCCAGAGCCCCTGGTGGAAAAGGAAAATCGCCCGCGGACGGTGTCACTACTGCGGCCGAGCTTTCCCCCCGGCGCAACTGACGATGGACCACATCGTCCCCATCGCCCGCGGAGGAAAATCGACGCGCGGCAATCTCGTCCCCTGCTGTAAGGAGTGCAACACTTCGAAAAAACAGCTGCTCCCATTCGAATGGGAGCAGTACCTTGAGCGCCTGCGCCGGGGCTGAAGCTTGACAGCAGCCGGCAATCGCGACCTTATTTGTTTCCCTCCCGGGCCAGCAGTTCCCGATACCAGCAGGCAAAATCGAACATTCCGCGCACCCGGTCCTCGGCGTTCACCATCCCGATGGCCATCTCCAGTACGCCGCGGCTGTAAGACGTGTTGGGGAAGGGGGCGCCGCGGCTTGCCAGAAACTCCCGCACCAGGTCGTGCGCGGTGCGCCGGGTCGGATCGCGGCGAATGTCGATCGGATCCTTGGGTTCGGCGAAGGGGTCCCAGGAGTCGTAGCCCCGCCGCAGGATTTGGCGGCGGCGTCTTTCGGACATCGATTCGAAAACCAAGCGTTTTCGCCTCTCGATCTCTTCCGGCGCAAAAGGCTCGTTCATGGCTTACTCCGCAAACGCCGGCGGCGCGGCCGAGGCTCCTCCACCGGCTCCCCCCGCAGGCCGAAATAGATCTCGTCGTATTCCGTGAGCAGCGCCGTGGAAAGGGGAACCAGGAGATCCACCAGCTTGATGTGGGGGGCCTGAAGGTCGCGCAGCAGCTCGGCAGAAAGCTCCTGCAGTTTCGCGTGCACGTTGTCCAGCAGCACCGTGGGGTAGGAGGTGCCGGGCTCGAAACCCGAGAGACCGCAGGTCCGACCTTTGCCGAGCGCAGCTGTCGGGATGCCGTAAAAACGGCAGGTGAGGGGCCGGTGTTGGTAGAGATCACAAAGATCCTGGTCGTTTAAAAGCGGGCAACGCACCCGCTCACGGCCGAGCGCTTCCAGGACTTCAAGCTCCGATCGGCCCTGGTCGAGTTCCTTGCGCGCGCGGCGCTTGATGCGCGCCGCTTGGCGGTCGGCGCGGTTGGCGGCCTCCTCGATCCGCGCCCGTTCCTCGCCGTGGAAACAGGCGCGGAAATGACGATTGAGGTAGAGCGCCTCGATCAGCGTGAGATCAAACAGTGCATGGCAGCAGTCGGCGCAACCCCGACGGCAGCGCACCAGATCGCCGAAGGCGGCGCGCACCCGCTCAAAAGCCTGATCCGCGGCCGCGGCGAGCCCTTCATAGCGTCGGAAATAGGGTTCGAAATCAAATTCCATGGTTTCTGGTCACCTTTCGTGCGCCCGGGGGATGCGCCCCCGGCGCCGCCGGCATGTTCCACGTGGAACAGGGAGCGCCTTGTCCCGCAGCGGTGCAGATGCTGTTCCACGTGGAACACGATCATTTTCCGATACAGAAACGGCTGAACACCGTATCCAGCACATCCGTTGCGGCTTTCGTCCCCAAGATCTCATCCACAGATCCCAGAGCCGCGCGCAGGTGGATCACGGCCAGATCCTCGGATTCTCCCGTTTCCAGCAGAGCCGCGGCGGCGGCGACCTCGGCGGCGGCGGACTCCAGCGCCACCTTATGCCGCAGGTTGGGGACAATCTCGCCTTCGTCGTCGCCGATCCGCCGCCAGAGAAAGGAGACGATGGCCTGCCGCAATAGATCCAGCCCCTCACCGGTTCGGGCGGAGACAAGCACCCGCGGCACGGGCGGCCAATCAGGGAGGGGTGCTTCGGGGCACAGGTCACGCTTGTTGTGCACGGCGATCACAGGGCGATGATGCAGGCGCTGGAAAAGAACGTCATCCTCCGCTTCATGTCCCCGCGGAGCCTCGAGCACAAAAAGCACGAGATCGGCCCCGGCCACCGCTTCCCAGGTTTTTTCCACCCCGATCGCCTCGATCTCATCGCCCGCGTTGCGCAGACCGGCCGTGTCCCAGAGGCTTAGGGGGACACCCTCGAGGACGAGCAGATCTTCCAAGGCATCCCGCGTCGTTCCGGGATGCGGGCTCACGATGGCCCGCTCGCGGCCGAGCAGCCGGTTGAGGAGGCTCGATTTGCCGACATTGGGACGGCCGACGATGGCGATCCGCAGCCCCTCACGTAAAGGCCGTCCAGCGTGATACCGGGAGAGAAGCCGATCGATCGGGTCGATCACGTCGTGGTTCAACCTCGCGGCAAGCGCCTTTTTCGGCGGCGGATCCTCGAGTTCATCCCCGAACTCGATCGCCGCTTCGAGACTCGAGAGAACCTCGATGAGCACCTCGCGCAGCGCCCGAATCTCCCCGGAGAGCGCCCCCTGGAGCATGGCGCCAGCGGCTTCGAGGGCGCGCCGGCTTTTCGCCTGGATGATGTCGATCACCGCCTCGGCCTGGGCGAGGTCGATGCGGCCGTTCAGAAATGCGCGTCGTGTGAATTCGCCGGGCTCGGCCAGCCGGCAGCCGGCGCCAAGCACGAGCTCCAAAATGGCCTGCACCGCAGCCGGGGATCCGTGGGAGTGGATTTCGACCACGTCTTCGCGCGTGTAGGACCTCGGGGCCCGCATCACCGCGAGCAAAACCTCGTCGATCCTCCGCCCTGTTTTTGGATCCACGATATCTCCCAGGTAGAGGCGATGGGTTTCGAACTCTTGAGCTTTCGATTTCGGCTCACCCCTCGAGCGGCGGGGACGGAAGAGGGCGCAGGCCACGCCGAGGGCCCGCGGCCCCGAAACGCGCACGATACTGATTCCACCGGTACCCGGCGGAGTGGCCAGAGCGGTGATGGTGGCGACGGGCGGAGGCTCCGCCGAGACCTCGGCGAAAGGACGCTCCCCTCTGTCAGCCGCACCGGGATCAGCCGAATTTCTTCTGCGTGTAGTACTGCTGTCCAATGGATAGTACGTTGTTGACCAGCCAGTAGAGGACCAGCCCGGAGGAAAAATTGATGAAAATAAAGGTGAAAAACGCCGGCATCAGCATCATCAATTTCGCCTGGGTGGGATCCCCGGTGGAAGGGGTCATCTTCTGTTGCCAAAGCATGGTCGCCCCCATGACCAGGGTCAGCACGGGAATACCATAAGGGGGTTCCATGAGCGGGATTGGAAAATCGAAATTCCCGAGACGGTCCGGAGCAGAAAGATCGTTGATCCAGCCGAAGAACGGAGCATGCCGTAGTTCGATTGCCTGGTCGAGCATCCGGTAGAGGGCGAAGAAGACGGGGATTTGGACGAGCATGGGCAGGCAGCCCCCCAGGGGGTTGATGTTGTAAGTGCGGTGCAGCCGCATGATTTCTTCGTTCATCTTCTTGCGGTCGTTTTTGTGGCGGTTGCGGATCTCCTGGAGCAGGGGCTGAAGTTTCTTCATTTGATTCATAGACTTATAGCTCTTTGTGCCCAGAGGCCAGAGGAGAACTTTAGTGATGACCGTGAGAATAATGATTGCAATCCCGTAGTTGGGGATAATCCCATAGAAAAAGTTCAAAATCCACAGGCAGGGCTTGGCAAGCCAGTCGAAGGTGCCGAAGTCGATGATGCGCTCAAGATCGCGCCCTACGGCGCGGACCACAGGAAGGCTTTTGGGACCGAAGAACAGCTCAAAGGCGAGTTTCACCGGGACGCCGGGCTCGAAGGCCTGCACCGGAGCCGTATAGCGCGCCTCCACCCGGTTGCCGGGCTGGCTGCGCAGCGCGACCTCCGCCGCCACCGGCTCCAAGGGAATGAGCGCGGTCATGAAATAGCGCGTCTCCAAAGCCAGCCACTTCACCGTGCCGCTGAAATTGCCTTTCTTGGCGATATCGCCGATCGCGATCTGCTCGAGCGAGCGATCGATCAGCGCCGAGGGACCCTCGAAGGAGGAGGATCCCTTGTGCGGAGGAAATTCGTTCCGCAGGACAACCCAGGGGCTGTCGCTCAAGGTGCGTTCACCCAGGTTCACGAAGCGGACTTCAAGCTCGATGACATAGGAATCGGCGCGGAAACGGAACCGTTTCTCGACCGCCACCCCTTGCGGGGAGCGGGAGCGGAAAAGAATCTCCGCCGTCCCCTCGGAAAGATCGAGTCGCTCGCCGGCGAACTCAGCCAGGAACCCCCTCATTCCCTCTGCAAAACCGGGGGTTTTCGCGAGCCCCACGGAAAGAACCTCCAGCGCCTCCTTCTCCGGCAGGAGATTCATCGCCGGGGCGTCCTTTTCGGGGCGAACCCGGTAGTGCTTGAGTACAAAGGAGTCGATCGCCGCAGCGTTTTCCGTGAAAACCGCTTGATAGAGCGGGGTTTCGACGACCAGTCGCCGGGAGGGTCCTTCCCCCGGGACAAGAACGGGAACGCTCTCGGGCGGCGGCGCGGCGGCGGGAGGAACAGGCTCGACGGGTGCGGCGGCGGTCCCTTGCGGGCGATCCTGGGCAGGGGGTTTGGGACCGGTCTGCGGCCCGAAAAAGACATTCCAGAGCATGAACACCAGAAAGGAGAGCACTAAGGCCAAGATCAACCGCATGTGATCCATCGTTTACGATCTCCCGGGGAGGGGGCGTTCACAGATGTCTAAGGGACGGGATCGACGCCGCCTGCATGAAAGGGGTGGCAGCGCAGAATCCGCCGGACTGCAAGCCACAGCCCGCGGGCGGGGCCATGTCGCCGCAGGGCAAGCAACGCATATTCCGAGCAGGAAGGAACGAAGCGGCAGGACGGGCCGAGCAAGGGAGAAATCGCCACCTGGTAGAGGCGGATGAGCAGCACCAAAAAATCCGTCGCCGGAACCCGCGCGTTCACGCCGCCCCTGCAATTTTTTCGAAGAGTTCGCGCAGCGCCTCAAAAAGCATGCGGTTGGTCCGCCCTGCCGCTCCGCGGCGCGCGATCACATGTACGTCCCAGGGCCCGCCGAGCCTCTGCCGGTTGAGGCGGAAAAATTCGCGCACCACGCGCTTGATCCGGTTGCGCTGCACGGACCGGCCGATGCGGCGGCTGACGGTGACCCCCAGTCGCGGCCGCCCCGAGCGCGAAGGAGCGACCACGGCGAGAAACCAACGCACCGCCACGCGTCGGCCCTCGGCATCCAGCGCCGAAAATTCGGATCGCTTGCGGATCCGATCGCTTTTGCGGAAGCTGAAGCCCAAGACCGGATGATCCGCCGCCGGGGTGCGGCGGCCGCCGCGTGACGCCGGGTCATCCGGCCAGACGGGCGCGCCCTTTGGCACGTCGCCGGCTGAGCACGCGACGCCCACCGGGAGTGGCCATGCGCTTGCGGAAGCCGTGATTGCGCACCCGGCGCAGGCGGCTTGGCTGAAACGGCCTTTTCATGAGCCCGATCCTTTCGGCCTATAATCCAAAATGATGAATTAAAAACTTTAAAGGTTAATCACATGCTACTTTTCTTTGTCAAGAAAAAAGCACGCCGAACCAAAGCGCTGGGCCCTCAGGCTTCGCAGGAGGCGAAGACTTCGAACTGCTCGATGTGGAACTGGGGCTCGGGGTAGATCACGATCGTCCGGCCGAGAGTGCGTTCCAGCGCGGTGACGAGCTGCCGTTCTTCGCCGTGGAGCAAATCGGCCACCTGAGGATTGGCGCGAATGACGACCCGGTCGCCCATCAGATCCGCGGCGCTGCGCAGGATCTCGCGGTGGATGTTGTAGCAGACCGACTGCCGCGAGACGATCCAGCCCTCGCCCTCGCAATAGAAGCAGGGCTCGCAGAGCACGCGGGTCAGCGGTTCGTGGGTGCGCTTGCGGGTCATCTGGATGAGGCCCATCTCGGACATGGGGAGCACGTGGGTTTTGCTCTTGTCGCGCTTGAGGGCTTCGCGGAAGGCGGTGAAGACCCGCTCCTGGTTCGACTTCTTCTCCATGTCGATGAAGTCGATGATGATGATCCCGCCGATATCCCGGAGGCGGATCTGATAGGCGATCTCCTTGACCGCCTCGAGGTTGGTCTTGAGGATGGTCTCCTCGAGATTGTGCTTGCCCACGTAGCGGCCGGTGTTGACGTCGATCGCCGTGAGGGCCTCGGTGTGCTCGATCAGGATGTAGCCGCCGGACTTGAGCCAGACTTTCCGTTTGAGGGCGCGTGAGATGTCGCCCTCGAGGTTGTAGGCGTCGAATATCGGCTCGGGCCCTTCGTAGAAGAGGACCCGCTCCTTGAGGGCTGGCATGTAGGTGTCGAGGAAGGAAAGCACGGCCTCATAGGTCGGCCGCGAGTCGATGACCAGTTTTTCGGCCTCGTGAATGAGCAGATCGCGCACCGCCCGCAGGCTCACGGCGAGATCTTTGTAAAGGAGCGACGGGCTCGGGGCGTTTTCGAAACGGCGCCGGATGTCGGCCCAGAGATTGTTCAAAAAGCCCATCTCGTAGACGATCTTCTCCTCCCCCTCGCCCTCGGCCGCGGTGCGCACGATGTAGCCGTAGTTCTCCTGGCGGTGATCGAGAACGATCTGCCGCAGCCGCTGGCGCTCGGCTTCGTCCTCGATCCGCCGCGAAACCCCAACATGGCTGGAGGAGGGCATCAGCACGAGGAAGCGACCGGGCAGCGCGATCTGGGAAGAAATGCGGGCCCCCTTCGTCCCCATGGGGGATTTCGCCACTTGAACGAGAACATCCTGTCCCTCGACGAGAAGCTCTTCGATGGGGATATCGCGCCTGCGGGCCGGCGGGGGCAGAAGCTCGCCCTCCTCGGTATCGCCGCCCGCCTCTTCGGACCGCAGAGCGAAGAAGCGCTCGATCTCCCCGAGTCCGCCCGCGGCGACGTCATCCACGTAAAGAAAGGCGGCCTGGCTGAGGCCGATGTCGACGAAGGCCGCCTGCATGCCCGGAAGGACCCGGACCACGCGGCCTTTATAGATGTTGCCGGCGATATGGGCATCGTCCCCTCGGTCGACATGCAGCTCGACGATGGTGCCGTCCTCGAGGAGCGCCACCCTCGTTTCGCGCTCGGTGACATTGATAATCAGCTGTTTGTACACGTTCGGCATTCCCTGAGCCGAAGGGAATCGTCCCCCCGGAGATGAGGACCCGGGCTTCAGGCGGATTCCGGGCGGAGTTTGAGAAAACGCACCCGGGCAAGATCGGACGGCGCGAGTCCGAAGGCGACGGCCAGCAGTTCGCCCGGCCGAAGGCTGGTGCCGCCGGCCCGGCAGAGCGTAAACTCCACCGCGTCGTGGCTGACAACCCTTAGATTTTGCAGCATATCGCCGAGGATCAATTTTTTCAACCGTCCCGCGTGTCCGGTGACACTGACCTCGCGGTCAGAATCGTAGCCCTGCTGCAAACGCTCCGGAACCTTCCCGGGGAAGCGGACCCGAAAGCGACGGCAGGCAAGCTGTGGTCGCGGCGTGCGGCTTTCGCCGTGGACGCGTAGTCCCTCGGGCAGCTCGGCGTTCAGCCGCCTCTCAATTTCTCCGGGGGGAAGATCCCGGGCGAGGCGCATCGTGAAGGATTCCTCCTCGCTTTCGGTTCCCGTCGGCAGAGGATCGTCGAAGGCGACTCGGGGCTTGGGATGGAAGCCCTCGCTATAGACCAGCGGCAGGCCGGCTCGCCGGAAGGCGCGGTGGAAGATGTGCACAAGCTCCAGGTGGCCGAAGAACCGCGCCGGGCCGGTCTTCGAATAGAACACCTGTACCGTCACCGGGGGCTGCTCCGGCCGCGGCGAACGGCGGTCTGGGGAAGAGGGCTCGGCGTGCAGATCGGGGGCAAGACGAGGGTGGATCCGCGCGAAATCGCAGCATCCGCAGGCATTGCAGGAGCCGGATCGGCAATCGGGGGTTTTCTCCCCCCTGAGCGCCTTCTCCCATTCACCCCACAGGTAATCCCGGTCGACCCGGACGTCGATCCCGTCCCAGGGAAAGGGCTCAAAGCGGGAACGCGGTCGCGAGGTGTAGAACTCGGGATCCACACCGCATTCGGCGAACGCCTCCCGCCAGCGATCCAGCCGCAGCCGGTCCCCCCAGCCGTCGAAGCGGCAGCCCCGGCGGTGGGCCGCAAGGAGCACGCGCGAAAGTCTGCGGTCCCCGCGGGCGAAGACCCCTTCGAGAAAACTCATCTCCGGGTTCTGCCACTTGACCTCGACGTTGCGCCGCGAAAGCCGCTGCCTCAGCTCGTACAGCACGCGGCGGCCCTCCTCGAGGGAAAGCTGCGCGGCCCACTGAAATGGGGTGTGCGGCTTGGGGATGAAGAGGGCGAGCGAGACATGTAGCCGTCCCCGACGCCCCCCGGGGCCGCGGAAGCCGGCAAGCGCCCGCACGAGCTCGACCAGGGCCTGCCGGTCGGCCTCGGTTTCCGTGGGCAGACCGACCATGAAATAGAGCTTGATCAGCTCCCAGCCGGCACGGAAGGCCTCGCGGACGGTGTCGAAGATCTCGGCTTCCTCGATGTTCTTGTTGATCACGTCGCGCAGCCGCTGACTGCCGGCCTCGGGGGCGATCGTAAAGCCGGTCCTGCGCACGGAGCCGATGAGCTCCATGAGGGCCGGCGACAGGGTGCCGGCCCGCAGCGAGGGAAGCGAAACGGCGATGCGTTTCTCTCCGTGCCGCGCCATCAGACGCTCGAGCAGCGGCACAAGACAGCCGTAATCGCCCGTGCTGAGCGATAAGAGCGAGAGGTCCTCGTAGCCGGTGGCCGCAAGAGCCCGTGCGGCGAGATCGAGCAGCCGACCGGGAGAACGCTCCCGGACCGGTCGGTAGATCATGCCGGCCTGGCAAAAGCGGCAGCCGCGGGTGCAGCCGCGGGCGACCTCGATCCGCAGCCGGTCGTGGACCGGCCTGCCGAAGGGCACGACGGGACGATCGGGAAATGCGGCCTGGTCCAGATCGGCGAGGATCGCGCGCCGAACGGCGGCGGGTGCGTCGGGCCGAAGGGGCTCGAGCTGCGCAAAACCCTTCTCGTCCCAACGGGTGCGGTAAAAGGAAGGAACATAAACCCCCTCGATCTGGGCCCAGCGGGAAAGGAGCGCCTCGCGTCCTTTTCCTCCCGCCTGCTTCCAGGCCAGCCAGGCGCGGGCGAGCTCGAGCACCACCTCCTCACCGTCGCCCACGACCAAGGCGTCGAAAAACTCGGCGATCGGCTCGGGGTTACACGTCGCCGGCCCGCCGCCGAGAACGAAGGGATGACCCTCTTCGCGCTCGGCGGCCAAAAGCGCGATTCCGCCCAGCTCGAGCATGGTGAGCAGGTTGGTGTAGTTCAGCTCGTAGAGCAGGCTGAACCCCACCCAGTCGAAACGCGCCAGCGGCGTCCGGCTCTCGAGCGAGCAGAGCCTCTCACCCCGCGCGCGAAGACGTTTCTCCAGATCTTCGGCCGGGGCGTAGACCCGCTCAGCGGCGATGTCGGGCTCGCGGTTGAGGACATGGTAAAGGATCTGCATGCCGAAGTGGGAGGTTCCGATTTCGTAAAGATCGGGAAAGGCGAGCGCCACCCGCAGCCGCACGCGGCCGGGGTCCTTGTGCACGGCGTTCACCTCCGAGCCGAGGTAGCGGCTCGGTTTTTCGATCTCTTCGAGGTAGTCGGCCTCGCGCTCCATAACGCTTTCCCTCCAGAGCCTTCGCAAGCGGAAGCGGTTGCAAAAGTCCGCGGAACCCGCTATCGGCTCGGCTGAAAAACAAAACGGGTTCTCTTAACCGGATAATCATGGAAAAGCCAGTGACCAGGTCCCTGCTCTTTTTCTTTCTGGGCGCGGTGCTGCTTTCGGCACCGGATCCCGCCCCCACCCTCGCCGCGGAGAACCTGCGCGAAAGCGCCGTCGTCCGCGCCGTGCGTCGCGCCGGTCCAGCCGTCGTCAACCTGAGCACGGTCTACGAGGTGCGCACCCGGGCCCACCCTTTTTCCGGCTTCGCGAGCCCCTTCTTCGAGGAGTTCTTCCGCGACTTCTTCGATCCCCGCTTCGAGCGGCGCCGGGAGCAAACCAGCCTGGGCTCGGGGGTGATCATCGACGGCGACCGGGGCTTGATCCTCACCAACGCCCACGTCATCCAGCGATCGGGGACCATTCGGGCGGTGCTCCAGGACGAACGAGAATTCGAAGCGCGCATCGTGGGGGTCGACCCCGATTCCGACCTGGCGGTTTTGCAGATCGCCTCCCCCGAGAGGCTGCCCTCCATTCCCATGGGCCGCAGCGACGATCTGTTGATCGGCGAGACGGTGATCGCCATCGGCAACCCTTTCGGGTTTTCGCACACGGTGACGACCGGCGTGATCAGCGCCCTCAACCGCAGCGTGCGCACCGACGAACGCGTTTACCAGAATTTCATCCAGACCGACGCTTCGATCAACCCCGGAAACTCGGGCGGGCCCCTGCTCAACATCGAGGGCGCCCTGATCGGGATCAACACCGCGATCTACGCCAAGGCCCAGGGCATCGGCTTCGCCATCCCCATCGACCGCGCGCGCCGCATCGTGGACGATCTGCTGCGCTACGGCGAGGTCAAGCCGGCCTGGATCGGGTTGCTCGTCGAGGAAATCGACGAGCGTGCCACCGGACCCTTGGGATATCCCGCCCGCCGGGCGGTCCGGGTGAGCGCGGTCGAGGAGCAGAGCCCGGCCGCGGCCGCCGGCTTGCGGGCGGGCGATATCGTGGCGGCGATCGGCGGAAAGCGTATCGCCTCGCTGGAGGATTACTACGCCGCCACCCGGCCGGCGACCGCGGGCGAGGTGCTCGAGATTCAGTACTGGCGTAAGGGGGAGATGCGCAGCCTTCGTTTGCGGACGGTCGAATTCCCGCTCGAACGCGCCGATCATCTCGCCTGGGAGGCGATCGGCGTCCGCGTCGCCGATCTCGACGAGCGCTCCCGACGCACCCACCGTATCGCCGCCCGCGAAGGGGCCCTCATCACCGAGGTCCGGCCGGGTTCGCCGATCGCCCGCGCGGGGGTGCGTGCCGGCGACCTGATCCGCCAGCTGGACGACAGCGCCATCGCCGGCCGGGAGGATTTCCGCCGAGCCCTCGTGCGTCATCGTGAGAAAGCGACAATCGTGCTGCTCATCCAGCGCGGCGAGCAGGGCTATTACCTGACCCTTTCTCTCCGGTCCTCCCGGGAGCAGGCGCGATCCGCTCCCGACTTCCGCGCAAGGTCCGGTTGACAAAGCCGCGGCGGCCCTGTACCAAGCGGGGATCGTCCTTTCCTTCCTCTCCGCAAGAGGAGCCGCCACGATGAAAATCGCCGTGCTCGGCGCCCTCGGCCTGCAGGGCCGCGCGGCCCTCCGCGATCTCGCCGCCAACCCCCGCGTGCGCGAAATCTTTTGCGCCGATGTTGACCTTTCCGGCTGGGGGACGCTGCGAACGAAGATCGACGCCTCCCGCATCACGCCCGTACGCATCGACGCCTCCTCGCGCGACGATCTCGTCGGGCTGCTCCGCCGGGGAGTGGATGCGGCGATCGATCTTCTGCCGCTTTCCTTCATGGAAAACGCCTTCGAGGCGGCGATCGAGGCCCGGGTCCCGCTGGTCAGCACCAACTACGGCGCCCCCATCCGCCGCCTCGACGGCCGCGCCCGGCAGGCCGGCGTCAGCCTGATGCCCGAGTGCGGCCTCGACCCGGGAATCGATCTCGTGCTCTGCGGCGAGGCCGTACGCCGCTTCGACGACGTGCGTGAAATCCAATCCTATTGCGGCGGAATCCCGGAGCCCGCGGCCTGCACCAATCCGCTCCGCTACAAGATCAGCTGGAATTTCGACATGGTGCTCCGCACGCAGAAGCGCCGTTCGGTCTTTCTCGTCAACGGCGAGCGGGTCGAGGTCCCCGCCGAGCGGCAGCATGAAACCGATCTCGTCCATACGGTTTCCTTTCCGGGTCTGGGGGAGCTCGAGGCGGTGCCGAACGGCGATGCCGCCTTCTACGTGGAGCTCCTCGGCCTCGGCGGACGGGTGCGCGACGCCGGTCGCTGGGCCCTGCGCTGGCCCGGCTGGTGCGCTTTCTGGCGCCCGCTCAAACGCCTGGGATTTCTCGCCGAGGAACCGATTCTCGGCCCGGATTGCCGTCTGACGCCGCATGAGTTGATGGTGCGCCTGCTGGCGCCGCAGCTGCAGTATGCCGAGGGCGAAAAAGACCTCGTGGTCATGCTCAACCGCATCTCGGGCTTGAAGGACGGCCGCGGGCGCACGCTGACGACGACGCTTCGGATCGAACGCGACCTGGCCTCCGGTCTCTTCGCCATGAACCTGGGGGTAGGCATCCCGGCGAGCATCGTCGCGCAGATGCTCGCCGCACGCGCGATCGCCGCCCCCGGGGTTCTCAACCCGGCGCGCGACGTCCCGTACGCCCCGTTCATGGCCGAACTCGCCGCACGGGGCCTGTTCGTGAAGGAGTCCTTCAGCTGATTCGTCCCTCGAACCCGGAAAGGAGGAACCCGACGATGAAGCCTTGGAAATGGTTGCCCGTTCTCGTGGCGGCCGTCGCGCTCACAGCGACGGCCTCGGCCGGAACCCTCGAGGAGATCACCAAGCGCGGCGAGCTGCGGATCGCCTGCCAGACTCAGGGCCCGCCGTTCAGCTTCATCGACAAGAACGGCAAGCGGACCGGCAGCTCGGTCGAACTCGCCGAGCTCATGGCCCAGGAAATGGGCGTCAAGGTGAAATTCCTGGACTACGACTGGGACGGTCTGATCCCGGCGCTTCTTTCCAAGAAGGCCGACATCCTCGCCGCCGACATGACGCCCACTCTGAAGCGCGCCCTCAAGATCGCTTTCACCCGGCCGTTCATGTACACGGGCAGTGTCGTCTTCGTGAAAGCCGACAGTCCGATCCGCGAGATCGCCGACGCCAAGAAAGCGGGCTTGAAGGCCGCCGTGCTGCTGGGATCCACCGGCGAGACCGATGCGAAAAAGCACTTCCCTCAGGCCGAGTTGAAGTCTTACAAGGGCGGAGGTCCGCTCTTGATCGATGCCGTGCTCCAAGGGCATGCCGATTTCGGCGTGAACGACTCCTCGGCCGTCATCGGTCAGATGGCGAATTTCCCGCCGAACAGCGTTCGCGTTCTTCCCGGGATGGTCTCGAAGCTGCCGCTCGCCTTCGCCGTGCGTTACGACTCGATGGACCTTCTCGAGTGGCTCAACCTCTTCTTTCTGCACATCGAGCTGGACGGCCGGCTGGAAAAAAACCTGAACTACTGGGTGAACAGCCTGGACTGGAAGAAAGACCACTGAGCCCGGCTTCCCGGAACGGCGAGCGGGGTCTCCCCGTTAGGGGCTCCGCTCGGTCCGCCGCGGCGGGCGGGGGCCGGATCGTCTCCGCAGCTCACCCATGACCCATGCTGGAAACGTTCAACATCCGCGTCATCCTCGAGTACCTGCCGCTTTACGGGAGTTGCCTGGTGGCGACGCTGTGGCTTTCCGGGGCGGGGCTCGTCGGTTCGCTGGCGGTCGGCTGCGTGGCCTGTGCGCTGCGCACGAGCCGTTTCCGGATGCTTTCGCTTCCGGCGGCGGCCTACATTGAAAGCATCCGTTCGACCCCCCTGCTCGCCCAGCTCTACTTTCTCTATTTCGGGCTGCCCTCGCTCGGCGTTCCCGTGACCGAAACGACGGTGGGGATTCTCGCGCTCACGCTGAACAGCGGGGCCTACATGGCGGAGATCATTCGCGGCGGCATCCAATCGATCGCCCCCGGCCAGATCGAGGCCGCGATCTCCTCGGGCCTGAGCTATCTGCAGCGCATGCGGGCGGTCGTGCTGCCGCAGGCGATCGGGATCACGCTGCCGCCGATGCTCGGCCAGGCGATCGTGCTGGTGAAGGACTCCGCACTTCTTTCGCTGATCTCGCTCATGGAGCTGACCCGCGCGGGGCAGATTTTGACCTCGGAGCGTTTCATGCCGGCCGAGGGCTTTCTCACCTCGGCCGTCTTCTATCTGATGATCTATTCCGTACTCAAAACCCTCACCGTCTGGTCCCGCAAGCGCCTCATTCACCTGCACACGGGATAGCCGGCGGCGGGGCCCGCCTCACGTTGCGAAGGACGAAGGCCCGATGTGGGGAGTCTATCTCGAACAGCTGCTGCAGAGCCTGCCCTTCTTTCTGAAAGGCCTGTGGATGACGATCGCCGTCTCGGGGCTGAGCTTGGTGGCGGGGACCGCGGTCGGCTTTCTCTGGGGCATTGTACGCAGCTCGCGCCGCCGGATAGCCAAGGCCCTGATCGGCGCCTGGGTGGACGTGATCCGCGGCACACCGTTTCTGGTCCAGATCTTCATCCTGTTTTTTATTTTGCCCGAGTTCGGCGTGCACCTGGAGGCCTTCCCGGCGGCGGTGCTCGCCCTCTCCAACCTGGCGGCCTGTTTCATCTGCGAAATCGTCTCCGCGGGGATCGAGTCCGTGCCCCACGGCCAGCGGGAGGCGGCCGTCGCCTCCGGGCTGAACAGCTACCAGCAGCTGCGCCACGTCATCCTGCCGCAGGCCCTCCGGGTGATGCTTCCTCCCCTGGTGGGGCAGTACGTGCTGCTGATCAAGGACTCCTCGGTGATTTCGGCCATCGGGGTCGTAGAGGTGACCCGGGTCGGATGGCTGACGGTGCAGCGCATTCCGCAGGGAATTCTGGTGTTCGGACTGGTGGGGCTGCTCTACTTCGCGATCTGCTACCCGCTGATCCAGCTTTCCAATTCGCTTGAAAAGCGCCTGGGGCGCTCCGCGCGGCGGTGAGACGGTCATGATCGAGTTCCGGGACGTTCACAAGTGGTTCGGCGACCTCCACGTGCTCAAGGGAATCCGTCTGCATGTCGCTCCCGCGGAGGTGCTCGTGGTTTGCGGTCCGAGCGGCTCGGGGAAAAGCACGCTCATCCGCACGATCAACCGCCTGGAGCCGATCCAGAAGGGCGAACTCATCGTCGACGGGATGAAGGTCCACGACCCCCGGACGCCGATGACGAAGCTGCGCGCGGAGATCGGCTTCGTCTTTCAGCAATTCAACCTGTATCCGCACATGACCGCCCTGGAAAACGTGACCCTCGCTCCGATCAAGGTACGCCGCATCCCGCGGCGCGAGGCTGAAGAACTGGGAAAGGAGGTTTTGGCCAAGGTCGGGCTGGCCGACAAGCTCTACCAGTACCCGGCACAACTCTCCGGCGGCCAGCAACAGCGTGTGGCCATCGCCCGCGGGCTGTGCATGCGGCCCAAGATCATGCTCTTCGACGAGCCGACCTCGGCCCTGGATCCGGAGATGATCAACGAGGTCCTCGAGGTCATGCGCACGCTCGCCCGCGAGGGGATGACGATGATCGTGGTCACCCACGAGATGGGGTTCGCCCGCGAGGTCGCCCATCGCGTCGCGTTCATGGACTACGGGGAGCTGATCGAGATCGCCCCGCCGGAGGAGTTTTTCGCCCGTCCCCAAAGCGAGCGCACGCGGCATTTCCTGAGCAAGATCCTGACCCACTGAGTCTTCGGCCGCGGCGTTGCGGCGTCCTACAACGACCGGACGAATTTCCAGGAGACATAGGGCGAGGACGCCAACCGGGAAAGAGCGGGATACCCCAACCGGAAGGACAGTCGGTCGCCGGGCCGCGCCGGCCCGGGCAGGCGGACCAGCAGATGATCGCTCGAGGCCCCGCGAACGGCGATCCCGCTTTGCAGAGGAAACAGGAAGCGCGGCTCGACCTCGATCGTTCCCAAAGCCAGGATCGCCTCCGCAGGGCTGCCGGGCTTGACTTCGATCACCTCGGCTTCGAGGCGGAAGGTGTCGCATTCGTACCCCGGCAGGGTGACCGGCTGGAGGGAGGAGGAAAAGCCGAGCAGGATCGCCGTCCCGATGCGCAGGTGGGTGACCCCGGGGTTGGGATGACCCTCCACGGCCAGCAGGTGGAAGATGTTGGATGAGCCGCCCGAGACCACGGCCAGCGGCCTTTCGCTTTCGGCCGTCACGCGTCGGGCTAGTCCGCAGAGCGTCTCCAGCCCTTCGCGCCGCAGCTCGGGGCTGCTCGTCATGGGGAAATAGCCCCCCAGCCCCAGGAAACGGATGCCGGAGAGCGAGGCGAGGCGGCGCGCCGCCGCCGGCACCCGCTCGGGGGGGAGACCCTCCCGCCCCGTGTGCAGGTCGACCATGAGGATCACCCCGTGGGTGCGGCCGCGCATGCGGGCCTCGATCGCAAGCGCCTCGACGACCTCGACCACGGTCTGAAGGCTCGAATCGGCCAGCTCCACGGTGCGCGCCGCATCCGCCGGGGCCGAGGAGCGGATGAGCAGCAGCGGAACCCGGATACCGGAGGCCCGGAGACGCTCGAGGTGTTCCAGGCGCGAATCGGCAAGGGTCTCAATGCCGCCGGCCAGAAGCGCACGGGCGACATCCGGATGACCGGCCACCCCCTTGGTCACGCCGACCACCGTGCAGCCAACGCGGCGGGCGAGTTCGACGGTGCGCGAAGCGTTGCGGGTGATGGCTGACGGATCCACGAAAAGGCGGACGGAAGACATGGTCGAGCCTTTCACGGAAGATTCGGATACTTCCAGTATACCAGAGGATGGGCTGCGGAAACAGACCGCCTGGGTGGAGGGACCGTTTCACCGGGCGGCGATCCTCTTCGAAAACGAGGAGTTGATTGCGCTCGACAAGCCGGAGAAGCTCGCCTCCATCCCCGAGCGCAACCCCCGGAAACCCTCGCTGCTGCAGCTGCTGAACGATCGCCTCGGCCGCCGCGGCTATGTGGTCCACCGGCTGGACAAGGAGGTGAGCGGGGTGATCCTCTTCGCCAAGACGCCGGCCGCACACCGCCATCTCTGCCAGCTGTTCGAAAAGCGGCGGGTACGGAAGACCTACGCCGCGCTGGTCCACGGGTGGATGGAAGCTTCCCGCGGGACAATTGAATTTCCGCTGCGCCGTTTCGGATCCGGACGCATGGGGTTGGACGAAGCCGCCGGCAAACCCTGCCGCACCGACTACGAGGTCCGCGGTCGGATCGCCGCTTTCACCGAGCTGGAGGTTTCCCCGCACACCGGACGCAAGCACCAGATCCGCGCCCACCTTTTTCTTCAGGGGCATCCGGTGGCCGGGGACCGCCTCTACGGCAACCGCGCGGAGCAGGCGGCCTTTCCTCGCCTCATGCTCCATGCCCGGAGAATCGAGTTCGATAGCCCGTCCGGAGAGCCTCTGCAGATCGAATCCCCGCTGCCGCCTTCCTTCACGCAAATCCTCTTTCAGCTGCGGCGGCAGGATCCGGCGGCCTCCCCTCCTCAAGGGTTTTCGCCCCTCGGCCGATAAAACGGAACGGGAAACCATCCCGCGGGAGACGCGCCATCCGGTGAAGTCCCTCGAGCCGCCAGCCCCGGGCGAACGTCGGATACTCGCCGACCGCAGGAAAACCGGCAGCGCAGCGCAAACGGTGCTCGACACCCGTGAGGCCTGCCGCTACCTGCGCATCTCGCGGCCCACCTTTCTCAAGCTTGTGGCCGCCGGGCGGATCCGGGCGCGCAAGGTGGGGATCGTGGTGGCGGGGCGGTCGGGGCAGGTGGC
>CAZQUP010000003.1:68137-73154 GCA_964596545.1 uncultured Desulfatibacillum sp. | reverse complement strand
GGGTGCTGCTGAGCGAACTCGAGCGATTCCTGATCTGCCCCGAGCGCTGATCGCTTTCCTTTACTTCCCCCGCAGGCCGTGAGAACATGGAAAGAGCTTTTCCTCGAGAGGAGTCATGTTATGAACGAGGTGTACCTGCGGCTGCGCGAACACCTGGACCGCCTCCCCGCCGGTTTTCCCGCCACGGCGAGCGGAGTCGAGCTGCGCATCCTCCGGCGGCTCTTTCGCCCGGAAGAGGCCGAGCTCGCCGTGCATGTGGGCATGAAGCTCGAAACCGCCGAAGAGATCGGCCGGCGGGCGGGACTCGACCCGGATGCCGCCGCCGAGCGGCTGCGGGCCCTGGCGCGGAAAGGGTTGATCTTTTCCATCGAGTCCCCCGGACGCCCCGAGGTCTTCATGGCCGCCCAGTTCGTGATCGGGATCTGGGAATACCACGTGAACGATCTCGACCCCGAACTCATCCGGGACATGGAGGAGTACATCCCGGTGCTCGCGCCCTCGGCCTTCGGTGCCCTGCCCCAGCTGCGGACCATTCCCGTCGGCCGCAGCCTCCGCGCCGGCCTGGAGGTCATGGCTTACGAGCAGGCCGAGGAGCTCGTCCGTGAACAGAAGCGCTTTCTCGTCGCCCCCTGCATCTGCCGCCGGGAACACCGGATCAAGGGCGAGGGCTGTGACCGCCTGATGGAGGCCTGCCTGATTTTCGGCTGGGGGGCGGAGTTCTACGCACGAAACGGGATCGGCCGTTTCATCAGCCTGGAAGAGACCCTCGCCATCCTGCGGACGGCCGAGGAGCAGGGACTGGTCATCCAACCGAGCAACTGCCGCGAAATCGTGAACATCTGCCTCTGTTGCGGGGACTGCTGCCAGATTCTCAAGCACCTGAAACGGCTGCCGCAGCCGGGGCGGGTGGCCGCCTCAGCCTTCATCGCCTCTTGGGACGAAAACCGCTGTACGGGTTGCGGCACCTGCGGCGGCCGCTGCCCGATGGAAGCGATCGGCCTGCACGAGCAGGCCATCCGCTTCGATCCCGACCGCTGCATCGGTTGCGGGCTCTGCGTGAGCACCTGTCCCGGGGAGGCGCTGCGCCTGGTGCGGAGGCCCACCGATACCGTTCCTGCCGTACCGAAAGACATGCGCGAGGCGTTTCTGCTGCGCACCAAGATGCGCCTTTCCCCCCGCGGAAATCCGCAAATCTGAAGCCCCGATCGGGGTCGTCAGGGCCGAAAGAGTCCACGGGGATCGGCGCCCAGGAGCCCGGCGCGGAAGCTTCGCTCATCGACGGGGCAAAGCCGCTTTTCCATCCGTGCGTCGATCAGTCGCACCCTGCGGATCCGGTCCGTCCGGCGGGCGATCTCCTCCATCGCCGCGTCGTTTTCCGTCCAATGCAACCGATCGAAGCCCGTGAGCGCAAGCGGCCCCGTGTAGCCCCGAAGCGTCTTTTCCCGCGCCAGGTTGTAATAGGATTCGAAGTAGGACATCACAAGCTCGCGCAGGCTGCGGTAGACGGGCTCGCGGTAGCGGAGTCCGACGAAATTCGACTTGGCGACCGCCCCCCAGCATCCTTCCACCCGGAACAGCGCGAGCAGGTGCTCGTCGTCGCGTCCATCGGCGAACAGATCGAGAATCCGGGGAGGATGGCCGATCCGCCGCAGCGCGGCGGCGGCGAAGACCGCGCCGTCGAAGCAATGGGCCGTCCGATCGCGCAAGACGCGCCGCGGGGAGCGGTAGAAGTCGTCCGTGCTGTAAGGAAGCGCATCGAGAAAGCGCTGCACGGCCGCCGGAGAATCGAGCCGAAACCCCATACGGCGTTCGGCGGCGCAGAGCTCCCGCTCGAAATCCCCTCCGGAGGCGCTGGAGCGGGTACGGTCGTTTCTTCTCATGGTCCCCTCGTCCAGCCGTCGAGGTCGAGGCGGAAACTGAAGGTCCAAACACCCAGCGGGGTGACCCCGAGGTCGAATCCCAGCCGCCTCCAGGAAAAGCCGGCGAACGCGGCGATGAAGGCCGTCACCCCTTCGAAGTTCGGAAGCTCCGGGTCATAGCCGCTCATGAGCCCCGCCTTGTAGCCGAGGTCGAAGCGCAAGTCATCGGCCACATCCCGAGAGTAGACCTCGCGGGCCAGGCCCCCGAAAAAGGAACGGCGGCGGTGGCTGTTGATGAAGGTCCCCGCGGTCCATCCGGCGAGCTGCAGCCCGAGGAGATGGTTCTCCTCGTTGTTCTTGCCTTTTCCCAGGAGTTCGCCGCTTCCGTCCATGTGCAGGCTCCACATGCCGAGGAGCAGCGCATCGCGCGCCGGACGCCCCCCGAGCATCCGGAGCACTCCGGCCGCATCGTCCTCCTCCGCCGCCTCCGGTTCCTCGCTTGCCCTGGGTTCTCCGGAAGGTCGGTCGCCGTCGCAGAGTGCCGGCGGCGGAAAGAATGCCGCGGCGGCCAGGAGCAGCAGGGCGGCCAGCGTCGGGAGAAGGCTCACGGCCGATGATCGCGGCATCAGTCCACGATGAAAAGCCGGCAGCCCGAACGGGTGCGGGATCGGTGCGGTTCTTCCCCGTCGGCGACCTGGTAGCTCATGCCCGCTCCGAGCCGAAAGCGCCGGCCGTCGGCAAGCTCGGTTTCCAGCTCCCCTTCAAGGACGAGGAGGATGTGCCCTTTCGTGCACCAGTGATCGGCCTCGTATCCCGGCGAATAATCGACCACGCGCACGCGGATCTCCCCGAACTGACGTGTTCTCCAAAGGGCCTCTCCGGTCAGACCGGGGTGAACGGTCGGCTCGATCTCCATCCAATTTACAGTCTGAAAAGCGATCGCCTGTATCTTCACGGCTGCATCCAACCAGAGAAAATGTTTTCCCCGTTATAGAGAAGAAACCCCCCTTTGAAAAGCGCCGTGCGCTTGCCGTCGGGCTTGCCGGGTCCGCCGTTCGGAAATAAGCTGTCTGGAAAAAATGCGCCGGGGACCGCCCGGCGCCCCAAAAGGAGGCTACGATGGAGCCCATTCGTCTGCCGCGTATGGATTGTGTCCGCGTGTGTCGGGAGATTGGCGACTTCGTTCTCGAGCGCGTGCGTCGGGCGAAAAGTTCAGGATGCGTGATCGGCCTCTCGGGAGGTGTGGACTCGAGCACCACTGCGGCTCTGATCCGTCGTGCCTTCGAGCGCCCGGAGGGGAGGGGATTGGAACTTTTGGGCTATGTTCTGCCGACCCGCCTCAACCGGGAGGAAGACGCACGCGACGCCTTGGAGGTGGCGCAGCTGCTCCGGCTGCGGCATGAAATTGTGCCGCTGGAGAAAGCTGTGGAAGGATTCCGCTCGACCAACCCCGAGGCCTTCGAAGTACCTTTCCATCTGGGAAACCTGATCAGCCGGGTGCGCGCCAATGTGCTCTCGACCAAAGCGGCGACCGAAAACAAACTCGTCGCCGGAACCGGGAATCGGGACGAGGATTTTGGTATCGGCTACTACACGCTCTTCGGCGATGGGGCGGTCCACATGAGCCCGATCGGAGGCTTGAGCAAGCGGCTGGTGCGCGAAATGGGAAGGTTCCTCGGTCTTCCCGAACGGATCGTCCACCGCGTGCCGACGGCGGGATTGGAGCCGGGACAGACCGACTTCAAGGATCTGGGCTATGACTACGATTTGGTCGAGTTGGTTGTGGAAGGTTTTCGCCAGGGAATTCAAGGGCTAAGCGAACATCCGCAGGTGCGGCCGCTCGCCGAAAAACAAATCGCCTCCTACCGCGAGCGATTCGGAAGCGAAAAGTTTACGAATGTCGCCTCGCTGGTCGAGGACATTCTGCGGCGCCATGAGGCGGCACGCGGCAAGCTCGAAATCCTTCATCCGCCATCGCCGGAAATCACGCTCGAGTACTGACGGTCGAACCCTGCAACTCATCTCCGAAGTTGGCCGCGGCGCTTCAGATGTCGAGCATCGAGACTTCCAGAGCGTGGGTCTGGATGAAATCCCGCCGCGGCTCGACCTCTTCGCCCATGAGGACGGTGAAAATCTCGTCGGCATCGACGAAATCCTCCACCTTGACCTGAAGCAGATTCCGCTTTCCGGGAGCGGGGTTCATGGTCGTCTCCCAGAGCTGTTCGGGGTTCATTTCGCCGAGGCCTTTGTAACGCTGGATGGTCAGCCCTTTCTTCCCCTCGCTCAGGAGCAGCTCGAGCAGGGCCTCCTTCGTTTCGACTTTGGCCGTGACGTCCGATTCCGAACGGACGTTCACCTCATAGGGGGGGTCGTCCAGGACGGCCAGCTTGCGGGCGAAGTCCAGGCATTTCTGGAACTCGATGGAATAGACGAGCCCGCGGCCGATCTTGACTCCGCCGGCGCCGCGCGCTTCGGGTCCGGCGAAAAACACGCTTTGCGTCGCTTCCTTTGCGCGCACCATGAGTTCAAAGACCCCGCGGTCGGGGTTGTAGCCGGGGCCCTCCACCCGGTAGCCCTGGGCGATCAGCTGCTCTCTCAGCTGCTGCATACGGCCTTGGTCGTGGATGAAGCGTGCATCCTCCAGCCCGGCCCAGATCAGGTGTCGCGAAAGATCTTCAGGCAAGCCGCGTTTCCTCAGACGATGCAGGTTTTCCAGATAGCCGGAAAGATCGAGCACCAGGGCAAAAAGCTCGGGACCGCTCAGTTCCTGCGAGGTTCCGACGCAGCGTAGCCGAGCCTGCTCGCAAACTTTCCGCAACACCCAAGCTTCCAGTTCGGACTCGTCCTTGAGATAGACCTCTTCTTTGCCCTTCACGACTTTCAACAGCGGCGGCTGCGCGATGTAGAGGTAGCCCTTCTCGATCAGCTCCGGCATCTGGCGATAGAAAAAGGTGAGCAGTAGAGTGCGGATGTGGGAGCCGTCGACATCGGCGTCGGTCATGATGATGACCTTGTGATAGCGGATCTTCTCGATATCGTATTCTTCCTTGCCGACTCCGGTTCCCAGCGCGGTGATGATGTTCTTGATCTCTTCGCTTTGCAACAGCTTGTCGAAACGGGCTTTTTCGACGTTCAGGATCTTTCCCTTGAGCGGAAGC
>CAZQUP010000003.1:50829-68088 GCA_964596545.1 uncultured Desulfatibacillum sp. | reverse complement strand
CGGAGTCCCCCTCGACGATGAAAAGCTCACGCTCCCGCGGATCGTCGGACTGGCATTCGGCGAGCTTTCCGGGAAGGGTCGCGTCCAGCAGCGCTCCTTTGCTTCGGGCCAGGTCGCGCGCCCGGCGCGCGGCGTCCCGGGCACGCGCCGCCTCCGCGCTTTTGGTGATCACCCGGCGAGCGATGGAAGGGTTTTCCTCGAAATAGCGAGAGAGCTTCTCGTTGACCAGAGACTCGACCAGGCCTTTGACCTCGCTGTTCCCGAGCTTGGTCTTGGTTTGTCCTTCGAATTGCGGGTTGCGGATGCGGACACTCACGACGGCGGTCAATCCTTCGCGTACGTCGTCGCCGGTGATTTTGAGCTGCAGGTGGCGGGGCACGTTGCCGTTGTTGGCGTAAGCGTTGATCGTGCGCGTGAGGGCCGACTTGAAGCCGATCAGGTGGGTGCCTCCTTCGGAGGTGTTGATGTTGTTGGCGAAAGAAAGGATTTTGTCGATGTAGGTATCGTTGTACTGGAGCGCCACTTCGACCTGGATCTCGTTTCGCTCGCCTTCGATATAAATCGGAGGATGAAGCGCGTTGTTTCTGCGGTTCAGGTATTCGCAGAACTCGATGATCCCCCCGCGGTAGACGAAGGATTCCTTGAGATCCGAGCGCTCGTCCTCAAAGGTGATGTTCACCCCTTTGTTCAAAAAGGCGAGTTCTCTCAGTCTACGGATCAAGATCTCGTTGCTGAACTCGATCACCGGAAAGATCTCCGGATCGGGCCAGAAACGGATGCGGGTACCCCGGCGGTCGGTTTTTCCGGAAACCGAGAGCTCACTGGTCTTGTGCCCGCGGCTGTAGGTCTGGTGATAAATGAGTCCTTCGGCGTAAACCTCAACCTCGAGCCTGGCGGAAAGGGCGTTGACGACCGAAACCCCCACACCATGGAGACCGCCGGATACTTTATAAGAGTGGTTGTCGAATTTTCCCCCGGCGTGGAGTTTGGTCATTACCACCTCAAGCGCCGGAATATTTTCCTTCTTGTGAATTCCCACCGGAATGCCTCGACCGTTATCGACGACGGTGACGCTGTTGTCGGCATGAACCACCACATCGATCCGATCGCAATAGCCGGCCATCGCTTCGTCGATGCTGTTGTCCACCACCTCGTAGACCAGGTGGTGCAGCCCGCCGATATCGATGTTCCCGATGTACATGGCCGGACGCCGGCGCACGGCCTCCAGCCCTTCCAGAACTTTGATGTCATCGGCCGTATAGCCGTTCGTCGTGGGTGTTTCGTTTTCTTTCATAAATTTTTCATCTCCGCCGATCGTTTTCAGATTCTCATCGGCATGAGCACGCTCAGGTAGCGAAGGTCTTTCTCTCCCGTGAGGATGCAGGGTCGGTCCTCACCCGTAAGGTGCAGCAAGATGAATTCGTCCTCCATGACGTTCAAACAATCGATGAAGAAGCGTGGATTGAACATGGTGGTCATTTTTTTCCCGGGGAATTGAAGCGTGAGAACCTCTTTGGACTCCCCAAGATCCGGATTGGTCGAGGAGACGGTGAGGGAGTCTTTTTCGAAATTAAAAATGACCCCCTTGTATTCCTCGGAACTCAGGATGGACATCCGGCGCAAGACCGAAAGGAAAGTGAGTCTTTCCAGCTTGACCTTAATTCCATCTGAAATTTTAATGATGTCATGGTATTTTGGGAACTCCCCTTCCAGCAAGCGAACGACCAGTCGCTCGTCGTCCCGTCGCAGAAGCATATGATTTTCCTTGAACGCGATTTCGGCGAGCGTATCCCCATCCAGGAATTTGCCGACTTCGATCAGACTCTTTTTGGGAACAAGGGCTCCACGCTCGAAAGCCGCCTCTGCGGCGGGTGAAATCGGTAAGTCGATCTTGGAAAGCCTGCTGCCGTCGGTAGAAACCATGCGTAACAGGACCTCTGAGCCTTCTTGCAGCTTTTCAAAATAGACGCCCAAAATATGGGGCCGGCGGTCATCGGAGGCCGCGGGGATGATGACCGTTTTCTGAATCATGGAAGCAAGTTCCCTGGAAGACAGATGCAGCTGAACCTCGGCTTCAATCTTGGGAATCGCCGGAAAATCCTCAGGGTTCATTCCCACGATGTGAAACTCGATCTGATCTTTTTTAATTTCGATCCATTGGTTGTCCAGCTGTTGCAAGATAATTTCTTCGCTGGGAAAATCCTTAATTATTTCGAATAATTTTCTTGAGTTAAGAACTGTACGTCCTTCCTGCTCCACTTGTGCCGGGTATTGGCCTTCGAAGCCGGTTTCCAAATCGGTTGCAGAAAGGGAAATCCCTTTCTTTTCGGCACTCAGGAGAACATGAGTGGTGATGGCCAGGTTGGATTTTCGTCCCGTGATCCCCTGAAGTTTGGACAAGACCGGAAGGATGTGTTTTTTTTGAACCGTGACCTTCATTGTCATTCTCCTGAATAAATTGAAAAAAGAACAAGAAGAAGGACTGTCGAAAAGTTGAAAACATTCTTAATATATTGATTATAATAGTAAAAAAATAAAATTAGGCTGTAGGAAAAACCCGGGGTGAAAACACGTTGACGGACATTTTTGTGTCCCTTTCGTAGGGATGTTCATAAGACCTCTTTCTTTGGACCTTCATCGTTCAGCCATCGGCGCATGGAAGAAAGATGCACGCTTTTCCATTTGGCGGATAGACGCTCCGAAAGATATAGAGTAAATATTTTATCAATAAAATTAGTAAGTTTTGATAAATGATCCATGCGCTCGAGAAAGGAAGTTTCAAGATCCTCAGTGGAGACGGAAGCAGCGGGAGAAGGGATCTTCACCCCACAGAGATTCAAATTTTCTCCCTTGACCGTCAGACGGTACTCCTTTTCCGCTTCCGCCGCGCGCAGCAGAAGCGCAATCTCGCTCACCCAGGCTCCCTTGCGCAGAGCGAGTTTTGCTTCTTCCAGACCGGCATGGTCTCCTTTGATGGTGATTTTCTCTTTGGATTGACCGGTCCGGTTTTCGATCACCATACGATCGGCGATCTCGATGGCCAAGATCTCCGGATCCAGGGCACAGAACGCCGCCACGCGGGTTTCGATTCCATGCCAGAGCCAAGTCAGAAATTCATCTCCCAGAAATCGATACCGGTGATAGGCGACGGAGAGATCAAGCATCGCTTTCAGAACCCTCACATTCGGCTGGGCGTCAGGGCGGCTAAAAGGTCTTTTTCCTTGTCGCTCAGACCGCATTGCAACTCCGCGGCGGTGTAAGGAATCAAGCGGATCAGGGAAAGAGAAAAGGACTTTCGGAAAAGGCGCTCCAGCTCTTCATTGGCGGTTTTTTGCACCGAAAAAAAGAAAACTCTCGCTTGTTCAAAATCCCATACGAGATCGTAGACATGGGGTACCGGCGGTATCTTTGCCAGAAGGGTTGCGGTCACTTTTTCTCTGAGAGTCTGTTTTTCGTCCCGGGAAAGAAAACTACGGCGCGTCTCCCGTAATCTCCGTCTGGTGGATAAAGTGAATTCCTTTTGAAAAAGGCTTGCCGCCAGAGGCTTGCGATCGATTCGCAGGGAGAAGATGAAATGGTTTCCCAGAATAAAGGAGTCGCCTTCAAAGTCAGGTTGGAAAGGGCTGCCGAACGACGTCCAACCCGAGGCGGAATCCGCGGGTTCATCCTCGATTTCCCGGATGGCATGGCGCTTGAGACCCTCGCGGACCGCCTCAGTGGGCTCGCCGGTGATCCTTCCCTCGACGCGATAGCGCACGAAGGAAAAAGACGAAGAAAAAAGTCCCATTTTGCCGGCCTCTTGGACCAGGATCGGATCAAAGGTTGCAGATTAAATTTTTTTCAATTACATAGCGAATTTAGCCGTCCATGACAAGTCCCATCTACAGTCGGGAAATTCTTGCCGATCTTCACCTGCACTCGCGCTTTTCGCGAGCCACGGCCAGAGGACTGACGCTGCTCACACTGAATGCCGCAGCCCAGCTCAAAGGCCTTCAGCTTGTGGCCACGGGCGATGCCACCCATCCCGCTTGGTTGGCCGAGATCGCGGATCAGCTTCATCCGGCGGAAGACGGCCTGTGGCGCCTCGATCCCCGCCTGGCGAATCGGGAAGAAGGGGTTCCCTCATCGTGCAGGCAGGAGGTGCGCTTTGTTCTATCCGCGGAAGTTTCGCTGATCTACAAAAAAGCCGGCCGAACTCGAAAAAACCACAATCTCGTTTATTTTCCCGACTTGGAAAGTCTTCGTGCCTTCAACCGTAGGCTGGAAAAGATCGGCAACATCCACTCCGACGGGCGACCCATCCTCGGGCTGGATGCGCGCGATCTGCTGGCGCTGCTGCTGGACACCTGCCCCGAGGCCTTTCTCATACCGGCCCACATCTGGACTCCCTGGTTTTCGGTTCTCGGCTCCCAGTCGGGCTTTGATTCGCTCGAAGAATGCTTCGGCGATCTGTCCGGCGAGATTTTTGCCGTAGAGACGGGGCTCTCCTCCGATCCCCCCATGAATCGGCGCGTCTCCTTCCTGGACCGCGTCCGCCTGATCTCCAATTCCGACGCCCACTCGCCGGAAAACCTGGGTCGGGAGGCCAATCGCTTTTCCTTCGCCGGAGAGCCATCGTTTTTTGCCCTGCGGGATGCACTGCAGGGAAAGGGTTCGGGAAGGTTCCTGGGGACCATCGAATTCTATCCTGAAGAGGGAAAATACCATTACGACGGTCACCGCAACTGCAGGGTGCGTTTCTCTCCTCAGGAAACGAGACAACACGGCGGAATTTGCCCGCGTTGCGGGAAAAGCCTCACGGTCGGGGTGTTGCACCGCGTAGAGGCCCTGGCCGACCGGCCGTGTCCAACGGGTTCGGCGCCGAGCGAGTTCTCCTTTGAAAGCCTGATTCCGCTTGCCGACATTCTAGCCGAAATCTTTCAGCGTCCCAAAACGAGCCGCAAAGTCGCCGAGGCCCGGCTTCGCGTGCTTGCCGCCCTCGGCCCCGAGCTCGCCGTGCTTCGACAGCGATCGACGGAAGAGATCCGCAGCTGCGGGGTTCCACTTCTCGACAAGGCGATCGAGCGCATGCGCCGCGGCGAGATCGAAATCCTGCCCGGATGCGACGGCGAATACGGGACGATCCGCATCTTTCGCGAGCAGGAACGCGCGATGCTTTTCGGGCAAAAAGCGCTCTTCGCTGTACCCGCAGGGCTTGAGCCTCCGCGCCGTAAGATCCGGGGATCTTTTTTGGAGATCGACGATCGGCGCCGTCCCGAAGAGCCGCAAGAGACGACGGCGGCGCACGAGCATTCACTCACCGAAGAGCAACGCCGCATCGTCGAATCGCCCCCCGGACGTCTTCTGATCATCGCCGGACCGGGTACCGGCAAAACCCATGTGCTGACGATGCGCATCGCCCGGCGGATCGAGGAAGGAGTCCCCCCTGCGCGCATCCTGGCGGTGACCTTCACCCGCAAGGCGGCCGAGGAGATGAGCGCTCGCCTCCGTGCGCGGCTGCAGCCGAAAGCGAAGCTTCCCTGGGTGACGACGTTTCACGGGTTCTGCCTGAGGCTGCTCGGCGAAGAGGCAGGCCTGCCGACGCAACACCAGATCCTGCACGAGATCGAACAGGAGGCCCTGGTCGTCCGCGCGATACGCCTTGTGGAGCCGGTGCAAGGAAAAGAAGGACTGCGGGCGGGCAAGCTTCGGGCGCGCATCATCGCCGCCAAACAGGCGCTTCTCTCCCCGGAGGAACTCCGCGCTTCCACCGCTGCGGAAGAGCGCGACCTGCGTCGCTTCCGCGCCGTCTACGCGCAGTACCAGAGCCTGCTTGCTTCCCAGGGGCTCCTCGATCTCGAGGATTCGCTCTTTTTCGTCGCCCGGCGCCTCGAATCCGATGCCGCCTGGCGCCGGAAGTGCCGCTTGAGGTTCAGCGAAATCTACGTCGACGAATACCAGGATCTTAATTTCGCCCAATACCGCATCCTGCGCCATCTGGCTCCCGGAGGCCCCGGAGAGCCGGCGCTTGTGGCCATCGGCGATCCCGCCCAGGCGATCTACGGTTTCCGCGGCTCGGATCCTTCGTTTTTTCGTCGCTTTCAGGAGGATTATCCCGATGCTGTAACGTTGCCGCTGGAACACAATTTCCGCTCGCAGCCGGCGATCGTCAGAGCTTCGCGCCGTCTCATCGTCGCGGAAGACGATGCGCTCCTGAATCGGCCGGTGCGGACGGAGCTTGACACCGGGGTCGTCCGGCTGCGGGAATGCCTCGATGAGGACGATGAAGCGCGTTTCATTGCGCGCGCGATCCGCGCCGCAGTCGGCGCCACCGGTTTTCACGAGACGGCGGACCCCCTTTTCCTCCGGTCGGCGGGCGTCGCGGGCCGATCGTACCAGGATTTCGCCGTGCTGACGCGCACGGCGGCGCTCTGGAAGCCGATCGCGCGCGAACTCGAGCGCAGCGGCATCCCCTTTCAACGGGTCAACCGTCGCGAGTCCCTTTTCGGCGCCGAGACGTTGCGGCTGATCTCTTGGTTGCGGCTCGGGCTGGGCAAGGCGAGTCTCGAGGATCTGGCCGCCGCCGCTGGGTTTCTTGATCCGCCGTTGCCGCCGGGGCGCCTTGCGGCCTTCATCGATTGGGCCTACGAAAAAAACCTGCGCCTCGAGAAAGCCTGCGAGACGGCCGAGCGCTTCCCCGTTGCCGGCCTGAAAACCCGGGAACAGCGCTTTCTGCTCGCCGCTGTCGCCCATCTGCGACGCCTGCAGCGCGAGGCGACACAAAAGAAGGAAAAAGAGGCGATCTTCCATCTTCTGGAAGTGCTGTCGCTCGGGAAAAACATCGCTCCGGAGCTGGCGGCGGCCCGCAGGGCGCTGGAGGAGATTCTTTCCTCTTTCCCGGAGGATGCGGACGGGGAAATCCTCGAGCGGTTGCTAATGTCCTCCAATGACGGCGATTTCTACCAGGCTGCCGCGCAGCGAGTGGCCCTGATGACCCTCCATGGGTCCAAGGGCCTCGAGTTTCCCGTCGTCTTCATCGCCGGCTGCGAGGAAGGCTTTCTCCCCTGGGAGGACGCCGGAGATGACGCAAGCCGCTCCGAGGAGGAACGGCGCCTGCTGTATGTCGGCCTGACCCGGGCCAAAGAGAATCTGGTTTTGACTTGGGCGCGCCGCAGGGTCATTCGCGGAAGCTGGCGGGAAAGAAGACCGTCGCCCTTTCTTTTCCGCCTGGACCTGGTGCCGGAGGGCACGGAAGAAAAGCCTCGAAAGGTTGAACCGCGCCAATTGGATCTGTTCCCCTGACGCCGAGTGTTTGAAAACACTCGCTTTTCAGCGCCGCGCTTGCTCCGCGGGGGGTATTGCTGGTAAAATAATAAAGAATCGGGGAAGAGAAATCAGCAGGAATAAGAGAGATGACGGCGATTCTCATCGCGGCGCTGATGGCATTCGGCCTTGGCGTTACGCCGCAAACGGCCGAAGCCGACATCTACCGCTACATCGACGAAAACGGGATCATGCACTTCACCAACACGCCGACCTCCCCCAAGTTCAAGCTCTTCATGCGCGAGCGCCGGCAGTTTATCGCCCGGCTGGACGCCCGCCAGTTCGATCCCATCATCGAGGACGCCTCGCGCAAGTACGGCATCGAAGCCCCCTTGATCAAGGCCGTAATCAAGGCGGAGTCCGATTTCGATCCCAACGCCGTTTCACGGAAGGGGGCTCGCGGCCTGATGCAGATCATGCCGATGAATTTCCGCCTGCTCAATGTGGAAAACCCCTTCGATCCGCAACAGAACATCGAGGGGGGGGCCCGCTATTTACGGGAGATGCTCGACCGCTACGGCGGGAACCTGGAGCTCGCGCTCGCCGCATACAACGCCGGGCCGGGAGCCGTGGATCGCTTCGCCGGCATCCCCCCCTATCCCGAGACCACCGAGTACATCGATCGGGTCAAGAAGTACTTCGAAGCCTATACCCGCAAATCCTGAACTTTCCGTTTCAGGCGGAAGCCCGCAGGACGATCGCCGTTCGCGTGGGGAGATAGAGGCTGATTACGCCTCCGTCGAGTCTCCAGTGCTCCTCGCCGGGCATCAGCCGGCCGTGCCCGCCGTATAGCCGGGCGTCGCTGTCGAAAATCAAACGCCAGACGCCGGCAGGCGCCGGGATGCGGTAGCCCACGTGAGAGCGGGTCGGGTGAAAATTGAAGACGAAAATCATTCCGGCCCGCAGAAAAGCGAGGATCTTGTCCTCTTCGTGGTCCCAAAGCAGCCGCGCCGCGGGGTCCTCAAAGAGGCGCGCTTCTTCCGCCAGCGCGATCATGTCCCTGTCGAAGCGTGCCAGCAACGCGTATTTGAGCGCCGGGTCGTCGACCAGGCTCCACTGACGGCGTGCATGGCGGTACGACCAGCCGTTTCCCTCGCGCGGGAAATCGATCCATTCGGGGTGGCCGAACTCGTTGCCCATAAAGTTCAGGTACCCGCTGCCGGCGGTCGCGAGCGTGATCAGACGGATCATCTTGTGCAAAGCCATGGCGCGGTCGATGCGCAAATGATCGTCTTCGAGCCGCATGTGCCAGTAGAGCTCGGCGCCGGCGAGGCGGAACATAAGCGACTGGTCGCCTACGAGGGCCTGATCGTGGGATTCGGCGTAACTGATCGTTTTTTCCTCCGGCCGGCGGTTGTTCAGCTCATACCAGAGGTGGCCCATCGGCCAGAACTCATCGGGGACCTCCTTGACCAGTCGGATCCAGGTGTCGGCGATCCCCATGGCGAAGCGGTAATCGAAACCGGTGCCCCCTTCGGCCTGGGTAGCGGCCAGCCCCGGCATTCCGCTCACATCTTCGGCGATGGTGATGACGCGGGGGTTGAGCTCGTGGATCAACCGGTTGGCGAGCGCCAGGTAGGTCAGGGCGTCTTCGTCGACGTTCTCCTGAAAGTAGTCCGCGTAGGAGCGGAAGTCGCGGTTCAGGCCGTGGTCGAGGTAGAGCATGCTGGTGACGCCGTCGAAGCGGAATCCGTCCACCCGGTACTCGTCGAGCCAGAAGCGGCAGTTGGACAGCAGGAAATGGAGCACCTCAGGCTTTCCATAATCGAAGCAGCGGGAGTCCCAGGAGGGATGGCGCCCCCGCGGCAGGTCGTGAAAGTACTGATAGAGGGTGCCGTCGAAACGGCTCAATCCTTCGACCTCGTTCGAGGCGGCATGGGAGTGTACGAGGTCGATCACGACGGCGATGCCCATGCCGTGGGCGGTATCGATCAAGGCTTTGAGGTCTTCGGGCGTTCCGAAACGGGAACTGGCGGCAAAGAAGCTCGAGACCTGATAGCCGAAGGAGGCGTAATAGGGGTGTTCCTGGACGGCCATCAACTGGATCGTGTTGTAGCCGGTCCGTCGGATCCGCGGCAGGACCTTTTCGGTGAACTCGGCCCAGGTGCCGACTTTTTCCTCTTCCTGGGCCATTCCGGGATGCACTTCGTAGACCAGGGGCGGGGTCTTCGGGCGGCGCCAACGCGGGTGACGCCAGCGATAGGGCTGCGGAGGACGCCAGAGCTGGGCGTTGAAGATCAGCGTCGCCGGATCCTGAACCACCCGGCGGCACCAGGCGGGAATGCGGTCGCCGGACCCCCCGGGCCAGTAGAGTTTCAGCCGGTAGAGATCGCCGTGGTGTAGCCGCGATCCGGGGAGCCGGATTTCCCAGACCCCGCGCGGGTCGGTACGCCGCAGCTCGAATTCCGGCAGCTCCTTCCAGCCGCTGAAATCCCCGACGAGGAAGACGGCTTCGGCGTTCGGCGCCCACTCGCGGAAGACCCAGCGTGGGCCGCGACGGTGGAGCCCGAAAAACTCGTGGCCGGAGGCGAAGTCGGCGAGGCTCAGGCGCCCGCCGGTCAGGCGCCGTTCGGTGGCCTCGATTTTCCTGTAGCGGTGCAAGAGAATCTCGGCATAAGGCCGGAGCCCGGGATCAAGGGCGAGCAGCCGCTCCAGGCGTTCATTTGCGCTTCGGGAGCTCTTTGAGGCGGGAGGTATTTTCTCCCGTCGGCCTGCGGCGGCGCGCTTACTCGACGATGAGCGGCCTTTCGAGCATGGTTTCGTAAAGTTCGATGTACTGTCGCGCCGTGCGCTCATAGGTGAAATCCCGTGCGCTTTCGGTCATGATCCGACGGATCTGTCGCCCGCGTACCGCCTCCGGCAGCGAAAAGAACGCCATCGCCTGCTCGATCGCCCAGAGGAGGCCGTTGGCGTCGTAGACGCGGAAAAGGAATCCGTTGCCTGTATCGTGGTCAACCTCGAGGTGGCGGATCGTATCGTGGATACCGCCGGTGTCGTGGGCGACGGGAAGCGAGCCGTAGATCGGGGCGATCATCTGCGGTAGCCCACAGGGCTCGAAGCGCGAGGGCATGAGAATGAAATCCGAGGCCCCGTAGGCGAGGTGCTCCATGGTCTCGCTGAAGTCGCAGATGGCCACCCGGCGCTGGAAGCGGTGGTGATTGACGATGTCCTGGAAGACCCGCTGGTATTCGCCGTTGGCGACGAAGACCACCTGAAGGTTTTTTTCCCACCAGCGCGAGATCACGCGGTAGAAGATGTCGGAGAGCAAGGCACAGCCCTTCTGTACGGGATCGAGCCGGGAGGGCCAGAAAAAGAGCGGAGCGCTCACGTCCTCGATCAAACCCAGCGTACGCTGCAGGAAGCGTTTGTTTTCGCGTTTGGCGGCCGCATGGTCTTCCGGGCCGTAACGCGCCTTCAGATCGGGGTCGGTCCGGGGGTTGAAGGAGGGGTCCGGGGCGTTGAGGATGCCGAAGCCGCAGCCGGCGTGGTACTTGTTGGCCAGCTCGCGCCGGATCTGCTCTTCGACGAAGTCGTGCCGGCCCTCGACCACCTCGCGCAGGAAGGTGGGGCTGACGGTGTTGACGAAGTGGGCGGCGAAGATGCCGCTGGTGAGCAGATCGACGGGGTTCGTCTCCCGGGACGACTCGTAGGCGTCGGCCCAGTGCATGAAGTAGAGATGCTGCCAGAAACTAGCGGCGTCGATGCCGCGGTCTTCGATCGAGGCGAGCGTCGTCTTGACGGTATGGATGTTGTGAATCGTGAACAGGCTGGGAATGCGCAAGCGGCGGGCGACCGCCGGGATCAGCCCCGTCATCCAGTCGTTGCAGTGGATGAGATCGGGCTGCACCCGCGGGATGATGTTGTTGATCACTTCCCGTTGAAAGGCGAGCGCCAGCTTGATGTTCTCGTCGCCGGAACTCGAGTAGACGCGGTTGATGTAGAAGAAGGCGCGGTCCTCGGCGAGATGGACCCGGTCGTCGGGCATCTTGCGCTGGATGCTTGAGATCTCCTCCCGCAGAAAGGGGACCAGCCGGTCGCTGAAAATGGATCGGTAGTCGGGGAGCGCGACATGGACATCGGCTCCCTGGTCGAAAAGGGCGCTCACCAGCGCGGCCGACACATCGGCCAGCCCGCCCGCCTTGGCCGTGAAAAAGGAAGCGAGGCTCCCCATACGGTCGGGAAGGTAGGTCACCTCCGGGGTGACGATCAGCACCCGCGGGTTGCGTCGCGTCTCTTCCATCGCTTCCTCCGATCGAAACCGGATCAACCGGAAGCCCAGGTGATGAGCCCCGGACTCATCTTGATCCAGGGGTCGCCGTGCGGGGTCGCCCGCACGGCATACCCGAACCGTCCGGCGGTTTCACAGGTCAACGTGCAGCCGTAGAGATGGTCCCCCTCCCCCCGGGATTCCAAGACCTCCATGGGGACGACGCGGCCGTTCACGAGCTCCGCATGGCTCTTGAAATGCCCGTAGTAGAGCTCGATGTCGACCTCCTCGGGGGTGAGCGATCCGAGGTGCACCTCGACGGTGATCTCGATCTGGTCGCCCACGCGCTGGATGCCGTGCGCGTTGCGTTGCGGCAGTCCGAGGCGGATCTCCTGCCAATGCCGGCGCAACCGCGCGTGCCTTTCCGCCAAGCGCTTGGCCTCACTCACGTCGTCGGCCGTCAGACGGTCGTACCAGCCGGCGGCCGCGGCGTAAAACTGCTCCGTGTAGTCGCGGATCATCCGCAGGCTGCAGAAGTCCTCCATGGCCACCTTCATCGAAGCCTTCATCATCTCGATCCATCTTGCCGGCACATCGCCGTTTCGCCGGTCGTAAAAGAGGGGAATGACCTCGTTTTCGAGCGTGTTGTAAAGCGCCTGGCTTTCCACCGCGTCCTGGTAGGCGTGGTCCTCGTATTCTTCGCCGTTGCCGATCGACCAGCCGATCTCGGCGCGGTAGCCTTCGTCCCACCAGCCGTCGAGGATGCTCAGGTTGAGGCCGCCGTTGATCGCCGCCTTCATGCCCGAGGTGCCGCAGGCTTCGAAAGGTCGCCGGGGAGTGTTCAGCCAAACATCGGCGCCCTGGAGCAGATGCCGCGCCAGGTGCAGATCGTAATCCTCGAGGAAAACGAAGCGCTCGCGGACCGCCGGCCGGTTGGCGAACTGGAAGAGCTGCCGGATGAGGTCCTTGCCCTCGTTGTCGCGGGGATGGGCCTTGCCGGCGAAGATGAACTGCACGGGGGCTTTGGGGTTGTTGATGATCGCCTCCAGCCGCTCGGGGTCCATGATCAGGAGAAACGCCCTTTTGTAGGTGGCGAAGCGCCGGGCGAAGGCGACGGTCAGGATATTCGGGTCGAGCGCCTTTTCCACGGCCTCCAGGACCTTGCGCGGGGCGTTGCGGTTTTTGTATTGCCGCACCAGGTGCTCGCGGCAGGTGCGGATCAGACGCGAGCGGTTCAATTCGTGGGCGCGCCAGAGTTCCTCGTCGTAGATCTCGTCGATCCGGCGGACGTTTTCCGGCTTCTGCGAGCCGAGATACCAGTCGGGTCCGAGGTAACGCTCGAAGAGACCTGCGAACTCCTGGGACACGAAGGTGGGCAGGTGTACGCCGTTGGTGACATGGGTGATGGGGATCTCTTCCACCGGCCGTCCCGGCCAGAGGTGCGACCACATGCGGCGGGCGACGCCGCCGTGAAGCCGGCTGACCCCGTTGCAAAAACCCGAGAGGCGCACCCCCAGAATGAACATGGAGAGGGGCGCATGCTCGTGGGATCCCTGGATTTGACCCCAGGAGAGGATCTCCCGCTCGGTGAGGCCGAGCTTTTCGGCCACGGGCCGCAGATAGGCCCGGACCTGGTCGGCGGGAAACTCGTCGTGGCCGGCCGCAACCGGAGTGTGGGTGGTGAAGATGGTGCTGCGGGCGCAGATCTGCAGCGCCGTCCCCACATCCACCCCCAGAGCTTCCACGGTCTGAGCGAGCCGCTCGACGGCGGCGAAGGCGCAGTGGCCCTCGTTCAAATGCAGAATTTTGGGGGTGATGCCCATGGCGCGCAGGGCGCGGATGCCGCCCAGCCCCAGCAGGACCTCCTGGGCAAGACGGGTGCGGGATTCGGCGGGATAGAGCCGGGCGGTGATTTCCCGGTATTCCGGGGGGTTTTCGAGGATGTTGCTGTCCAGAAGAAAAAGCGGGATGGTGCCGATGGAAATCTTCCAGACCATGGCCTGGATCACCCCGTCGGCGCCGCGGATGCTGACGCGCAATTCGTTTCCCTGGGCGTCGCGCATGCGCTGCAGGGGAAGATTGTAGAAGTCGGTTTCGGGGTAGGCTTCCTGTTGCATGCCCTCGTGATTGAGGTACTGGCGGAAATAGCCGTGCTGGTACATGAGGCCGACCCCCACGAGAGGAAGCCCCGTATTGGAGGCGGCCTTGAGATGGTCCCCGGCCAGGATCCCCAGCCCCCCTGCAAAGAGCGGCAGGCTCTCATGAAGGCCGAATTCCATGGAGAAGTAGGCGATCGCCTCCGACCGCCCCAGCGGCAGCTCGAAGCGGATGTCGGGCTGATTGACCCGCTTTTCGAACATCTGACGCACGCGCTCGAGGTGGCCGGTGAAGCTCGCCTCACGGGCGAGTTTTTGGAGACGCCCCTGCGGCAGGCGGGCGAGAAAGGGAATGGGGTTGCGCCGGCATTCGGCCCAGAGCCTGGGATCCATGCGGCGGAAAAGCTCGATCGCATCCCGCGTCCAGCACCACCACATGTTTTGGGCCAGGATCTCGAGAAAGGCCAGGTTTTCCGGAATGTTCGGCCGGACCTGAAAATAGCTGAACTGGACCATCGTCGGGCACTCTCTTCGGGGAAATGGAAACGCGACGACCCGCCGCGGCGTGCGGAGGAAGGCGGCGTTCGCGGTTGGCGTTGTTGCGAAGCAGGATATCGGGAGGACCGGGAAAAATCAATCCGCCGCCGGAGGTCATCCGCCGCCGAGCTTGAGCCACACCCGGACCCATTCGCTTGCACCCCAGGCCTGGGCGTCGCAGCCTCGCGGAGTATGCGGCCGGTCGCCGTCCAGGATTTCGGGCAGGTGTCCGAGGCAGCCGCTTTCGAGGAGCGCAAGGCTGCCCGTCAACCAGGCAAGCGCCGTTTTACGGCCCGGCTCGCCGTACACACCGGCCCAGGCTTCGGCGTAGGCCGGAAAGAGCCAGGTCCACGCCGTCCCGTTGTGATAGGCCGGTTTGCGCTGGGTGTCCTCGTCGCCGCGGTAGGTGCCCCGATAGGGATGCCAGGGGTCGTTCAAAAGGCGCCCCCGCCACTCGACCGGCAGCGGGTGGGTGACCGGACGGTCGGCGAGGCTGCGGATCCCCCCGGGGACCAGCAGCTCCTCACAGGCGGCGAGAACCGCACGGGCGATGGCGGGATCCTCAATCGCCCCGAGGGTCAAGGCGAGAAGCTGGTTGGGGCGCAGGTGATCGTCGGGGCGGGCTTCCGCAGCCGGGGTCCCCGCTGCCCCGTGCAGGCAGTCGGCGAAGAATCCTTCCTCGGCACGCCAAAAGCGTTCGACCAGGGCCCGGCGGACCCGACGGGCGAGATCTTCCCATTCCGCGGCGGACGGGGAATCGAGCCGTGCCATCAGACGCAGGGCGGCGTGCCACAGGGCCTGGATTTCGATCGGGTAACCCTCCCGCGGGCTGGCCGCCGGGTGCTGGGTGTCCATCCAGGTGAAATGGGTCGGGCTGAACACCAGGCCCGAGGCCGGGTCCATGCGCACGCCGTTCGGCGTCCCCCGCTGCAGTCCGCGAACGATGGAGGCGACGATTTCGCGCAGGCGGCGACCGCCGCAGTCGACCTCCAGGGCCTCGAGGCCGCCTTCGGCCTCGGCCAGCTCCGCACAGCAGACGGCGAACCACAGCGGAGCATCCGAGGTGTCGCGGTTGGAGGTGTCGGCGCCGCGGATCATGTTGGGGAGTGTTCCTTGATCTTCGAAGCGGCCGAAGAGGTGGAGCACCGAGCGCGCCTCCGAGAGCCGTCCGGCGGCGATCAGGCCGCGGCAGAAGATCAGCGCGTCCCGCCCCCAGTCGAGAAACCAGGGGTAGCCCGCGATCACCGTTTTCAAACCGTCGCGCTCGACGAGGTAGTGTTCCAAAGCCTCCCGCAGAACGGTGAGCGGATGGGCGGGGGCGTCTTCGCGGAAGAGAGGGCCGGGGCAGGGCTCCGCTATCGCGGCGGCGGCGAGGAGGGCCGGTTCTTCGGAAAAGGCTCCGGCCTCGGCGGAGAGGGTCACCCGATCTCCTCCGGCAAGGGGGGTCTCGAAGTAGCCGGGGCTGAAGAGATCCGAGTGCGGGTCCTCCCCCCGCTCCGCGTCGGCGGCGCGATGGACCATGTATTCCCACTGCGGCTCGAGAACAAAGCGGCCCGACGAGATGGCGACGTTCAGGCCCGGTCCGGGGTCGGGAGCGAAACGGAAGCCCTCGTCCCGCGCGATCACCGCGGCGCGGAAACGATGCTCGGGGCCGGTGTAAGCTTTGGTCGGCTCGTGCACGCTGCGGCTTTCGATGTCGGGACGCAGGATCAGGCGCACCGGGACATCGTCCGCAAGTCGTCCCTCGGCGTGCTCCGCGCGGTGGCGGTGGAAGACGAGGTGCACGCAGTTGCGGCCCGCAGGCACCTCCAACCGGAGGGAAAGCCGCACATGCTCCCCCTGTCCACAGGGGACGCGGAAACGCCAGCAGAAACCGCCGCTTCGCGGCATGGTGGAGAAGGCCTGCAGGCAGTCGAGGTTCAGCTCCCGGGAATAGCCCTGATAGAGGACCCAGGCGCGACAGCGTGCGAAAAGCATCCAGCGATCCACGGGACGCACCGGGTCCGGATTGGCCGCGAGCAACCCGTCGTAGCGGCTCTCGAGTCTGCCCCAGGCGACCGCGGTGCGCGCCATGGCCCCCCGGCCGTTTGTGGCCAGGATGCGGCGCGGCGTCTCGAGGAGCTCGGCGCGGCTGAAGCGGCGGCGCACGAAGGTCGCCTCCGGTGAAGGCAAAAGCAGCAGATCGGCCGTGGCATGACGCGTGGCGCCCGGTTCATGGACGCGGAGATCGAGGCCGATCGTTTTCGGCCGCCGCGGCGCGGGAAGGGGAGACAAAAGACAGAAATGCATCCCCTTCACCGTGGCGATCGAGGTCTCGGCGCGCAGGGTGCGGCTGCGGTCGGTGACCCGCAGCCGGAAGGGCTCCCGCGCGACGACCAGCAGAAAATGCTCCGGGGGGAGCATGACCTCGCGGCGAAGATCCCGGGGCCACAGCCAGCGCGTGAGGCGGTGACCCCATCCTTGTTGCGCGAGAAATCCCGCGGGATCGGCCTGCAGCGCCACGGCCGCCTGCTCCGGGTCGATCCCCGTCACGTCGATGCCGCGTTCTCCCCGGGAGATGACTTCGAGCGCCTTGGCCCGCAGGCGCTGGCGTTCGATACGGCCGGGCGGGGCGAAGGGGTCCCGCCGTTGGCGCTGCAGAGCCTCAAGATCGGCCGGGTCCGGGCTCAGGCAGCGCACCTGGCCGGCCTCCAGGGCGCAGCCGAGCAGCTCCCCATGGGCGAAAGCCTCCACCGTCTCTTCGGTCAGCAAATCCAGGCCGCGGCGAAAGTCGAGGCCGGGCTCCCGCGGATCCCAGTAAGCCGCTCCCGGACGCGCGGCGTCGAGGTTGGCCAGCACGAGCAGCCGCTTGCCCTGGACCGGATCGCGTCGCAGGAGCACGAGGTGGTTTCCCCCACCGCGTCCGACCAAGCGGACTTCGGCGCCGGCATGCATCGCCGGGTGTTCTTTCAGGATGCGGCTCAGGCGGGCGATCCAGTCGACCTGGTTTACGGGGGACCCCCAGTTCAGGGGCACGGCGTCGTGCACGTCGATTTTTTCGGCGGCGTACCACTCAACCCCGTTGGCGAAGCCGAAAGAGCCCGCAAAGGAGGAAAGGGCGCACAGCGCCGTGCGCAG